>JBCCQJ010000128.1:0-12199 GCA_039024395.1 Bacteroidota bacterium | reverse complement strand
CGCCTCGACCTGCGCCGAGCCGGCCGCGTGCAGCACGACGTCCGGCGCCAAGTCCTGGAACACGCGCTCGTCCGCCTCGGGGTCGGTCACAGCGAGGCGGGCGCATCCGCCGGTGCGGTGCGGGAGCGCACTGGGCGCCGACCGGCTCGTCGCCAGGACGTCGGCGCCTCGCCACCGCGCGGCGGACCGCTGGAGGGCTTGCCCGACGAGGCCGTTGGCCCCGGTGATCAGGAGGCGGGGGGGCAGCACGCCTAGGCCGCCCGACGCTCCCGAACGGCCTCTTCCAACGAGGCCGCGATCCCGGCGAGCGACGCTCCGGGGGTGAACACCTCGGCCACGACGCCGCGGTCGAGCAGGTCGTGGGCGTCCTCCTCGGGGATCGTGCCACCGGCCACGAGAAGGACGTCGTCCATCCCGGCCTCGTCGAGGAGCGCTCGCATCCGGGGCAGGACCGTCCCGTGCGCGCCCGAGAGGATCGACACGCCGACGGCGTCGACGTCCTCCTCCTCGGCCGCGCGGACGACCACCTCGGGGGTTTTGCGCAGCCCGGTGTAGATCACCTCCATGCCCGCGTCGCGCAGCGCGGCGGCGACGACTTTGGCGCCCCGGTCGTGGCCGTCGAGGCCGACCTTGGCGATCAGGATGCGGATGGGGCGATCGGGAGTCATGCGGCTAGAGACGGAGGCGAAGGCCGAGGCCGCCGCCCAGGTCGAAGTCGGTTTCGTCGACGAGCTGGAGGCGCGGCGACAGCAGGCCGTAGAGCTCGAAGTCCGGAGAGAGGTCGCCCTCCAGCCCGACCCCCAGGCTCACCCCGATGTCGTCCTCGGCCTCCTCGCGGGCGTGGACGAAGACGCCCGGGCCGTAGAACAGGCGGGCCGTCCGGGTGCCCTGGAGCGGGCGTGTGCGCAGGACGTAGTGCCCCTCGGCTGCGACACGGTCGAACCCGTCGAGGTCCCACCCGACCGCCACCAGCAGCGCACCGGGGCCGCCGCCGAACTTGAGGGAGAGCCCGGTCGGGTCCCCGATTTGCCCCCCGATGGCGAACTGTGCCGAGGCAGCCGGGGCAACGAGGAGGAGAAGAGCGAGAGAGAGGAAGCGCATGGTCCAGGGGGAGGAGGGACGGGTCTACGCGCCGGGCCCCCAGGCGGCTCCCGTCAATCGGCAGCGGCGACGGCGAGGTGCTCGCGGAGGTCGTCCGCCTCGGAGAGCGGAAGGCGCCCGGCCAGCACCAGCCGGAGCTGCCTGCGGCGCGCAGCGGCCGCGTACCGCTCGTGCTCCGCCTCGGTGCCGGGCTCGACCGGCCCGACCGGGATCGGCCGCCCGCTCTGGTCAACCGCCACGAACGTGTAGAACGCCTGGTTGCACCGCCGACGCTCGCCGGTCGAGGTGTCCTCGGCCCACACCTCGACGCCCACCTCCATCGACGTCGTGAACGCCCGGTTGACCGTCGCCTCGAGAACTACGACCTCCCCGAGGCGGATCGCGCTCCGGAAGTCGACCGAGTCGACGCTCGCCGTCACGACGGTGCGGTTCGAGTGGCGCTGCGCGGCGATCGCGGCGCACACGTCCATGAAATGGAGCAGGCGCCCGCCCATCAGGTTGCCGAGCGTGTTGGTGTCGTTGGGCAGCACCAGCTCGTTCATGCGGCAGACGCTGGCGGACGGAGGCTTGGCTGGGCTCACGGTGGGGCGAAGAGGGCGGCTGCAGAGGACCGATCCGGAACGTCGGCGTGGAAGAGGGAGCCCGTGCAGCCGGGCGACGTTGCGAGGGCGCTTCGGATCGGTCCAAAGGTAGCCGTCTCGCCGACCTTACCGGACGACCACGATCCGGCGCGTTGTCTGCGTCCGCGTGCCGTCCGCCTCGGTGGCATGGACGCGGATCGCGTAGGCGCCCGGGGCAAGGCTCCGCACGTCGACGTCCTCGACCCACCGGTGGGCGCGCTCGGGGAGCTGCATCACCCTCCGGCCGAGGGCGTCGTACACCTCGACCCCGAGGCGGGCGCCGTCGCGCGTGGCGACGACGCGAATCCGATCTCGTGCCGGGTTCGGTCCGACCGAAAGCCCGAGCGGAGCCACCTCGGGGCCGGCCGCGGCGTCCGTCGCCGCGCCGACGACGAGGGTGAGGCGACCGGTGGATGACGAGTCGAGGGTCACGTCGAAACCGCTGGCGTTGGCCGCACCGGTCGCGCTCCCATCGGCAGCGACCACGGAGAACGGCGGGAAGGCGTCGCCGTCCCACGAGACGCGGACCGTGCCGGCCACCGGCGCTCCGTTCTGCACGATCCCGACTCCGAGGCGGACCGTGTCGCCCGGCGCGAGCGGGCGCGCGTCGAGAGACAGCGCCTCGCCGTCGGGCGTGAGCGTGTACAGCCGCACGTGTGTCGCGTCGAGGGGCGCGCGCCAGCGCCCGTCGAGGCGGTCTCGGCTGGCTGCGGCCGCGTCGTCGTCGACGAGCGTGGCGACGGCGCGGAGGGCCTGGCCCTCCGCGACCGCCTCGGCGTGGAGCGAGAGGACCGCAGGGGGCGCTCGGCGCGCGGGCGGCGCCGGCCGGAGCGCGGTCAGACCCGGCGCCTCGCCGGTCGTCTCGACCCAGTAGCCGGTGTAGGCGGGGATCTCGCCGTTCGCCAGTGAGCCGGCGGTTCCGTTGTGCGACCGGTAACCGGGCAGGGCCGGGTCGTAGACATGGACCGTCGCGCCGACGTCGCTCGCCGCCCATGCGCCCCACGCGACCGCCGTGTTCGTGGGGTTGCCGAGCAGGTGAAACCCGTCGACGGTGCCACCTCGGGGGAGGAGGGCGTACGCGAACGGCACGCCCGCCTCGTAGCCGACGACGGGCAGGGACTTCGGGAATCCGCCCTGGA
Source organism: Bacteroidota bacterium (assembly GCA_039024395.1). Lineage (GTDB taxonomy): Bacteria > Bacteroidota > Rhodothermia > Rhodothermales > Rubricoccaceae > Rubrivirga. Next base: position 9,339 of record JBCCQJ010000128.1, on the reverse strand, counting down.
GCCCCGGCCCGAGGGGATCGTCGTCGGCGTAGACGTAGACGGCGACCGCGTCGCCTGGACGCAGGTCGCGTTCGAGATCGGTCACCGCCACCCACCCCGAGGCGGCGTCGTAGCGGTAGACGTTGGGCGCGCCCGCCTCGGTGTCGGCGCCGGCCGCGCCCTGCGTCCACAGCGTCGAGAGGAACGACGACAGGCGGACTGGCGACGGCGCGGCGAGGAGGTGCCAGCCCTCCGGCCCGTCGAGCGTCACGGCGTTTTGCGACAGACCCATCGTCTGGCCCACGTTCAGGGTGCCTGGGGTTGCCACCTCGCCGGCGCTCCATGCGAAGTCCGTCCCCACCCGGCCGGTACCGGTCCGCTGGAGGCTCGTGCCCGCCGGCGTCGATCCGGACTCCGCCACCCCGATGTCGGTGCAGGTCGCGCCGTCGGCGGGGCCGCTCGCGGCCGTGAACGTGCCTTCGTAGCACAGGAACGCCAGAAGCGAGTCGCCGAGGGCGCCGCCATCGGAGAACGAAAGCGCAATTCCGTCCGGGCTGCCGTTTTGGATTCCGGCCACCGCGAGGTGGTAGAGCCGGGCAGTCCCGGCCGCATCGCCCCGCGTGAAGAGCGAGACCGCATGGGCGTCGTAGGCGGTCCCGTTCGACCCGTTGTAGAACGTGACCAGAAGGCGTTCGAGGGCTGCAAACGACGAATCCACAGCCACCTCGATGAACTCGCCCTCGTCGGCGCCCGCGTTGTCGTAGTGGACCTCGTTGATCCACGCGACCGGCACATACCCCGAGGCGGTCGGCGGGTCGGAGGGAGCCGCTGACCCGTAGGCGCGGGCGGCGAGCGTCGCGTCGAGGACGAAGGGGTTTGGCTTGTCCTCCTGGTATGCTGCCGCGCGCCACATCCGCGCGGTCTCGCGGTTGTCGGCGGGGTCGGCGGCGTGCCATGCGAGCAGCGTCTCGCGCATCGACGCGAAGAACGCCTCGTCGGCCTGGCCCGAGGTGCGCGGGCCATACATCGTGTACACGTAGAACATCGCCCGCGCGACATCTCCCTTCTCGGACTCGCGGGGCTCGAACAGCGCACTGCCGAGCCGCTCGCTCCACGCCTCGATCTCCGAGGCGGGCACGCTCGACCGGACGGTTCCGTGTCGGTACCACGCGGTCGTCTGGCCGTCGTCGCTCTCCCCGAACGGGAGGTTGCCGCGTGCGGAGTTCACCGTTTGGAGGGCGGCTCGGAGGTGGTGGAGGTCGCTCTCGGCCCGGTCGTCACAGGTGGCCGGACTCCCGCTCGGGCAGTAGCCGCCCTGGCTCCGGGGCCAGATGTGCTCTTGCGAAAGCCCCGAGCCCCCGTTGAAGACGTCCTGGGACGGGTCACAGTTGGGGGCGCAGTCGAACGGCACGAACTGCCCCGTGTAGATCCCGGCTGCTCCGACCTGGCCGCCCACGTGCGACGAGTCGACGACGGCGTAGAGCGTGTCCTTGCTGGCTGCGAGCGAGAGGACGGTGTACGGCTTGTAGTCGGCAACGAGCGCGTCGACGAGGGCCGTGCCGTCGAGGCCAGCGTGGATCTGGGCCGACGAGGGGAGGGCCGCCACGAGGGCAAGCGCGAAGCAGACGAGACGCACAATCGGGGAGGGGGAACTCCCAGCGTATCGATGTCTCCGCCTCGGGGATTAGAGCCGTGCCGGTTTGTTCGGAGGGAGGCCGTCCGTACCGCTGCCGGCATGCCCCTGTTTCCTCATCCTGCACGACGGAATGGGGGAATGGGAAGAATGGAGGGAGCGTCGGCTCACGTGCAATCCGTCCCGGCAGGAGCCCGCCTCGGGGTCTGGCGTCGCGGCCGATTCGCCGCCTCCCGGACCCTGCCCCGCACGGGGCGGAGGGGACTCGTACACACCGAGGCCGCGTTCGGCCCTGAGGCGGCGGCGTCTCGGCCGGTCGCTCAGGCGGCGGTCCGCGGTCTGTCGTCCGTGGTCCCGCCTCGCCCGAGGCGGTCGGCCCCGAGGTGGAAGACCGTCGTCCGTGGTCCGCTGCGGAGCCGCGCTCCCCGAGGCGGCGCCTACGTCTTCTGCGGCTGCTTCTTGGCCGCCGGGAACAGCACGTTGTTCAGGATCAGCCGGTAGCCCGGCGAGGTCCGGTGGAGCGAGAGGTCCGTCGGCGGGTCGCCCACGAAGTGCTGGTAGTCCTCGGGGTCGTGGCCGGCGTAGAAGGCGAAGAAGCCCTGCCCGGCCGGCCCGTACAGGTAGCGGACCGCGCCCGTCGTCGGGCTCTCGGCCAGAACCACGACGCCGGGTTTGAGGGCGTCCGGGCGGAACGCGGTCGTCTGGCCCATGAACCCGCGCACGCTCGCGACGTGGTTCTGGGTCAGCATCGTCGGGACGGGGTCCCAGCGGGCCGAGAAGTCGAACAGCGTGAAGTAGTCGGTCAGCGGGTTGCGCAGCGCCGGCGGCGGCGGGGCATCGATGTCCGAGTGCTCGTACTCCATCGGGTTGAGATCCGGCACGAAGTCCTGGAAGGCGAGCGTCTGCGAGAAGTCGAGCATCTGGGCGGCGCCCGGTGTTACGCCGTCGCCGTCCATCTCGCGCGGCACGATGTCGACGCGGTGGGCGGCGAGCGCGAGGTCGAACGTGTCCGTGCCCGAGCACATCGCGAACAGGAAGCCGCCGCCAACCACGTAGTCGCGGATCGTCTGGGCGACGGCCAGCTTGAGCTGGCTCACCTTCGCGAACCCGAACGCGCGGGCCGACTGCTCGGCTTCCCGCTGCTGCTGCTGGTACCACGCCTGGCCCCGGAAGGAGGCGTAGAACTTGCCGTACTGGCCCGTGAAGTCCTCGTGGTGGAGGTGGACCCAGTCGAACTCCTCGAGGCGGCCGTCGAGGATGTCGGCGTCGTAGATCTGCTCGTACTCCACCTCGGCGTAGGCGAGCGCGAGCAGGACGGCGTCGTCCCACGGGAGCGTCTGGTCGGGGGCGTAGACGGCGATCCGGGGCGCCTTCTCGAGGCGGACGACCGCCGTGTTGCCGTCGCCCGACTCCGCCTCGGAGACAACGGCGGCGCCGTTGGCCGCCTCGAACGACACGCCGCGGACGCGCAGCTCGGTCTGGAACTCGGCGTCGGCCGGCGCGAGGAACGAGCCGCCGCGGACGTTGAGGAGCCAGTCCACCTCGAGGCCCTGCGTGAGCGCCCAGTAGACGGCGCCGTAGGCCCGGAGGTGGTCCGTCTGCGACTCGTCCATCGGGATGACAAGGTCCTGCCCCGAGGCGGAGGCGGGGAGGAGGGCGAGGGAGAGCGCGAGGACGCGGAAGGTCATGCCGTTATTGCAAAAATGAGAGGGCGTTGAGGTTTTCAGGTCGTGAGCGTGCGCGAGCGAGCCGACCCTCCACAAGAAGCGTGAACCGCCAGGTCGGCGCAGCCAAGCAGGCGATGCGCGAGCGTCGTCGATGCAGCGCGACGCAGTGAAGGTGCCGGTGCAGCCGTGCAAAGCCCGATCTGATACATCATCAACGCCCTCTACGACGGAGAACGCAGGCGCCGCAGCTCGAGCCGCGCCTCGGGGGCGAAGAGCGAGCCCGGGAAGCGCTCCAAGAGCCGCGTGTAGCGCTCGGCCGCCCCGGCGGGATCCCCGAGGCGGTCTTCCAGCACCTGGGCCTGGAGGCGGAGCGCCCGGTCGAGGAAGAACGACATCGGATGCTGCTCGGCCAGGCGGTCGAGCACGGCGATCACCGCCTCGGCCTGGTCCGACGCGCGAAGGATGGAGGCCCGGAGGTAGAGCGACTCGTCGGCGAGCGGGTGGCTCGGCGAGGTGGTCGCGTCGAGCGTGTCGAGCACGGCGAGGGCCGCCTCGGGGAGGCCGCGCCGGTGGAGGAGGGCGGCGCGCGCGTAGACGTGCAGCGGGTCGCCCGAGAGGTCGTCGTCTGGCCCCGGCGGGTTGTTCTGGTCGAGCGTCTCGGTGAGGGTCACGCGGAGCGCGATGGCGTCGTTGGCGGCGTCGGCCGCCGTGTTTTCGTCCTGCGCCTCGACGCGGGCCAGGGCCGAGAACATGAACCCCTCGTAGAAGTCGACGAGGGCCATCTCGTAGCGCGCCTGCTCGGCCAGCGTGCCGATCCGGAGGCGCGTCTCGACGTCGGTGAACCGGTCGCGTGCCCCGTCGAGATCGCCTCGCCGCACGGCGACCTCGCCGAGCGCCAGCCGCGCGCGCGCCGCCACGTCGGCCGACCGCCCCGAGGCGGCCTGCTCGAGGAGCACCTCCGAGGCATCGTAGTCCCGATAGACGTCGCGAAGCAGCGTCGCGAGGGCGAACGCGGCACGCGGGGAGGCCGGCGACCCCGCGTTGGCGTCCAGGAACGCGCGGTACCCGTCGCGTGCGGCGTCGGCAGCGGGCGTTGGCCCGCGGTCTGCCGACTCGCGGTCGGCGCGGGCCTGGTCGTCCCAGAGCTGCGCGCGCATCAGCCGGGCCGGCGGTGCCGAGGGCGCGTCGGGGTGGCGGGCCAGGATCTCGTCGAGGGCGAGGCCGGCCGCCTCGGTGGCGTCGGCGGCTGCGGCCTGCTCGGCGAAGGCGAGGAGCGTCTGGCCCTGCTCGCTCTCGAGGCGGTCGAGCGCGCGGATGGCGTCGAGGGCGCCGCCGTAGTCCTTGCGCTCGAGGGCGAGCCACGCCGCCAGCTCGCGGAAGGCCCGGTTGAGCGGGTCGAGCGTGATCGCCCGGTCGACGGCCGCGGCGAAGATGGCGGGTGCGTCCTGCCCCTCCAGAAGCCGCGTCAGCCGCGCACGGACGCCGGGCGCGTGCTCCGGCTGCGTGGCGAGGAGCTGGAGGTAGAGGTCGATGGCCGGCCCGTACTCCAGCCCGAGGCCGTAGAGGTGCGCCCGCTCCAGCAGGAAGAGGTTGTCGTCGCCGAGGGCCAGCCGGCCCTGGTCGAGAACGTCCGCCGCCTCGGTGTAGAGGCGGATCCCGCCGATGGCGTTGGCGACCGTCCGGTACGTTTGCTCCTTGTCCGGCGCGAGCGCGATGGCCTCGCGCCACGCCCGCGTGGCATCCTGAGGCTGGCCCGCGCGGTAGAGCGCCACCCCGTAGTCGGAGACGAGCGGCGGGTTCGGCCCGACCTGCTCGATCCACGCCTCCATGAGGGCCACCGCCTCGGGGTAGCGCCGCGCCGTCTCGTAGGCCTCCTTCAGCTTCAGGCGGACGGGCACCGAGGTGGGCTCGGCCCGCAGGAGGTCTTCGAGGAGCGGGGTGGCCTCGGCGACGCGCCCGTTGTTGAGGAGCTGCACGGCCAGCACGTACTCGGCACGCGCGGGCGTCTCCTGCCCGAGGCGGGGCGTTGGCGGGGGCGTCGGTTGCGCGGCCGCAGCGAGCGGAGCGAGGAGGAGAAAGGCGAGGGCGAGGCGCACGTCGAGCAGGCGGGGTCCGTCAAGGTAGGACGGAGGAGGGCCGTCCCGAGCACGCCTATCTTCTGGGCCGCTCGCCGCCCCAACGCCCACGCGCGCCCCGTTCGTACCGCCGATGCTGCCGGACCTCCGACCGCCTGCGCCCCGCGCAACCGGCTCGCCACGACGCGTCGTCGTCCTCGGCTCGACGGGGTCCATCGGAACGCAGACGCTGGAGGTGGCGGCGCTTTTCCCTGCCCGTCTGCGCATCGAGGCGCTCGCGGCGGGGTCGAACTGGGAGGCGCTCGCCCGTCAGGCCCTCGGCGTCCGGCCCGAGGCGGTCGCCATCGCCGACCCGGACGCCTACGCGCCGCTGTGCCAGGCTCTCGCCGGGACGGGCATCGACGTCTCGGCCGGCCCCGAGGCGGTCGAGGCGCTGGCCGTCCGCGAGGCCGACGTGGTCGTGGCCTCGATCGTCGGCGCCGCCGGGCTCCGGTCGACGCTGGCCGCCGTCGAGGCGGGGCGGACGGTCGCGCTCGCCAACAAGGAGGCGCTTGTCGTCGCGGGCGCGCTCGTCGAGGCGGCGGCTCGCCGGAGCGGATCGACGGTCATCCCCGTCGACTCGGAGCACTCGGCGCTCTTCCAGTGCCTCGTCGGCGAGCCCGAGGGCGCCGTCGAGCGCCTGATCCTGACCGCCTCGGGGGGCCCCTTCCGCGACCGCCCGGCCGAGACCTTCGGCGCCATCACGCCCGAGGAGGCGCTCCGCCACCCGAACTGGTCGATGGGCGCCAAGATCACCATCGACTCGGCGACGATGATGAACAAGGGGCTCGAGGTGATCGAGGCCCACTGGTTGTTCGGCCTCCCGGCCCGGCAGATCGCGGTCGTCGTGCATCCCCAGTCGGTCGTCCACTCGGTCGTCCAGTTCGTCGACGGGTCGTCGAAGGCGCAGGTGGGCGTGCCCGACATGAAGGTGCCGATCCAGGTCGCGCTGAGCTACCCTGAGCGCTGGCCGGCCCCCCACGAGCGGCTGGCATGGGCCGAGGCGGGCCCGCTCGAATTCCACGACCCCGACTACGCGCGCTTCCCCTGCCTCGGCCTCGCCTACGATGCGCTCGACGCTGGCGGTGCAGCGCCGGCCGCGCTCAACGCCGCGAACGAGGTGGCGGTCGGGGCGTTCTTGGACGGCCGCATCCGCTTCACCGACATTCCCCGCCTCGTGGACGCCGGCCTGGCCGCGGCCGGCCCCGAGGCGGGCACGCTCGACGCGCTGCTCGACGTTGACGGCCGGGCGCGGGCGCTCGCCAGCGAGGCCGCCCGAACGTTTCAGCCGGCCTGACGTTTCCCCCCTTCCGGGCGCGCTCGCCCGTCCCTGACTGACTGCATCATGGAGGCACTGTTCAACGGATTGTCCTACGTCCTGTGGGTGGCGGTCGCCCTCGGCATCCTCGTCTTCGTCCATGAGCTGGGCCACTTCCTGGCCGCCCGCCTCTTCGGGATGCGCGTTGACGCGTTCTCGCTCGGCTTCCCGCCCAACATCATCAAGAAGCAGGTCGGCGACACCGAGTACCGCCTCGGGGCGGTGCCGCTCGGCGGCTACGTCAAGATCGCCGGGATGGTGGACGAGAGCATGGACGTCGACGGCCTCGAGAGCGAGCCGCAGCCCGACGAGTACCGCTCGAAACCGGTGTGGCAGCGGGTTGTGGTGATCTCGGCCGGGGTGGTGTTCAACATCATTCTGGCGGCCGTCATCTACTCGGCGCTCGCGTTCGGGTACGGGCAGAGCTACACGCCGGCCGAGAACGTGCGCCTGACCATCGTGCCCGGCTCGGTCGCGGCCGAGATGGGGCTCGAGACCGGCGACCGGGTCGTGGGCGTCAACGGCGAGGAGATCGCCCGGTGGGAGGACATCCTCTCGCCCGAGACCTTCATGGCCGACCCGCTTGTGCTGACGGTCGACCGCGACGGCGAGCGCGTCGACCTCCGCGGCCCAGACGGGCTCATCACGCGGCTGACGCGCGAGCAGATGGCGATGGAGGAGGCCGGCCTCGAGCCGACCCTGCTGAGCATCCTCGGGGCGGTCCCGCAGTTTCCGCCGGTCCTCCTCTCCGTCGGGTCCGGGTCGGCGGCCGACGAGGCGGGCCTGCGGCCCGGCGACCGCGTCGTGTCGGTCGACGGCGAGCCGATCGCGAGCTGGGACGCGCTCACCGAGGCGATCGTGGGCTCCGGGGGCGGGACGATCACGCTCCGCTGGGCACGGCCCGACTCGCTCGGCACCGAGGCGGCCACCGCCACCGTCGTCGAGCGCCAGGCCGAGGCGACGGTCTACGAGGCCGAGGCGACGCCGCGGGCGTCCGGCGAGCGCTTCGTCCTCGGCGTCGTTGTGGACCAGACGACGCTCGGTCAGCGGATCGAGCGGTACGGCCCCGGCGAGGCGATCGCGGCGGGGATCGACCAGACGATCTCGATGACAAGCCTCTACTTCGGGTTCATCGGCAAGCTGGTGACCGGGCGCGAGAGCGTGCGCGAGAACGTGGGCGGGCCGCTGATGATCGCCAAGCAGTCGAAGGAGGCCGCCGACGCCGGCTTTGTCTCGTTCTGGAACTTCGTCGCCATCCTCTCGATCGCCCTGGCGGTGTTCAACATCTTGCCGATCCCGGCCCTCGACGGCGGGCACCTCGTGTTCCTGCTCTACGAGGGCGTCGTGCGCCGCGAGCCCTCGCTGAAGGTGCGGATGGTGGTCCAGCAGGTCGGCGTGGCGCTCATCCTGATGCTCATGGTGTTCGTGATCTTCAACGACGCCGTGCGCTGGTTCGGCTAGACGCGCGTCCTCGCGGCCCCGCGCCCGCGCGGCTACCTTCTGCCATGGCGACCCTCACCCAGCGCGACGCGCCCGTCCAGCTCACCGCCTCGGGGCAGACCGAGGCGGACCGTGCGGTGCAGGACGCGCTCAAGGCGCGCGGCCCGATCCCGGTCCACATCGCCTGCATCATGGACGGCAACGGCCGGTGGGCCAAGTCGCGTGGCAGAACGCGTGTCGCCGGCCACAAGGAGGGGGTCGTGTCGGTGCGCGACATCACCGAGGCGTGCGCCCAGGTTGGCGTCGGCCACCTGACGCTCTACACGTTCTCGACCGAGAACTGGCACCGCCCGGCGGCCGAGGTCTCGGCGCTGATGGAGCTGCTGGTGCGGACGGTCCGCCGCGAGGCGGAGAAGCTCCACCGCAACGGGATCCGCCTCAACGCCATCGGAGATCTCGACCGCCTGCCGCCTCGGGGCCAGCGCGAGCTCGCCGAGGCCCGCGACCTGACCGCCGGCAACGAGCGGATGACGCTCACGCTCGCCCTCAGCTACGGCGCCCGCTGGGAGATCACCGAGGCGGTGCGCGACATCGCCGAGGCGGTCCGCGACGGCCGCCTCGACCCGGACGAGATCACCGAGGCGACGGTCGCGCGGCGGCTCCACACCGACGGCCTGCCCGACCCCGATCTGCTCGTCCGCACGGCGGGCGAGCTGCGCGTGAGCAACTTCCTGCTCTGGCAGATCGCCTACACCGAGCTGTACGTGACCGAGCGCCTCTGGCCCGACTTCCGTCGCGAGGCGCTCTACGAGGCCGTCCGCAGCTTCCAGGACCGCGAGCGCCGCTTCGGCCGCGTGGAGAGCTAGAGCGCCCTTCGGGCCGCTCGGAGGAGTGGAGGGCGCGCTCCGTGCGCGGAGGAATGGAGAGACGGCCGCTGGCGACGCTCCCTGAGCGACGTGCCGTCCTCGAAACAACCTGCTGTCTGCTCCAGAGGAGGTTTGGAGGGAGCGCGGCTGGGGAAACGTTCCGGGCCTCCGACGGGCGCACCGCCTCGGGGAGACGGCCGACCGCTGCTTCAGAGACGACGCGTGGGGGCGTATTGCAATACGCCCCATACGCATCAGGTTAGCGCACATGCCTCCGGAGCCGTCAGCCGCTGCCACGTACTGGGGTGTCGTCTTCGGGTCT
>JBCCQJ010000127.1:0-12344 GCA_039024395.1 Bacteroidota bacterium | reverse complement strand
GCCTCCGAGAAGGTGAGGGGTTCCGCCTCGGGGTCGAGCGCGGTGCTCGGATCGTCGCCCCCCGCCCGGCCTCCCCCCGCTGGGGGGAGGAGACACATGATTGCACCGAGGCGGTCGAATCAACGTCCCCTCTCCCTCGGGGAGAGGGACAGGATGAGGGGTCGGATCACGAGCAATCGTCTCTCGCACTAGCGACTCGCCTCCTGTGGAACTCGCGCTTCCGATCCCCGATCTCCTGGCCGTCTTGGTGGGCGGCGGCGCAGTCGTGCTCGGGGTGATCGTGGGCGGGCTGCTCCTGGCCGGGCGCGGCGCGTACCCCGTCGCCCGGCGGTTCCTGGGCGGCTTCCTCCTCGCGGCGGCCCTCTCGCTCTCGAACGAGCTGATCTACAGCCTGAGCCTGCAGCGGCTGAGCGCCCACTTCTGGATCAACCCGCTCGTCTACACCCTCTCGCTCGGTCCGCTGGTGTACCTGTTCATCCGGCACCGCCTCGCCCCGAGGCGGCCGCTCGGACGTCGGGATCTGTGGCACGCCGTGCTGCCGGCGGTGCAGGCCGTCCACGAGTGGGTGACCGGCTTCGGCACGCTGGCGCTCAAGTCGGCCTACTGGCAGTCGACGTTCGGGCAGACGTACACGATGATCGAGACGCCCTTCTTCGTCGTGAGCTTCGCGCTCTACCTGTGGGCGAGCAGCCGGATGCTCGGTGCGCACGAGGGCGACGACCCGGACGCCCAGCGCTGGCTCCAGCGTCTGGTTCGCGGCTGCGTGGTCATCGTTGTCGTCGTGGGGGTGATGGAGACGAGCTTCCTCACGCCTTCGCTGGAGGGGGCCGTCGGCGAGCGGGCCTTTGCCTGGCTCCGCCTCGGGGAGATGGTGGCCTACGCCTCGATGCTCTACTGGGTCGCGTTCACGGGCTTCGTCCAGACCCTCCCACGGCGGGAGCGCCTCGCGCCGCGCGCCGAGACCTACGGCCTGTCCGAGGACGACATCGCCGGCCACGTCGTGCAGATCCGGCGCCTGATGACGGCCGAGCGGCTCTACCTCGATCCCGAACTCACGCTCCGCACCCTCGCCGACCGCCTCGGCCTCTCCGACAAGCAGGTGTCGTACGTCCTCAACGAGGGCATGGAGAGCAGCTACACCGACTACGTCAACGGGCTGCGGGTGGCCGAGGCCGAGCGCCTGCTCGCCGACCCCGACCGCACGGACGACTCGGTGCTCCAGCTCGGCATGGAGGCGGGGTTTGCCTCGAAGGCGACGTTCAACCGGGTGTTCAAGCGGGCCACGGGGCGCACGCCGAGTCAGTTTCGGGCCACGTCGCCGCGTCTCAGGACGTCCTGAGACGCAGAAATCGCGTCTCAATACCTCCGTGCCGCGATGGGCGGCGGGAAAAATCGCAGGTTGCCCTCGCCCTTCCTGCTCCCCCCATGCCCGCCCGTATCGCGCCCCTCGCCCTGCTCGTCACGCTCACCGCCTCGGTGGCGGCCTCCCAGCCGGAGCCGAGCGTCACCCGAGATCAGCTCCTCGAGGATGTCGGCCTCGCCCGCTACGTCGTCCAGGAGCTCCACCCCGGCCTCACCCTCCACGCCTCCGAATCCGCACTGGCCTCGGCCTCCACGCAGATGAACCGGCGGGCCTACAGCAACGAGGCCGACGCGGTGCCACTCGGCAAGGCGTACCTGCTCCTGGCCGAAGGCCTCGCGGCCGTGCGCGACGGTCACACGCACCTCAACCCGTACAACCAGACCGAGGCCACCGAGGCGACTCTGTTCGCGCGCGCCGACCGCGTGCCGTTCGCGTTCCGGCTGATGGACGAGGACCGGATGATCGTCACCGGCGACGCTACCCCCGAGGCGGCCCTCCCGCCAGGCACCGAGGTGCTCGCGCTCGACGGGCGGCCTGTCGCAGACGTGATCGAGGAGATGCTCCCGCTCGTCCGCGCCGACGGCGGCAACGACGCCAAGCGGCGGTCCCTCCTCGAGGTCGACGGCACCTCGCCGGCCGCCGATTTCGACGTGCTCTACGGGCTCCTCTCCGAGCCCACCGGCCCGCTCGCCCTCACCGTCCGCCGGCGCGACGGCACCGAGGCGGACCTATCGGTGCCCCGGATGACGACGGCGGACCGGCTCGCGGCCCTACGCGCGGCGCATCCAGAGCGCCCCCAGACCAAGCGCGACCTCTTCTCGCTCCGCTTCGTCGACGACGGGGCCGCGGTGCTCCGAATCGGGACGTTCGCCACGTTCAACATGGACGGCTTCGACGCCCAGGCGTGGATCGCCGCGTCGTTCCAGCAGATCCGCGAGCGCGGCGCCGACCGCCTCGTGGTCGACCTCCGAGGCAACGAGGGGGGCCTGAATGACGTCGCGGTCGCGCTGTTCCAGCACCTGCTCTCCGCCCCGACCGAGGCGGAGCTGTGGGGCCTCGTGACGGCCTACGACACGATTCCCCAGCCGCTCCGCCGCTTCCTCGGGTCGTGGAGCGACGACTTCTACGACCTCTCGGACCGCGTCACGCCGCTGCCCGACGGCGGCTTCCGGATGAGCGAGGCGCAAACCCTGACGGTGCCGCCGGCCCCGAACGCGCTGGCCGGATCGATCGCGGTCATCGTCGACGCGGCGGCCTCCTCGGCCACGTTCCTGCTCGCCGACGCGATCCAGCGCTCGGGCGTCGCCACGCTGGTCGGCCAGACGACCGGCGGCAGCCTGCGCGGCATCAACGCCGGGCAGACCGCCTTCCTGACCCTGCCCAACACCGGCCTCGTGATCGACGTCCCCCTCTTCGGCAGCCGTCCGTCCACGCCCGGCCCCGACCGCGGCGTCATCCCCGACGTCGTCGTCCCCCTGGATGCCGACGCCCTGATCGCCGGCCGAGACCTCGAGTTGGAGGCTGCCCTCGCGACCGTTTCTGGGACGCCCCCGCAGACCGACCCGTCGCCGCTCGACGCCCTCCTCGGGGTCTGGACCGTCGACCTGCGCCTGACGCCCGACGCGGCGCCGTACACGCAACCCTTCGTGGTCAGTCGCGTGTCGGAGGGCACCTTCCGCGGGTCGTTCTACCAGACGGAGGTCGAGAACGTCGTCGTCAACGACGACTGGGGCGACCTCCAGATCGCCTTCACCACCTCCGACGGCTCCGGGACCTACCACCATTCGGCCACGCTTCGCGGGGACCGGCTGGAGGGGCGCACCCATTCCGTCGGCCGCGGCTTCCTCTCCGTGTGGACCGCCACCCGCCCCGCCGCCTCCCAACCGTAACCCACGCCCACCTCGGGGCCACGTCGCCTGTCCGACGACATCCCCAGAAACGCCCGTCCCTCTCCTTCGCCTCCACAGCCATGCCTGCCAGACTCGTCCTGCTCCTCGCCCTGACCGCCTCGGTGGCGGTCGCCCAGCCCGTCGCGCTGGAAATCTCGGTTCCGGACGGCACCCTCCCCGAGGCGGCCACGCTCGGCGTCCGCGGCGACACGGCGCCCCTCGCCTGGGACCGCTCGCTCCCGCTCTCGGACGACGACGGTGACGGCGTCTACACCGCGACCCTCGACTTCCCGATGGGCACCGGCCGCGTCGGCTACAAGCTGGTCGCCGAGGCACCCGGCGTCGAGGTGGTCTGGGAGCCCGGCGACAACCGCATGCTCGTGCCCGGCCGCATGGACGCCGACCGCCGCGCCTTCGGCGGGCCGCAGACCGACCTCCCGGTGCTGACCGTCTCGCAGCGCCAGCTCGCCGAGGACCTCACCGTCCTTCGGAGCGGCATGCAGGCGCTCCACCCGGGGCTGTTCCTGCACAACTCGGTCGCCGAGGTGGAGGCCCTCTCGAACCGCCTCGGGGCGCAAGCCCGCGCGCTCGCGGCCGAGTACGGCGAGGCGATCCCGATGCCCGAGGTCTACGTTGCCGTCGCCGGGGTGGTCGCTGCGATCCGGGACGGGCACACGCAGGTGAGCATGTACAACCAGAACAGCTACACCGAGGCGCAGCTCTACCGCCGCGCCGACCGCGTGCCGTTCGCCTTCCGCCTCGTGGGTGACCGGATGATCGTCACCGGCGACGCCACCCCCGAGGCGGTCCTCCCGACCGGCACCGAGGTGCTCACGCTCGACGGACGGCCCGTCGCGGAGGTCATTGAGGCCCTGATGCCGTACGCCTCAGCCGACGGCGGCAACGACCCCAAACGCCGCGACCAGCTCGAGGTGTACGGCACCATCCCTCCGGCCGAGCGCTTCGACGTGTTCTACTCGCTCCTCTTCGACCCTGAGGGCGACCTCGCCCTCACCGTCCGCCGGCCCGACGGCACCGAAGCGGACCTGTCCCTTCCGCGGGTGACCCGCGACGCCCGCCGCGAGGTGCTCTGGGCGCGCGACGAGACCCTCCCCCGGTCGATGGACGACCTGTTGCAGTACCGCCTCGGGGAGGACGGCACGGCCGTGCTCACGATCGGCTCGTTTTCCACCTTCAGCATGAGCGTGGACTACGCGGCCTGGTTGACCGGGGCGTTCCAGGACATGAACGCGCGCGGCGCCGAGCGACTCGTGGTCGACCTCCGCCATGTGGCCGGCGGCATGGACGACGCCGCGGCGCTGCTCTTCCAGCACATCCTCCAGGAGCCCGTCGAGGTCTCGTTCTGGGAGGGCGTGACGGCGTACGACATCGTCCCCGAGGCGGTCCGGCCCTACGTCGGGTCGTGGTCGAACGACTTCTACGACCTCTCGGCGCGCGTGACCCCGAACGGCGACGGCACCTTCCGCCTGCCGTCTCGCCCGGCGGTCACCGTCCCGCCCGCCGCGGACGCCTTCCAGGGTCCGGTGGCCGTGCTTGTCGATGCGACCGCTTCGTCGGCCACGTTCTACCTGGCCGACCAGATCAAGACGACCGGCGCGGCCCTGCTCGTGGGGCAGGAGACCGGCGGCAGCCTGAAGGGGCTCAACGCGGGCCAGATGGTGTTCCTGAGGCTTCCGAACTCGGGCGTCACCGTGGACGTGCCGCTCTATGGCGCCCGCCCGCCTGAGCCCGGCCCCGACCGCGGCGTCATCCCCGACGTCGTGGTCGCGCCCGACGCCGACGCCGTGATCGCCGGCCGCGACCCCGAGATGGAAGCCGCCCTCGCCGCGCTCTCCCCCGAGGCGGTCCGCCTCGACGACCTCGCAGGCGACTGGACCGGCACGCTCGTCTACACCGACTACGGCGACGACGCGACGCGCGTGACACTCCCGATCACCGCCTCGGGGCAGATAACCCGCGACGACCGCCTCGGGGCCGACGCGCTCCGCCTCGACGTGGTGTTCACCGAGCCCGACGGCTCGCCGGGCGGGACGGGCTCGACGACGCTCGCCGCCCTCCCCGAGGCGCGGGCCTTCGGCTACGACGGCGAGGCGTGGCAGGTGCTCTCGCACGCGGCCAGCGCCGACGGCTTCGAGGTCGTCATCGAGGCGGAGGGCGCCGACAACAACCGGCCCGCGACGATCCGCCACACGATCCGTCACCGCGACGGCGTGCTGACCGACCGCAAGGACGTCCGCTACCAGGGCACCGACGCCTTCTTCGAGCGCAACACCGTCACCCTCCGCCGCTCCTAGAGCTGGCAGCCGGTTGGTCCCAGGGTGTCATCTGGCCCGGGAAGCGCCACCAGCGGTCGTCCCCCCATTCCTCCGCGCGCGGAGCGCGCCCTCCATTCCCCCCATTCCTCCGAGCGACCCGAAGGGCGCTCTGGCGTTCTCTGTACCGCTGTCCGGTGCGCCTAGGTCGGGGGTCCAGGGTTCGCACCAAAGCGTGTCCTGACCGAACCCCGAACTCTGAACTCGGAAGCCCCTCCCCTGCTCGTAACAACTCTGCAAGCCGCTCTCGCCATGCGTGTTCTCCTGCTGCTCTCTCTTCTGCTCGTCGCCGGCTGCTCGTCGATCCGCTCCGGCCTCGAGATCGACCCGGGCGCCACATTCGTCCTCGGCGGCGACCAGCGCGGCGCGTTCCGCGTCCAGATCCTCAACACCGGCCCGGCGGCCGTCCGGGTCTCCGAGGTCACCGTGTTCCAGGACACCACCGACATCGCCCTCATCCGGCCCGGCGACAGCGCCGAGGCCCACTTCAGCGAGGGCTCGGCGGCGCTGATCGCCAACCTCGACGGCCAGGAGGCCTCGCTCGACGTGCGCATCACGGGCGACACGAACCTTGGGATGGGCTACACCGAGGCGGACGAGTGAACCCTCGGGGGGAGGGCCGCCGTACCGAGGCGGTCTCTCCCCCCGGACCATGAAGCTCCTCGTCCGCTGGCTCGCCAGCGCCGCCGCCCTCCTCGGGGTGGCCACCCTCGTCCCCGGCGTCACCGTCGACGGGTTCGGGACGGCGCTGGTCGCCTCGCTCGCGATCGGCCTCATCAACGCGACGATCGGCGCGGTCGTCAAGCTCATCACGACGCCCATCCGCTGGATCACGCTGGGGCTGTTCACGCTCGTCATCAACGCCGCGCTGTTCTGGCTCGCGGCCGAGTTCGTGAGCGGCTTCGGGGTCGAGGCGGCCGGCGCGGCCTTCCTCGGCGCGGTGGTCTACGGCGTCCTCGCCTGGGCGATCCGGAGCCTCGTGGGTGTGCGAGGCGACACGAAGAAAAAGACGTAGCGCCTGACCGCCTCGGGGACCCGCACCGTCTTGGGTTCCCCGAGGCGGCACAACACACGAGCGCCCGCCTCGGGGCCACCGAGGCGGGCGCGTCAGGCTCCGAGGCGGGCGGGCACCGGAGCAACAGGCCGGACCGCTTGGGTCCCCGTCTGGGACGTAGGCCGTCGTGCGTGGGGACATGCCCCATGCGCCCCGCTCTGGGTAGGCGTCCGTCCTACGTCCTACGAACCACGCACCTGCTGCTCTAGCGCATCAGGTTCTCGACGACCATCGAGGCGCCCATGCCGCCGCCGATGCACATCGTCACGATGCCGTAGCGGAGGCTCCGGCGCTCCATCTCGTGGAGGAGCGTCGCCGTCAGCTTGGCGCCGGTGCACCCGAGCGGGTGGCCGAGGGCGATGGCCCCGCCGTTGACATTGACCTTCTCGGGGTCGATGCCCAGCTCGCGCACGATGGCGAGCGACTGGCTCGCGAACGCCTCGTTGAGCTCGATCAGGTCGATGTCCTTGAGCTCCATCCCGACTTGCTTCAAGACCTTCGGGATCGACTTCATCGGCCCGATGCCCATGATCTCGGGTGGCACGCCGGCGACGGCGTAGCCGAGCACCTTGGCGCGCGGCGTGGCCTCGAGCTCGTCCACGAGGCGGCGCGAGAGCACCACCGAGGCGGCGGCCCCGTCGTTCATCTGCGACGAGTTGCCGGCGGTCACGCTCCCGCCCTGCTTGAAGGCGGGGCGGAGCCGCGCGAGGGCCTCGAGCGACGTGTCGGGCCGCGGCCCCTCGTCGGTCGTGTGCTCGAACGTCTTGGTGGCGGAGGTCTTCGCCTCGGGGTCGTAGACGACCTCCTCGACGGGTACGGCCACCGTCTCGGCCGCGAAGCGCCCCGAGGCGATGGCGTCGGCCGCGCGCTGGTGGCTCTGGAGCGCGAACGCGTCCTGGTCCTCGCGGCTCACGTCGAACTGGTCGGCCACGTTCTCGGCCGTGATGCCCATCGAGGCGTAGAACTCGGGGTCGTCGACGGCGAGGCCGGGGTCGGGCGCGAAGTAGAACCCGCCCATCGGGACCGACGACATCGACTCGACGCCGCCGGCGATGATGCAGTCGGCCTGCCCCATCGCGACCGAGTTGGACGCCTGCGCGATGGTCTGCACGCCCGACGAGCAGAACCGGTTGACGGTCACGCCGGGCACCGAGTCGGGCAGCTTGGCCTTCTGCACGATGGCGCGGGCCATGTTCATGCCCTGCGGCCCCTCGGGGAAGGCGCACCCGAGCACGACGTCGTCGATCATCTCGGGCTCCAGGCCCTCGACGCGCGCGATCGCGCCGTTGAGAGCGACCGCCCCGAGGTGCTCCGGGCGCACGTTGCGGAGGACACCCCGGTTGGCCTTCCCGACCGGCGTGCGGACGGAGGCGACGATAAAGGCTTCGTTAACTTGCATGTTGGTTGGGTTTAGGGGTTGGGGATTTGGGATTGGGGTCTCGGGATGAGGCGCATTCCCCAATCCCAAACCCCCAATCCCCAGTCCCTAATTCCGCAGCGGCTTGTTGGTCGTGAGGATGCTCTGGATGCGGGCCATCGTCTTCTCCTCCCCGAGGAGGGAGAGGAACACCTCGCGCTCGAGCTCGAGCAGGTAGCCCTCGTGGACCTCGGCGGGCCCGGTGAGGTCGCCGCCGGTCATCACCCACGCGAGGCGGCTGCCGAGGTGCTGGTCGTACGCCGAGGCGTAGCCGCCCTCGCGGAACTGGTGGAGGGCGATCTCGAACTGCGCGCGGCCCGGCGCACCGAGAACCGGGATGCGGGTCCGCCTCGGGGGCGGGAGGTAGCCCTGCTCGCTCAGGCGGATGACCTCCTGCCGGGCGACGTGGAAGCGGCGGGCGTCGTTCATCACGATCACCGCGTTGTCGTCGACGAAGTGCTTGTCGCGGGCCTCGAAGGCGCTCGTCGCCACGCTCGCCATCGCGACCGTCTCGAAGTTCTGGCGCAGGAACGGCTGGACCTCGCTCGGGCGCCCGGCGTCGGCGGCCAGCTCGGCCGCGCGTGCGGCCATCATGGTCGTGCCGCCACCGGCCGGGATGAGGCCCACGCCCAGCTCGACGAGCCCGATGTAGGTCTCGGCCGCGAGTACCGGGTGCGGGCATGCCATCGTCATCTCGCAGCCGCCGCCGAGCACGCGCTGGTGCGTCGTGACCACGACCGGCTTGGTCGCGTAGCGGATTGCGAAGACGGCCTCCTGGAACTTCGCGATGAACGGCTCGAGGTCACTCACCTCGCCCATCATCAGCGCCATCGCCACCTCGCCGAGGTTGGCGCCGACGGAGAAGTTGGACCCCTCGTTGCCGATGATCATGCCGCGCAGGTCGCGGTCCTCTTCGACCTTCTGGATCGCCTCCATCACGCCGGTGATGACCTCCTGGCCGAGGCTGTTCGACTTGGAGCGGAACTCGAAGAGCGCGACCCCGTCGCCGACGTCGAGGAGCGCCGCCTCGTCGTTCGACCAGAGCGTGTTCGCCGCGTCCTCCTTGAGGTAGGTCAGCCCCCACTCGTCGGCCGGGCGCGGGTCGGCCTCGTAGGCCCCCGAGGCGGGGGTCCACACTTCGGGCACGCCCGCCTCGGTGTCGCGGTAGAAGCCGGAGGCGGGCACGTCGGCGACCCAGGCGGGCACGTCGATGTCGTGCTCGGCGAGCGCGTCGCGGACGGCGTCGATGCCGAGGGCGTCCCACATCTGGTACGGCCCCATCTGCCAGCCGAAGCCCCACTCGAGCGCGCGGTCGAGGTTGGCGGGGCTGTCGGAGATCTCGGGCGTCCGCCGGGCCGTGTAGCCGATCAGGTCGAGCGTGGTGCGGCGGAAGAAGTCGCCCGCGCGGCCATCGTCCGTCCACAGGTTTCGGAGCGTCTCGGCGAGCGAGCCGCCGCGGAACGCCTTCGCGTCGAAGCCCACCTCCTTCGGGTCGACGTAGTCCCCCGAGGCGGGGTCGAAGCTCTGGATCGTCTTGCCCTCCTTCTTGTAGAAGCCTGCCTTGGACTTGGCGCCGAGCTGCTTCAGGTCGACGAGCCGCTGGAGCACGTCGGGCACCCGAAAGCGCTCGCGGCTCTCGTCCTCGGGAATGGCGTCGTAGAGGTTAGCCGTGACGTGGCGGAGCGTGTCGAGCCCGACGACGTCGGCCGTGCGGAAGGTGGCGCTCTTGGCGTGCCCGATGAGCGTGCCGGTGAGCGCGTCGATCTCCTCGATCGAGAACCGGCCCGACTCGAACTCCTCGATCGCGCCCAGGATGGCGTACGTCCCGATCCGGTTGCCGATGAAGTTCGGCGTGTCCTTGGCGACCACGATCCCCTTGCCCAGGTGGACCCGCGCGAACGACGACACGCGGGCGGCCACCTCGGGGTCGGTGTCGGCGGTCGGGATGACCTCGAACAGCTTGAGGTAGCGCGGCGGGTTGAAGAAGTGGGTGCCCAGGAAGCGCCGCCGGAAGCCCTCGCTGCGCCCCGCGGCGATCTCGGCGATCGGCAGCCCCGAGGTGTTGGTCGAGATGACGGCCGTCTCTGAGGCGGCCGCCTCGATGCGCTCCATCACGGACTTCTTGACGTCCATCCGCTCGACGACCACCTCGATGATCCAGTCGGCCTCGCCGATCCGGTCGAAGTCGTCGTCGAAGTTGCCGAGCGTGATCCGCGTCTGGGCCGCCTTCGTCATGAAGGGGTCCGGCTTCATCTTGGTCGCCGCCTTCAAGGCGCCCTCGACGAGGCTGTTCTTGGCGCCCTCGCGCCCGATCGACGCGGGCGTCACGTCGAGAAGGAGCACGTCGAGGCCGGCGTTGGCGAGGTGGGCGGCGATCTGGCTGCCCATGACGCCGGCGCCGAGCACGGCGGCCGTGCGGAAGGGCGCGTGTGCCCAGGCGGGCGTCTCGGCAGTCGCGGTCGCCGCGCCGTTGGTGAGGGTCGGGGTTTCCATTCGATTACAGGATTGAGAGCGTTTCGAGAGGCGATGGCAAAGAGACGCCCCGCGGGGCGTCTTTTACGGCCGGCACCACGTGTACATGCAGCGCCGGCCTCGAGGCGGTCACACGAAGGCGCCGAGGCCGGTGACGGCGCGGCCGACGATGAGCGAGTTGATCTCGTTGGTGCCCTCGTAGGAGTAGATCGCCTCGGTGTCGGCGAAGGAGCGGGCGACGTGGTTCTCGATCAGGATGCCGTTGCCGCCGTGGAGGTCGCGCGCGAGCGCCACCACGTCGCGGCACCGCGCGGCGGTGTAGACCTTGGCGAGCGACGCCTGCGCGTCGGTCATCTCGCCGGCGTCCTGGAGCTGGCTCAGGCGGAGGCACATCGTCTGGAGCGCCGTCACGTTGCCGAGCATGTGGACCAGCTTGTCCTGGATGAGCTGGAACGAGGCGATCGGCTTGCCGAACTGCAGCCGCTCGGTCGCGTAGCGGAGCGACCGCTCGTAGGCGCCCATCGCGCAGCCGACGGCCTGCCACGCCACGCCGGCGCGCGTCAGCTTGAGCACCTCGGCGACGTCGGCGAAGGTGTGGCCGTTCTGGAGGCGGTCCGCCTCGGGGACGCGGCAGTCGGTGAGCGTGATGAGCCCGTTCTCGACGGCCCGCAGCGCGATCTTGCCCCGGATCTTCTCGACGGCGTAGCCCGGATTGTCGGCCGGCCGCACGAGGAAGCCCTTGACGTGGTTGTCGGCCTCGTCGCGCGCCCAGATCACGACCACGTCGGCAAACGTCGCGTTGCCGATCCACTTCTTCTGGCCGTTCAGGATCCACGTGTCGCCCTCGCGACGGGCCGTGGTGGTCACGCCGCCCGCGATGGCGCTGCCCACGTGCGGCTCGGTGAGGCCGAAGGCACCGATCACGTCCCAGGACCGCATCTTGGGCAGCCACTCGGCCTTCTGCTCGTCGGAGCCGCAGACCATCAGCGACTGCATCGCGAGGCCGGAGTGAACGCCGAAGAAGGTGGCCGTCGACACGTCGACGCGGGCGATCTCCATCGTGAGCAGGCCCTCCATCACCGAGCCGTTGGACTCGCGCGAGCCGAGGTCTTCGCCGTAGATCGGCGTCAGCAGGTCGAGGTCGCGGAAGCCCGGCACGAGCACGTCGCGCGGCGTCCGGTCGCCCAGCCACGCCTCGTTGATGACCGGCTCGACCTCCTCTTCCATGAACCGTCGCAGCTCGGCCATCCTCTGGCGCTGCGCCTCCGAGATCAGGCTGCCGATGTCAAAGAAGTCGCCGTCGGGCGCGGGCGGCGCGTACGCCCCCGAGGCGGCCGACTTCTCGACGGCGCGGTAGGAGCGGGCGACGGCGGCCTCGTCGAGGCGTTCGTAGCTCTGGGCCAGACGGTCGAGGTCGACGCCCTTGGCGGCCAGGAGTGCAAGCGCTTCCGGAGAGGGTGCCTCGGTGGCAGCGCCGTCGCCGGCGTGGTCGGTCGAAGGGGAGATCGCGTCCATGACGGGAAAAGGCTGGCCTGGAGATTAACACTGTTAAGCGCGCCGGGTCCACGCCCCGAGGCGGCTGGGATGTTGGATGCCGGGGCCGGGCCGGTCGTTCCGCCTCGGCGACGAATCCGCGCCGCCTCGGGGGTCGGCACGCGGTTGACTCGACGGCCGCCTCGGAGGTCGCCCCGAAGCGGGGATGTCGGCGCCTTCTCTTCGCCGAGAGAGAGATAACCGCGAGGTCGGCGCAGCCAGGCTGAGGGGGCATCCGCCTCGGGATCTGGCGTCGCGGTCGATTCGTCGCCCCCCTCCCGGC
>JBCCQJ010000126.1:0-12372 GCA_039024395.1 Bacteroidota bacterium | reverse complement strand
GGCCGCGCTCGGCGGCGTCGCGGGCGTCGGCAGACCGGCCGGCGGCCAGGTACGCCTCCGCGGCGGGCGCGAGGACGGAGGGGACGGACGGGAAGAGGAGGAGGGCGTCGTCGGCGGTGGCGCCTGCGCGGGGATCGCCTGTGCGGGCGAGCGCGTCGAGCGCGAGCGCCCACGCGTCGAGGCGCCGCGGCTCCCGCTCGACGAGGTCGAGGAGCGCGTCGGCCGCCTCGGCGTACCGGCCGGCGGCATGGAGGGCCTCGCCATCGACGTCAGAGGCATCCGGCCCTGGGGCGGCCGGCACGTCGGGGCTGCGGAGCGACGCCACCCGGTCGCGGAGACGGGGCTCGCCCGGGGCGAGACGCACCGCCCTCCGAGCCGCGTCGAGCGCGCGCTCGGTGTCTCCGGCTCGCTCGTAGAGGACCGACAGCCGCAGTCTCGCGGCGGGTGTGTCCCCGAGGCGCACGAGGGCTTCCAGCGTCTCGCGCTCCGCCTCGGTGTCGCCCGCGGCAGCATGGAGGTCGGCGAGGGCGACGAGCGGAGCGGGGTCGGTTGCGTCGAGGCGGCGTGCGGTGTCGAGGGCGCCGACGGCGCTCGCCGCGTCACCGGTCTGGCGGAACGCCTCGGCAAGGCGGAGATGGACGCTCGGTTCGTCGGGGGCCTGCTCGGCCGCCTGCTGGGCGTAGAAGAGGGCGCTCGACGGGTCGGCGAGGGCGAGGGCCGCCTCGGCACGGGCATCGAGGACGGCGGCATCGGTAGGCCGAGCGCGCAGGATCTCGTCGAGCAGCCGCGCCGCCTCGGCGTTGTCCCCGAGGCGAAGGGCCGTGAGCGCACGCACGAACTGGCCCTCGGCCGCCGCGCGCTGACCCATGCTCGTCGGCGGCTGGGCGCCGAGTGGAAGGGCAAGCAGGACCGTGGCGAGCAGGACGAGACGCATGGGGGAAGATCGCACGACCGGACGGGCAGGCGGCCAACGCCACCTTCGGGCCGGTTCGTGTGCCCTTCCAGGTCCGACGTCGACGCCGCACCGCCTTGGGGACGGCCGCTCGTCCACGCCCCGAGGCGGCGCCACGCCCCGAGGCGGTGTTCAAGGGTCGGCAGCGGGCTTTGGTCTTCGGAGCATCCTGGTCGGCCTCGGACAGGGGCGGGCGGTGGACACCCTCCTCGACGGACTGTCCACGTCGCTGGCCGGATTGTCGCTCGCCGGCATCTCGCGGACGACCTGGGCGCGCCAGATCCTGCCGCTCCGGGGCGTCCTGTTCGGCCTTGGGTTGATCGCACGCGCCGTCGTGGTTGCCACGGACTACGCCCGAGGCGGCTGCGGTGGTAGTCTTGGGTACGGAACCCCTTCCGTGAAGCGTTGGTGTGCCTGGCCCCGCCTCGGGGTTTGGAACAGCCCTTGACCCCGCATCCCGTGCCCGCCCCGAGGCGGTGTGTTTCGCTTACCCCACCCACACTCCTGATGATCCGACTCTCTCTGCTCGCGCTCGGCCTGCTGGTCGCCGCCCCCGCCTTCGCGCAGTCCAACAACACGCCCGTCGGCTGCTGGGCAACCGTCGACGACGAGGACGGTGAAGTGAAGTCCTACGTCCGCATCTACGCTGAAGGCAACACGCTCGTCGGCGACATCGCGCGGCTGACGCAGAACGGCGGCCGGTGCGTCGACTGCGAGGGGCCGTACGCCGGCCGCATCCTCCGCAACGAGCGCATCCTGAGCGGCTTCACCCTCGACGGCGACCGCTACGAGGGCGGGCGGATCATCAACCCGGCCGAGAACAAGACCTACCGGGCCGTGATGAATATCGAGGACGGGTCGAATGGCGACCGGCTCTACCTCCGGGGCTTCATCGGCATCCGGGCCTTCGGCCGCTCGCAGACGTGGAACCGCGCCGCAGCCTCGAACTGCCAGTAGCGCAGGCGCGGTAGTCCTTCCGTTACGCCCTCCGATCGCGGTTGCGGTCGGGGGGCGCGTTCGTATCATCGACCTCGTGGCCGGCACCCGGGTCGGCCCGAGCCGCCGTCTGCCGCCTTCCCAACGTCGTCCCCCCTCCGTACGCCTTCGGCGCCTGCGCCGCTCTCCCGCCTCGGGGCGGGAGCGCCATGACGGGCCTTGCCGGGCACGTCCTGGTGCTCAACCAGGACTACCAGGCCCTCTCGGTCTGCAGCGTCGAGCGGGCCGTGGGGTTGGTCTTCCTCCACAAGGCCGAGCTGGTCGAGAGCCGGACCGACCGCAAGCTCCGCTCGACGCGCGCGTCGTACCCGTGGCCGAGCGTGGTGCGGCTCAAGCGCTACGTCCGCGTGCCCTACCGCAAGGTGCTGCTCACGCGCCGCAACGTGCTCCGTCGTGACCGCCATCGGTGCGCCTACTGCGGCGCGACGGAACGGCTGACGATCGACCACGTGCTGCCCAAGTCGCGCGGCGGCAAGGACACCTGGGAGAACCTCGTCGCGGCCTGCACGCCCTGCAACAACCGCAAGGGCAACCGCACGCCCGAGGAGGCCGGCATGCCGCTCCGCAAGCGGCCCTTCCGGCCGAGCCACGTGATGTACATGCGCGACTTCATCGGGACCGGCGAGGACGCCTGGAAGCCGTACCTCTTCGCGGCGTAGCCCGCTCAGAGGGCTCGTCTCCCTGGGGTGGTGCTGTGCGATCCTGGCGAAGGGGCCTGGCCGAGGCAACCCGCCTCGGGGATGGGCGTTGCCCGCTGAGATGCCGCCTGCGCCATGAACTTCCTCTCCAACCCCGTCATCGCGCGCCTGCTGTGGGCGATGCCGCTCCTCCTCCTCGTGATCGCCGTCGCGACGACGCGCGCCGGCCTCGACCAGCGCACTGTCGACGCCGAGGGCACCCTCGTCGAGGCGGAGGTGACGGGCCTCAACCTCCGCGAGCGCAGCGAGATCACGACCGGGCAGGTCGGCCTCCGCTACACGCCGCCTGGCGCCCCCGAGGCGGTCGAGCGCCAGGTCGAGCTGCCCATCATCCTGCTCAAGGGCATCGAGGTGGACCTCGCCGCCGTGCCCGAGGGCGAGACGATGCGGCTGCCGATCATCGTCTCGGACGCGACGGACCAGATCGTGCTGGCGTCGCACCGCCGCGGCCAGTGGCTGCTCACGTTCAGCCTCGCGGGCATGGCGCTGATCGGCGCGATCGTGTCGGCGGTCCTGGTGGGCGGGTGGAACCGGTTCCTGGCCCGCGAGGGCGACCCGGCCCTGCGCGGCCCGGGCGCAGCACTTCCAGCGACCTGAGTCCGCCTCGGGGCTAGCGGTCCACGAGCGGGAGCAGCCGCGAGTCGGCGAGGGCGGCGGTCCGGTGGCCGACGCCGGCCAGGTAGCCCGCGTTCGAGGCCATCGACAGGAAGGCGTTGACGGAGGCGTGCCGCACCAGCAGAACGCGGTCCCATCCTTCCGCCTCGGGGCCGATCAGGAACGGCCCGCCCGTGCCGTCGAAGAGGATCTCTGCCCCGAGGCGGTCGAGGTACGGGAGGGTGTGGTCGATGTAGCGCGCGTACGCATCGACGCCCGAGATCGCCGCCTCGGGGGCGATCTCCGGCGCCGAGGTGTAGTCGGCCGTCTCGCGGAAACGGAGCAGGTTGAGCATGGTCACCGGCCCCTCGATCCGGCGGTGGACGAAGGCCGCGCCGGCGGCTTGCGTCGCGTCGAGGTAGGTCGTCTCGTTCATCGGCTGCGTCTGGGGTAGGGCGCGTGTACGGCGCTCGGAGCCCCGGGCTCCCGCGGCGCGTTCGCGAGCGCCCGACCGTGATTCCATGCCCGACCGCGACGCCGCCCTCCTCGCCCACCGCCCGCCCGTCGACGCCGACCCCGAGGCGGCCGTCTCCGACGTCGAGGCGTTCCTGCACCGGACCCTCCGGCCGGTCCTGAAGCTCCAGAACGAGACGCTTCTGACGCTGGTCGCCGCCGACGTGCGGAAGCGGGGTCTCCGGCTTTGCCGGCTTCGCGCCCGACGACCAGCGCGACCGCCTGGGGGCGATGCTCCGCTCCGACAGCCGGCTCAAGCGCGTCCTCCTCGGGGTCGTCTACGGCGCTCTGACGCGCGGCGAGCTTGCGTTCGCGCTCGACCACGAGGCGGAGGTCCGCCGCCGCGTCGTCGCTCTCCTTGCCGAGCGGGTGCGGAGCCAGACCGACGCCGTCGCCGCGCGCGTCGCCTCGGGGTAGGGCACTCCGCACGGCTGACGTGCGTTGGGGGCGGCACACCACGCCTTTCTGCCATGCGCCGCCTCCTCGCGCTCCTCGTGCTCGCTCCGCTGTTTGTCGCCTCCGCCTTGGCGCAGTCGCTCCCGCCCGAGGCGGAGGGCTACCTGGGCGACTGGACCATCGTCGACGACGAGAGCGGCGAGTCGCAGGCGGTCGTCCGCATCACCGACGCCGGCGACGGCACCCTGGAGGGCCGCATCGTCCGTGTGCTTCCGACGAGCGAATACCCGGTTCCGCAGTTCCAGTGCGACGACTGCCGCGGCGACTACGCCGGGGCCGACCTCCGCGAGATCCGCCTGATCTACGACATGGAGTGGAACGGCGAGCGCTTCGGCGGCGGTCGCATCGTGGACCCCCTCGGGGGCCGGACGTACCGGGCGGTGATGAACCTCGACGGCGCCGACCGGCTCCGCGTGCGGGGCTACGTCGGCATCCGCGCCTTCGGGCGGACGCAGGTCTGGCAGCGCACCCGCTAGCGGCCCACCGCCTCGGGGCCGGAGGCGCCGGTCTCTCCAAGCGCCTCGGGGTGCGTGTCGATGTAGCGGTCGAGCCGCCGCGCCGCCTCGGAGCGGACCTTCGACTGGAGCCAGGGCGTCCAGCCGAGCAGGAGGCCGGGCGCCCCGAGCGCCTGCCGGCTCCACCGCCACGCGTCGAACCGGTCGGTGTGGGTGCGGATGAGCCCGTCCTCGAACGTAAACGCCGCCTCGATGATGTTGTGGACCGCCCGGCCGGTGGCACTGAACGTGTAGCGCGCCTCCCAGCGCGCCGACCCCGAGGCGGCATCGGCCCGCACGTCGCGGTGGGTGACCACGAGGTCGGCGCCGGCGTCGCAGAGCATGGTCCACATGGCGCCGGCGCGCGCGCCGTGGAGGTCGAACACCTCATCTCGGAAGCGCACCTCGGGGTGATAGCAGGCGCGCATGGCGGCGGCGTCGCGCTGCGCGAAGGCGGCGTAGAAGCGGTCGACGAGATCGGCGTTGGCGTGCGGCATCGGTCGGGAGTCGGGGAAAGGCGTAGACGCCGTGACCCCCCGAGGCGGTTCGCTGAGTCACCGACGACCCCAAGGCGCCAGCTCTCACGTCCGGACTTCCGACAGGGTGTACACCAGGTTGAGCAGGACATGCCGTCCCAGCGAACGCACGCGCTCCTCCTGGACGAACGCCCCCGCGCTGGCATACTGGATGCCGATGCCCTGGTCGAGGAGATCGGTTCCCACGAGGCGGAGCCGCACCCGGTCGTTCACCCTCCGGGAGAGGTCCAGGCTCCACAGGGGCACGCTCCGAGCCGACCCGAACACGTCCGAGGGGATCCACTCCAGGTCCAGAGAGGAGCGGAGAAACCAGGAGGCGCCGATCTCGACGCTGCCCTCGGCGAAGAACGTGGGCGTGAGGTAGCGCCGGTTGAACTCCGGGCTCAGGGAGTACGCGGAGGTGTCGAGCGTCAGCCGGCCGCCGGCCTGCACGTCGTAGCCCGTCTTTCGCTGATTCTCGAGACGCACGCTCAGCGTGGAGCGGGTCAGACTCGCACGACTCTCCGCGCCGTTGACCTGCTCGATCTGGCGGCGCACCCGGCTCGTGGCCTCGAGCGAAACGGTGGTTCGGACGGGGCGGATCGGCGTCCGGAAGGAGGCGTTTCCCGTCACGGACCAGGCGCCGCTCGTGTTGATGGGCGTCCGCGTCTGGCGGAACTCCGCGTCGACGGTTCGCGCGGTCGAGAGGGCGGTGGGCGCGTAGGAGCCGCGCACCGAGGCGGTGAGGGTGGTCAGCGAGAACGTGTCGAAGTGGATGAACCGCGCCGACAGTGCGTGCCGCAGCTCCGGCTCGAGGTCCGGGGTGCCGACGTAGAGGTTGAGCGGGTTCCGGTTGTCCACGACCGGCTGGAGCTGTCGCAGCGTGGGCTCGGTCGTCGAGGCCTGGTAGTTGAGCGTGAGCTGCTGATCGCGCGGGAACGTGTACCGAAGCGATGCCGACGGCAGCAGGTGGAGGCTCGTCCGCGCGACGGGCGCGTTCTGGTCTAGGATCTCTCCGTCGAGTTGGGTGCGCTGGAGCGTGGCCCGGAGGCTGAACTGGTGGTTCTCGCCGTTGTCGCGGAAGGTGATCCCGCCTCGGGTGACGTGGGTGGTTCGCTCGAACGCCGAGCTGAGGGCCTCGTCCCGCACGGGGACGCCGGTCAGGCGGTCCAGCACGGTCCGGTCCTCGTCCTGGTGTTCGATGGTGTGGGCCGCGTCGAGTTGGAGCGCGCGGCGGGATGTGAGGGGCTGCGTCAAGAGCAGCGAGCCCGACTGCGAGACGGTGGCGCCGCTCTGGTCGCGACGCTGGTCGATCGGAGGCACCGCCAGACCGTCGCCGTCTCGGTTGCGTGCGACGAGGTCGCGATGGTCTCCGTCCCACTGGAGGGTAGTGCGTGCCTGCGCGACGACGCTTCGGCGCTTCGGCAGGCGCTTGCGGTACGTCAGGACGACATCTCCGCCTGGGGTGTGTGCGTCCGTCTCCGAGGCGGAGACCCGATCGGCTTCGAGGAGTCCGGCCGGGCCGAGGGTTTCGCGCTGGCTGGACGCGGTTCGGTCGGTGGCGAGCATCCTCAGGTTCGAACGCAGGCGGAGATCGTGGCCGTCGGCAAACGCATGGAGGAGGTGCAGATTCAGACGGTGCATCTGCGTCTGCGACGTCGTCTCATCGGCCTGCTCGGTCGCCGCCGAGAGGTTCGAGCCCAGGAGCTGCTGCCGGCGGAGGTCTCGCTGGCGGTCGGTGCCGATGCGAGAGCCGAAGTAGTTGCTCTCCAGCTTGGTGTCGGCGCCGAAATCGTGGTTCAGGTTGAGCCCTCCCGCGAAGGTGGTCGTGAAGCCGTCGCTGGGGCCGGTGCCGAGGGGGATCCCGATGTCCTCGGAGCGGAGACGGAGGTTGCCGCCGGCGAAGGCAGAGATCCCGCCCATGAACTGGATGTAGTCCTCGACCCCAAAGTCCTGCCGGTTGATGTTGTTGGCGTTCCCGAGGAACGACATCTGCGTCGAGGGGCTGAATCGGTTGACGGACGCGCTGCCGTCGAACCGGACCCCATTCGCCCGGCCGTCGACCGCAGACGAGCCGCCGAGCCCGCCGCTCAGGCGTCCGAACGTCCCTGTCCGGCGGTCTTCCTTGAGTGCGAGGTTGATCGTGCGCTCCTCGTTGCCGTCGGCGACGCCGGTGAACTCGGCGGTCTCGGAGTCCCGGTCGTAGACCTGCACCCGGTCGACGGCGTCGGCGGGCAAGTTGCGGGTGGCGATCGTCGGATCGGTGCCGAAGAACTCCTTGCCATCCACCAACACGCGGGCCACGTCCTCGCCCTGCGCCTGGATGGAGCCGTCGCGGTCGACGCGAACGCCTGGAAGCCGCCGGAGAAGGTCCTCCACGCTCGATCCCTCAGGAACGCCGAAGGCGTCGGCGTTGAACTCCAGCGTGTCGGCCTTCAAGACCATCGCCACGCGGTCGGCGGTGACGACCAGCGGGTCGAGGCCGTCGAGATCGACCTCGAGCGAGATGCGGCCGACGTCCAGCCCCTCCGCGCCCACGGCTAGGGGGCGCGTGGACGGGAGGTAGCCCACGTACGTGATCTGGAGCAGGTAGTCCCCCGGCACCACCCTCGGAATCCGAAACGCCCCGTCGGTGCGGCTTGCGGCAAAGCTGACGATCGTGGAGTCCCCCGGTTGGAGCAGCACCACGGTCGCGCCCGGGAGGCCGGTGCCGCTCGAGTCGGTGACCACGCCCGATACCGCCGGGGATTGGGCGGTTGCAGCCCCCGAGAGGGCCGTTCCGACGCAGACGACCAGAAGAAGGCGAGGCATCATCACACAGGGGAAGCAGGCACACGTGTGCCTTTGCGTCACGCATCCGCCCGACGCGTGTGGAAGGGGAGTGGGTCGCCGCCGAGAGGTCGACCCGCGAGGACCGCTGGCGGTTAGTTGCTCCGCCGGATGATGCGGAAGCTTCGGGACGAGCCGTCGGGGTCGGTCGTCATCGTGGACGTGTTCATGTCTTCGATCCGCTCCTCGACGATGGCGGCCAACTCCTGGCTCGTCACCTCGCGGCCGCCGGTCGGCTTTTGGACAGCGCCCGCCTCGAGGGGGCTCAGGTCCACCGAGGTGGCCTCGAAGGTGCGGTCTCCGGCGGTGAGCACCAGGATCAGGCCTGGGAGTCCGCCGAACTGCTCCGGGCCAGCCGCGACGGGGATCTCAGAGGTGAACCAGGCTTCGTAGCGCGTCGAGTCTCGCTCGGCGACGGCCCTCTGGCAGGTGTATCCGAGGAACGTGCTCTGCTCCCATGTGAGGCGCCATGCCAGCGGGCGCACCTCGCCCACGATCCGAAAGGTGCGCCCCAGGACGTCTCGCCGTTCGATCACCTCGCCCGTGCCGAGGTCGACGTACGTCTGGTCGTCGGAGTCTGCGCCGAGCATCCGGACCACGACGGGATTGCCGCCGTCCGTCATCGCGCTGGGATCCGGAACGCGGTCGTCCTCGGACGGCGGGCTCATCGTCAGGGCCTCCGCCTCGGTGAAGAGGAGCAGCCGTTCGGATCGGGCCTGACTGGGGACCTGGTCCTGGAGGTGGGCCACCTCGGGGGGCAGCTCGACCTCGATCTCGGTCGTGACGGTGTAGAGAACACGGCCCTCCTGCGCGGAAGCGGCGGGCAGGAGAAGGAGTCCCAGCACCACGGTCAGGAGGAAGCGGACGGGCGTCATAGCGAGTCGCGGAGGGTTTGAACGCGAAGGGTGCGGCGCACGGTGTCGACCCTGGCGCCCCGAGGGAGGGAGCGCCGGAGCGAATCCGAGCGCATGAAGAGGAAGACCTGTGCGGTGGTGTCTGCGCGCAGCGTGCCTCGGTACGCAGAGTCGACCCGCAGCCGGTTGGCATCGATGCGGTCCCGGATCATGCGGGCGATATCCGGCGAGAGGCTGTCCAGCGCCACCTCGAGGGCGCGCGCGTCCTCAAACCGGGTGGTGTCCGGCGTTTCCCCCTCGGGGCCGATCGTCCGGCCGGCGATGGAGACCCCCCCGGGTTCGAGGCCGTCCACCGCGATGCCGCGCATCGCCGAGTCGCGCGATGGCAGTTGGGAGATCCGTGCGCCCGGCCGCAGCGTGAGCGTGACGTTCTCGCCGACGTCGAGCGCGCGCTCCCCCGAGGCGGTCCGACGGACGTGGATGGTGATGGGCAGCGTCTCGGCCAGGACGCGGTCCAGCTCGACCTGAAGCTGGGCGTCGGAGAGGTGGGGCGTCGAGCTGACGCCGAGCACGCGCTGGACCGTCGAGACCCCCAGGGGACGCCGGCGGATCACATCGAGATCGACCACGCGCACGGCCTGGATCCCGGGCTGGGCCGCCATCGTGTCGCGCCATCGGCCCACAGACGGCTCGTCGGCACCCAGGACCGCGTAGCGGACGATCGTTCCGTCCGCTCCGTCCTCGCCGACGCTCGCCAACTCGACCATGTGCTGGTGCTCGTCGGGGACGAGGCGATCCAGCGTGGCCAGGGTCGGGTGGCCGACGCCGATCCGGTCGGTGCTCAGCAACTCGATGACGGCACCGGCCGCAATGGTTGTGCTCACCGGCCACGAGCAGGCGCCGACGAAGACCAGAAGGGCGGCGAGCGCGACGGACGGTGCGCGGTGCGGTCGGGGCGGCGGCGCCTGGCGGAGCCACGCGGCCGTCCGCTCGAACGAGTCGGGAAGCGGAGCCGTGTGGAGGGGATCGAACTCGGAGCGCATGGCCTAGACGATCACGTGGATGGATGGGGCCTCGGTCGATGCGCCGAGGCGGGTCGCGATCTCGCGTGCTCGGCTGCGTGCCCGGCTCAGGCGCGACTTGACGGCCGACGCACTGCGGTCGCCCTGGATGCGGGCCACCTCGTCGATCGAGAAGCCGGCCAGCTCGTAGAGCAGCAGCGCGGCCCGCTCCTTCGCGCGGAGCCGCCCGAGCACGGCGAGCGTGTCGGCGACGGCCCCGGGCTCCGGGGCGTCGGCGTAGAGGCCGAGCGACTCAGCTTCCGCCTCGGTGGGGAGCGGGAGCACGCGCCGAACGGCGTGGCGGCGGACGGCCGAGTAGAACGTCCGCGTCAGGATCTGGAAGAACCAGGGGCGGAAGCGCTCGGGGTCGCGGAGCGTCCGGTGCTTTTCGAGCGCCTGGAGCAGGGCGCTCTGGAACACGTCCTCGGCCTCGTCCGGCGACCACCGTGCGCACAACGCACGGCTGTAGCGGAGCGCGTCGTCGTAGTGCGGGCGGAGGGCCGCCAGGAAGGCGTCGGGATCGCGGGAGGCGGGGGGGCTCACGTCAACAGGACGCGTGGCGGCTCCGGACGGTCGCACGGCCTCCAGAAAAAAGCGTGGCTGGGGAGGCGAGTGGCCGCCTCGGGGGCTCCGAGGCGGTTGTGGCTAGAGCTTGTCACGGACTCGGTGGACGTGGAACGGCGCCCTTCAAAACCACGGTCATTCCCGCGGAAGCGGGACCGCGCAGCAGAGCCTGCCCCCGCGGAGGCGGGGGGCGCAGCCCATCCATACGGCCTCTCCACCTTGCCCAGACGCCGGATGGATCCCGGATCGGGGTCCGGGATGACTCACTGACGCACCGTGTCCAGCGGGCGTCTACGGTTCGACCTTGCACTGTCCTCGCAGCGGGGGCACCTTCCGCACTTCCGCACTTCCGCACTTCCGCACTTCCGATGGCCCGTCCCACCCTCGATCCGGTTGAAGTCCGCGTGCTCGGCGCGCTCGTCGAGAAGGCGCTCGCGACGCCCGACAGCTACCCGCTCACGCTCAACGCGCTCGTCGGGGCGTGCAACCAGAAGACCTCGCGCGAGCCGGTGACCGACTACGGCAGCCGCGACGTCAACGCGGCCCTGGAGCGTCTGATGCGGCGCGGGCTCGTAGGCACCACCTCGGGGGCGGGGCACCGGGTTGCCAAGTTCCGCCACAACCTCGACCGCGCGCTCGACCTCTCGCGCCGCGAGGTGGCCGCCCTCGCCGTGTTGATGCTGCGCGGCCCGCAGACGCCCGGCGAGATCCGGACCCGCGCCGCCCGCATGGCCGACTTCGCGAGCGTCGGCGACGCCGAGGAGGCGTTGTGGATGCTCGGCGACCGCGGCGAGCCGCTCGCGGCGAAGCTCCCCCGAGACCCCGGGCAGTCGGCCGACCGGTTCGCCCACGTGCTCGCGGGTGCCGTGCCCGAGGCGGTGCCCCCCGAGGCGGTACTGCCGGCCTCAGAAGGCGAACCGGAACCGCCGGCGACCTCGCGACCGGTTGCCCCCGAGGCGGCGGAGACGGCCGATCCGAACCTGGCCGCCCGTGTCGACGCGCTCGAGGCCGAGGTCGCCCGCCTCGGGGCCGCGCTGGAGGCGTTTCAGGCGCAGTTCGAGTGACGTCCAAACGGCCGCACTCACAGTATTTCAATGATTGTTGAAACCAGTGCATTCGGAGGATAAATGCCCGATTATGGGGGTTCGTGGCCGTGACCGACACATGTCACCGCCGCTTCGCATCTTGGGCCACATTGACCCAGGACACCATGACCTCCCCCGGACCGACCAACATCGAACTCGCTGAGGCCCTCGAGCAGATGGCCGACGTGCTCGTCCGCCGCGGCGAGCGCAACCCGTACCGCGTCCAGGCCTACCTCCAGGCGGCCGCCATGATTCGGGACCTCGAGGAGCCGGTGGCGTGCCTCTACGGCGAGGGCGGCCGCGACGCCCTCACCAACCTCCCGGGGATCGGCGTGAGCCTCGCGCACCACCTCGGGCAGTACATCGAGACGGGCCGCATCGGGCTCCGCGACCGCCTCCTCCGCGCCGACGACCCGGCGGCCTTGCTCGCCACGCTGCCCGGCGTGAGCGCCCGCCTCGCGGCTCGCCTCGTCGACGAGCTGGACGTGGCCTCGTTCGCCGACCTCGAGCGCGCCGCCCATGACGGCCGCCTCGCGGAGCTGGACGGCGTCGGCCCGCGGACGGTCGAGGCGATCCGCCTCCAGCTCAACTCCATCCTCAGCCGCTCGGCCCGCCGCCGCGCGCGCCGCGTCCGCCGCCAGGTGGTGCAGCTCGCCGCCGCGCAGCGCCGTGCCGCAGAGGCGGCCGTGCACTCCGCCTACGCCGAGGCCCTGGCCTCGGAGCCGGCCCTCGGCGCGGTCGCCGACGACCGCCCGGCGGCC
>JBCCQJ010000125.1:0-12377 GCA_039024395.1 Bacteroidota bacterium | reverse complement strand
GGTGGTCCCGGCGACGAAGTGCTCAATGAGCCGGAGCTGGGTCCGCCGGGGAAGGCGGCTCTTGCGTCGTCGGGTCATGGCGGAGGCTAAGCCACCCGACGCTTATCTGGGTCAGCCCCTTGGGGATTGGCGGCAGTACTTAACGGCCCTGCTCTCCCCGGGGGAGAGGGGACTCCACATTGACCGCCTCGGTGCCCACCGATCTCCGTCTCCGAGGCGGCACCCCAAGGTGGGCACCCTCTGGCCGTCGTCCGCGGTCTGTCGTCCGTCGTCCCTCCCCCGAGGCGGCCGTCGTCGGTCCGCGGTCCCGCCGCCTCGGGGCGGCGGCGCTAGCGCGGGATGTTGAGCAGCAGCGAGAACCGGAGCTGGTCGGCCAGCGGCGAGTCCTCCTCGAGGGCGTAGATGTACGAGATGTCGACGCCGACGAGGCTGTAGCGGATGCCGGCCCCGAAGGTCAGGAACTGGCGGTTGCCGTTGGCCGGGTCCTCGTAGAAGTAGCCGCTGCGGAGGGCGAGCAGGTCGTTGTACCAGTACTCGAGGCCTGCGCCCAGCGTGAGCGACCGCAGGGCGCTGATGTCGCGGCAGTCGTTGTCCGTGTTGTCGTCCGCCTGCAGCTCGGCGCAGGTGCCCTCGACGCCGCGGGCCGTCTTGACGCGGCGCGTCTGCCAGGACGAAAAGAGCGCCTGGTAGAACGGGTCGTACTCGCCCGTCGAGTCGCGGTTGACCAGCACCTTGTTGAGGTCGAGCGCGACGACGACCCGGTTGAAGTCGTCGAGCTGCGTGTCGAGCGCGCCGCCGAAGCGGAGCGTCGTCGGGATGGCGTCGGGGAACTCGTTGTCCTCGGTGTAGGAGATGCCCGGCCCCATGTTGGCGAGGTTGAACGCCAGCGACGGCCGCGACGACTGCCCGATCCCGAGGTCCGGCGCGGTGTACTTCACCCCGAGGTCCACGCCGACCGACACGCCGGCGCTCGTCTCGGCGTCGAGCACGTCGAGGCCGCCCGTGAGGTTCGAGTAGATCAGACGAGCGCCCGTCCCGACGGCCAGGTTCTCGGTCACCGGGTACCCGTACGACGCGCCGACCGACAGCTCGTACGACGAGAACTCGCCGAGCGAGTTGCCCTGGTCGTCGGTTGCGATCTGCGTGCCGAGGTCGAAGTAGGTCAGGTGGCCGCCGAGCGTGCCGGCGCTGCCGAGGCCGTGCTTGGCCGTCAGGTGCTCGTACGACAGGTTGGCGCCGAGGGCCGGCAGCCAGGGCGCGTGCGTGAACGACACCTCGGTGCCGGTCTGGCCCGCGAGGCCGGCCGGGTTCCAGAACGGCGCGTAGGCGTTGTCGGCCAGCGCCACGCCCGTCATGCCCATGCCGGCGGCCCGGCTGTCAGGCTCGATCTGGAGGAAGGGCACGGCCGTCGTCAGCACGACGTCGTTCTGCGCCGAGGCGGGCGCAGCGAGAAGGGCGCCGACGGCGGCGAGGCCGAGGGCGCGAGTTACGGTGCGGTACATCATGGAGATCTGCCGGGGGTTGGCGTTCGCGTGCGAAAAGGGGGGCTCAGCGGATGATCGCGAGGCGCTCGACGCGCTCGACGACGCGCGACCCGCCTGCGGGGTCGTCGACTTCCATGCGGAGCCGGAAAAGGTACACGCCGGTCGCGAGGCGGTCGCCGTCGTCGTCGACGCCGTCCCAGGGGATCTGGACCGACGACGGCGTGAGGACGCCGCCGGGCAGCGCCTCGTCGCCGTCAAGCGTGCGCACCGGGCGGCCGGCGAGCGTGTAGATGCGGAGCTGGAGCCGGGCCGGCGTGCCGGCGCGGAGGTTGTGGTCGAACACGAACCGCGTCGGACCAGCCGTCGGGTTGGGGTACGGGAAGAGGTTCTCGACCGAGAGGTCCTCCTCGACGACGACGAACCGCAGCTCGGCCGACGACGGGTTGTTGAGGGCGTCCCAGGCCGTCAGGCGGAGCGTGTGCTCGCCGGGCTCGATGTCGTCGGGCAGGGCCACGCGCACCTCCCCCGAGCGGTACGTGTCGAGGTCGCCGGCGTAGAACGGCCCGACGTCGATCGCCGAGGCGGCATCGTCGTCGATCGTCAGCAGCAGCTCGTGGCCCACGCCCGCGCCGACGGTGTTGATGCCGCTCTCGTCGGCGAGGCGGGCGATGAGCAGGCCGCCCGGCGGCGTCGTGCCGCCGTCGACGAACGTCGAGTCGTTGAGGAAGAGCCGGATCTCCGGCCCCTCGACGTCGTTCGGCCGCGCGCCCGCCTCGGCGGAGACGACGACGTCCTCGGTCTGGCCGGCGCCGTCCGACCCGTCGGCGCCGAGGGCGTAGACGACCACCCGCGCCGATTGGCCGGAGTACGACACGTCCTGCGGCACGCGGAACGTGGCGCTGAACTGGCCGCCCGTCACCGAGGCGCGGCCGCGGTAGATCTGGTCCGTCCGGTCGCGGTACTGACCGCCGGTGAACTGCGAGGCCGCCTCGGGGAGTTCGATGGTCCGCTCGGCGTCGAACACCTGCACCTCGACCTCGCCGGTGTAGCTCGCGTCGGGCGCCCCGTCGAGCGTGAGCACCTGGCCCGTGACGGTTGCCTCCTCGAACGCGCGCAGGGTGGGCGTGGCCGAGACCGCGACGCGCCGCTCGGGCAGCCCGATCCGCAGGGCGGGGTCCCCGAGGAGGTTGAACTTCCGGTTGTTGAAGCTGGACCCGACCGCCGACTGCTTCGTCCGCCGGAGGGCGTCTCCGAGGCGGGTCGGCCGGCCGTCGGCCTCGCGGGTGAGGAGCTGGCGCGTCAGCTCGAGGTTGAGGGCGTAGTTGTTGCCGTCCGTGGGCGACGACGACGTGTAGACGAGGCGCACCGTCGTGAGCATCGCCACGCTGCCGCCGCGCTCGCGGAGCAGCACCTCCTCGGCGAGGCTCTGCGTGTCGGCGATGTCGAACTTGCCGAACGAGCACGTCGCGGTGACGAAGATGGGGTAGCGGTCCTCGTTGTCGAACGCCTGCACCACCTCGGGGGTGACGTAGCCCTCGCCGCCGAGCCCCTCCGGCCCGCCGTGGCCGCTGTAGTTGAAGATGAGCGTGCCCTGCTCGACTGCGTTCAGGATCGCCTCCTGGGCCTGCGGGCGCAGCAGGCCACGCGCGGTGTTGACGATGGGGAACGCCGGCCCGTAGATCTTCTGGAGGGTGACGGTCGAGTCGGTCTCGAGGGTTCGGTCGGCCGTCCCGTCGGCGTTGAAGACGTGGAGGTCGCGGTCCCACGAGTTGGGGAGTTGGTCGTCGCCGATGAACGTGTGCCGCGTCCGCCAGGCGCCCCGCGTGGCGGGATCTTCGTAGCGGATCACCTTCGAGACCACGCTCGTGGCGTCGCGGATCGTCCGCGCCGGGATCCGCCCGATGCCGATGTCGACGCGCTCGTCGCGCGTGCCGCTCGACCACACGCCCTCGTCGTCGCCGAGGAGGCCGAAGTAGTCGTCGGACGTGTACGAGAGCGTCCGGCTGAGCATGTTGTCCGACTGGAACGGGAGCACGTAGTTGGGCTCGCTCGCCTCGATGCCGCGGAAGTCGTAGTGCCCGTCGCCGAAGAGGACGAGGTAGCGCGGCAGCCGGGCCGCGTCGGGCGCCCGGTCGTAGAGGAACTTCATGAAGTCGCGCACGGCCCGCATGTCGGCCGTCCCCGAGGCGAACTCGTTGTAGACCGCCTCGGTGGTGACGACGAGCGTACGGAGGCCGTCGCGCTGCGCGCGGTAGTCGGCGAGGCGCTGGGCCTGCGACAGGAACGACGGGTGCGAGACGACGACGTACTCGGGGTGGTCGGCGAGGCCGTGGAGGTTCTGGACCGGCACCGGCGCGCCGGCTGTGAGGGTGCCTACGGCGGGCCCGCTCGGGTCGAAGGCGATGATCTCGCGCGGCCGCTCAGGATCAGTGGCCTCGACCTGCGTGCGGAACCGCCCGCCGGCGGCCTGCACCCCGAGGCGGCGGATCGCACCGGGCTCGGTCACGTCCCACACCTCGGGGGCGGACGTAAAGCCGCCGAGCGAGACCTCGAAGCGCCCCGTCTGCCCGCCGGGCGTGGGGAAGGCCAGGAACCCACCGTCCGCCTCGGCGGGGCGCTCGAACAGCGCCTCCACCCAGTCGAGCCACGACGCGGCCGCCGTGTTGCCACCGCTGGTGCTGATGGTGACCGCGAGCGTGCTCGCACCGGTGACGGTGCCGGAGAGCGACGCTTCACGGGCCAGGTTGCCCGTGTTGGCGCTCGAGAAGTTGCCGGCCGGCGGGCTCACCGCGTCGACGGTCTGGCCCTCGTGGGTCATCGTGATCGTCACGCGCGGGTTGGCCTGCGCCGCGACGCGCGCCCGGTACCGGATCGGCGTGGCCGAGGCCAGGCCGGGCGGGCTCACGTCGAGGACCGTCCGCCCAGTGCCGCCTCGCGGCAGGAGCGGACCGAGCCAGTCGAGGCCCGAGCCGCTGTCGTCGCGCTCGATGTTGGTGAAGTCCTCCTCGTAGAAGTGGCGGTCCTCGATCCGGTCGAGGGCGACGGCGTCGGGCCAGTTGGGGAAGGCGGCGTCCCCGAGGCGGCGCGGCGCCGGCGTGTCGACGCGGAGGAAGTAGTGGCTCGCGTCGGTGAACGGGTTGATGCCGTGGCGCCACGTCTCGGCGCTGGCGTCCCAGTCCCACCACGAGGTGCCCTCGGCGTAGAACAGCAGCGCCCCGTCGCGGACCAGCGTCGGCACCTCGACGAGGTCGGCCGGCCGCGGCGCCGAATTGAGGGCCGGCAGCGGCCGCCCGCCGTTGCCGTACACCTGCACCGCCTCGATGGAGACCCCCTCGACGCCGAGCGAGTCGGCCAGGTAGGCCGCGTCGATGCGGTAGACGCCCGCCTCGGCGACGGGCACCTTGAACCAGGTGCCGCTCGCGAGCTGGCTCTGGGCGACGGCCAGGTGCGGGTTGTCGTCGCCGCGCGAGGCCAGCCGCGCGTTCACGACCGGACGCGGCACGCGCACCCGGACGCGGCGCGCGCGGATCAACCGGTCGCCCTCAAGGCGGAGGACGGCGACCGCGAGCGTCCCGACGAGGCGGCGGCGGTACTCGCCGACGTTCTCGACGGCCGCGAGGGGGCGCTCCAGCCCCCGCAGCGCCTCGGCGGTGGCGCCCGAGACGGTCACCGCCTCGGTGTCGGCGTCGAGCACGGTCACGGCCGGCGGCACGGCGGCCAGCAGGTCGACGAGGTGCGAGACCACGGGCTGCCCGGCGGCGGCGACCGACGCGACGGCCTCAGGGGAGCCTCCGCTCGCAGCGAGGTCCTGCGCCAGGGGCCGGTCCCAGTCGGCCACGACCTCGACGGTCACCGAGGCGGCATCCTGCGCGACCACGCGCACCTCGGGTGCGCCCACCTCGGGTGCGCCCACCTCGGGTGCGCCCACCTCGGGGCCGGGCACCGGCTGGGCCACCGCCGAGGCGGCCCACGCGAGGGCGAGACAGACGAATGCGAGACGCGGCATGGCGTGCGTGCGAACCCGACGGTGCGGGAGCGGTCCGGGGGCGTGCAGGGCGCTCCTGCACTCGCGTAGCACGTCCTTCGATGCGCGGGGGGTGTGAGTCGGCGAAGAAGATAGGTCCGGCCCGTGAGGCGGCACAAGGTGCCGGCGGGTGCCCCGAAGAGGCTGCCTGCTTTCGGCCATCGGCTGTCGTTCGCGGCCTCAGGCGGGTAGCCGACGGCCGACAGCCGACGGCCTCCCTAGCTGT
The DNA here is from genome assembly GCA_039024395.1 of Bacteroidota bacterium. Lineage (GTDB taxonomy): Bacteria > Bacteroidota > Rhodothermia > Rhodothermales > Rubricoccaceae > Rubrivirga. Next base: position 6,643 of record JBCCQJ010000125.1, on the reverse strand, counting down.
TGATGTTGCGGTGGATCGCCTGCCGGGTGAGGCCGATCCGCTGCCCGAGCTGCGAGCGGTTGTCGATGCCGGGAATGCCCACGAAGCCGTTGACGAGGCTCGTCAGGTACTCCTGGCGCAGCTTGTTGATCGGGATGGGCCCGAGGATCTTGGCGATGTCCAGCTCGGCCAGTTCGCGGTGCGCGCTCGCGGCGTCCTCCTCGAGGCGGTCGAGCAGCGACGGCCACACGGGCACGGTTGCGAAGATGTCGCGGGCCTGCTGGTAGTACTCGAGGGCGAGCCCGTAGAACTTGAAGTCGTAGTGGTAGACCTGCGCGAGTTGGTGGAGCGCGAGGCCCTGCTCGGCGTGGAGGTCGTTGCGCGTCGCCAGCTCGTAGGCCTTCTGGAGCGCCTCCTCGCCCGCGTGGTGCTTCTCGAGCTTGATGAGCGCGTAGCCCTTGTACATCAGCGCCTTCGGGATGTACTCGACGTAGGCATTGCGGCGGCTCAGGTTGTAGACCCGCATGCACACCTCGATGCCCTGCTCGTACTGCCCCTGCGCCATCAGGGTCGTCGCCTTCTGGAGCAGCGCGGCGATCTCCCAGGGCCGGCTCCCGAGGCGGCGCGCCTCCTCGCGGACGCGGTCGAAGTACTGGATCGCCGCCGGCAGGCTCATCAGACGGTGCCGCATCAGCCACCCGAGGCGGTAGTCGAGGACGACCGTCTGGTAGGCGTCCTGCGGCTCGACGAGGGCCAGCTCGGTCTTGACGCGCTCGACGGGCGCGTCGCGCAGGCAGCGGATCGCCTGGAGCTGGACGTGGGTGCGGAGGACGGGGTCGAGTTGGCCCTTGAGGAGCTCGTTGAACTCGAGGAACGAGTCGTAGACCTCGGCCTGGCGAAGGTGGTCGAGCGCCCGATCCCACCGTTGACGGAGGGGCTCGGAGTGCGCCTCGAGGGCGGCGGCGACGCGCTCGACGTGTTCAAGCTCGTGAGCCGGGATCATCGGGGCGGACGGCATTGACGCAGGGGGAATCGGGGGGAGTGGCGGGACGCCGTGACCCCCCTGATATCGGCTCCCTTGTGGCGCCCTTAAACGCCCCTGGTGACAACGAGAAGCGCCATGCGCCCCCCTCCGCGGTCATGCCGGCGTTCCATCCCCACGCCCGGTTCCGCCTCGGGGGCGGGTCGTCCTGGACGCCCGCCCCGAGGCGTCAGCCCCTGTGGGCGAGCCAGCCCCGCGCCCTCTGCTCCTCCGAGCGACCCGGAGGGCGCTCTAGGTGCCCAGCAGGCGGTCGACGCGGTCTCGCAGGTCGGCGACCTCGCTGAAAAGCTCTCCCAGCTCACCGCCCGCCTCGTGGATGCTCTTGAGCGCCTCGACGATCGACTCGTCGGTGTCCATCGCCGCCGCCAGTTCGATCCCGAGCTGGGCATTGCCCATGATGACCGACAGCGGGTTGTTGAGGGCGTGCGCGACGCGGCCCAGTTCCAGCTTCAGCTCTTCGAGAAGCGCACGCGAGTGCCCCGGGGCGGACGGCGCGGTCTCGCCCCGCGACGCCAGCCACTGCTCGACGTCGGCCCGCGAGGCGACGACCTCGACCGGCGTCGCGAGCCCCAGCACATCGCGCAGGGCGCGGAGCCCCGACTCGCCTCCGACGCCTTCTTGCAAGAACACGACGTCGAACGCCGTCCCCGTCAGGTAGGCGCGCGCAGCCGTGGCCGACGGCGTCGTCGTCAGGTCGATTCCCTCGACGTCGTCGAGCGCCCACGCCTCGGCATCGGGGCCGACGAGGAGAACGGTCTGCGTGCGAGGTTGCATCGAGAAAGGAGGCGCGCGATGCGGCCCAAGGTAGTGCGTACTCTCGTTCCTTCGTCCCGAGAAATAGGACGTTCGCCCTACCTCACCCTCGGCGTCGAGGCCGGATCGCGCCACCCGTCCCCCGAGGCGGGGGGAATGGTCACGAACGACGGAATCTCGACTCCGATCAGCGTCCGCAGATCCGACCGCCCGGCGAGGTCGGCGTCGACGCGCTGCCAGATGAGCTGCCGCACCCGCGTGGCGCCGTCGGCGTCGATCACGCCATGCCGGCCCACGAAGGGGTCGGTCGAACCGCTCCAGAACCACCGCGTGAAAGCGGTCCGCTCGGTGGGGCTCAGGCCGAGCGCCCCGACGGCGGCGGAGAAGTGAGGCACCGCGTGCACGCCCTTGCCGGTCAGCGCGCGGGCGCCACCGCTCCACCGGCTGGTCGCGCCGCCGGCGTCGAACGACGCCACGACCACGCCCGCCGTGTCGAGGATGGTGCGGAGCGACTGCTGGCCGGCGGTGAGCTGCTGCACCCGCTGATCGACCATCAGGTCGAGGGTGTCGTTGAAGGCCGCCACGCGGCGCTCGAGGGTTTTCTCGCGGGCCTGGTCGGTGGCCTGGAACAGGACCAGGTCGCGGCCATCGAGGTGGAACGCGCGGAGCGAGACCTCGACCGGGCGGGTCGTGTCGTCGCGGTCGACGATGGCGTACTCGATGCCGCTGATTGCGCTGCCCTCGCGGAGGCTCCGCTGGGCAAGGTCCATCAAAGGCTCCACCGGGAACGACTGGGCCAGCGCCTCGGTCTTGCCTCCGCGCACCGCCTCGATGGACAGGCCTGTCGCGGCGTAGAACGCGGGGTTGGCCTCAATCACCTCGCCGTCGAAGGTGCACAGGACGACGTAGTGCGGGTTGACCTGGTAGAGGGCCGCCACGTGGCCGTCCGTCTCGCGGATCCGCTGGCCAAGGTCCTTCAGCCGGTCGACGACCGGTGCGAAGGCATCGGCCAGGCTGCCGAGGGTGGCCTGCGAGTGCCGGATGAGCACGTTGCCGTCGGCCGCCCCCTGGGCGACGCGCTCGCCGAGGAGGGAGAGCCTCACCGACGACCGCGGCCCGGCGTACCAGGTCATGATCACCAGCCCCCCCGCCAGAACCCCCCAGAGGGAGAGCGCCGCCGTGACCGTCTGCACGATCACCGCCTCGGGGAGCGAGCCTTCGAGCGGGCTCACCGCCGCGACGAGGAACCCCGACGACCCGATGAGGTGGGCGGCCACGATGTAGGACGTCGAGCCGAGCCGGAGCACCGGGGAGACGCCGCTCGGCTCAGGCGCGGCGATCTCGAGCCAGTCGATGCCCCGAGGCAGATCGTCGCTGGTCGAGGCCAGCATCCGTCCGCCGGCGTCGAACAGCACGAGGTCGGCCGGCCACTCCAGCGCCTGGTAGGGCTGGAACGCATTCCGGAGGGTGGTGGCATTCCCCGATGACGGTGCGAGCGTGACCGCGAGCGTCGCGACGCGGGCATGGAGCGAGCGCCCCAGCTCGCGCTCGGCCTCCTGGCGTGCGACCCCGAGGTGGAGCATGGCCCCGGCCACGGCCACGAGCGTGACGGCGACAAGGCCGAGGACGGCAGCTCGGGCGGCAGGCGTGGGAGACGGCATGGGGGCGGGCACCGAGTACGGAGGGCGTCCCCACGTGCACACGCGTGCCGTCGGGCGCCGAACGAGCGAAGGGAGGACTCCCCTCCTGTATCGTCAGAGCCCGAGCCGCGCTAAATCGGCAGCGTACTCTGCGCGCCGATCGCCCGGAAACCCTTCTCGGTCGCCTCGATTCGGGCGCACGCCACCTCGGGGTCGTGCTCGAACACGACCGTCCACGACTCCGAGGCGGCCCGCTCCAGAAGCTGCGTTTTCTCGCGCAGCGTCGTCAGCGGCTCGATGTCGTAGGCCATGATCCAGAGCGCCGGAACGTGCGCCGCGGTGGGCACCAGGTCGGCGGCGTAGAGCAGCGCCCCGGCCCCCTCCCCTACCTGCACGAGCTGCTGCCCGCGCGTGTGACCGTCGACAACGTGGAGCGAGACGTCCGGCAGCGGCAACGCGTCCGGGCCATCCAGCAAGACGAGGCGGCCGGACGCCTCCAGCGGATCCAGGTTCTCGGCCAGGAACGACGCCGCCTCGCGGTCGCTCTCGTGCGCCCACGCCCAGTGCGCGCGCTGGACGTAGTGATCGGCCTCGGGGAACGTGAGCCGGAGGGTGCCGTCGGGGTCGCGCGTGGTGGCGCCGCCGGCGTGGTCGAAGTGGAGGTGCGTGAGGACCACGTCGGTCACCGCCTCGGGGCCGACGCCGAGGCGGGCGAGCGACCCGAGCAGCGTCGAGTGGCCGTGGTCGACGGCGTAGATCGACGCGAACTTGGCGTCGGCTTTGTGGCCCAGGCCGGTGTCAACCAGCACCGTCCGGCCGTGGCCGCGCAGCAGCAGGCACCGCATGGCGAGCGGGATCCGGTTGCGGCCGTCGGGCACGATCTGGCGCTCCCAGAGCGGACGCGGCACGATCCCGAACATGGCCCCGCCGTCGAGCCCGAGGCGGCCCGCCTCGACGAGATCGACCTGGTAGCCGCCGCGGGTCATTCCTCGGGGTCGTCGAGCGTGGGAAAGCCCTCGGCCTGCCCGTCCCCGCGGGCGCGGTCGCGGTAGTCTCGCGCCTTCTCGAGCCGCACCAGCAGCGCCCCGAGGTGGTCGGCGAGGTACTGGACCCGCTCCTCCTCGCTCCGCATCTCGAGGAGTGCCTGCTTGTCGCCCAAGTCGAGGCCCGCGTTGCGGCCGACGAGAAACGACAGCGAGCTGGCCTCGTCGTAGCGGTTGGGGCGCGGCGTCTCGCCGGCCAGCTCGAGCAGCTTCATGTGGCGCGCGATCAGCTTCTGGCGGATGCTCGGCGCGACGTCGGTCTCGGTGTCGAGCACGTCGCCGATGTCGGCGGTGAGGTACGACCGGTCGCGGTGGACCTCCTCGACCGCGAAGCGCTCCTCGCCCACGGCCACGATGTCGAGCCGGCCGTCCTGGTAGCGTGCCGCCACGCGTCGGATGCGCGCCGTGCAGCCAACCTTCGAGAGGGCCGACTCCGAGGCGTAGACGATCCCGAACGGCTGGTCGTCGTCGAGGCAGATCCGGACCATCTCCTTGTACCGCGGCTCGAAGATGTGCAGCGGTACCGGCTCTCCGGGCAGGAGAACGAGGCCGAGCGGAAAGAGGGGGAGGCGGTCGATGGGTCGGTCGGTGGAGGAGGAGGTCACGTACACGGGGATGCGCTCGATGTTCTGAGGGTCGGGATCGGGCGGGACCGGGCCGCCTCGGGGGACCGCCTCGGGGGACCGCCTCGGGGGACCGCCTCGGGGGACGGCCCCGGTGGGCAGCCCCGGGGTAGCTTGCCGCACGATGCGCCGCTGGCTGCTCCTCGCCTCGCTTCTCGCCCTGAGCGGCCCGCTGGCCGCGCAGCCGCTCGCGTTCGGCTCGGCCGACGACCCTCTCGAGGCGGACACCGACCTTGGCGGCCTCGCGCGCGCCGGCGTGCTCGCGCTCGCGGGGCCGTCCTACCTCCCCGACGAGTGGCGCACGGCGGTCCGCCTCGACGTCGCGGCCGCCTCGGGGCGCTGGAGCGCAGCCGTCGGCACGACGCTCCACTCGGGCTCGCCGCTCTACGGCCCCGAGGCGGACGAGCCCTACGACGCCCTCCGCGCCCTGCGCTACGCCCGCCTCAACCCGACGCGCCGCCAGCGGACCTACCTCCGCGTCGGGCCCACCGAGCGCCAGACGCTCGGCGTGGGCGCGCTCGTGCAGGGCTACCGGACGACCACGGCGTGGGACGAACGGCTGGTCGGCGTCGAGGCGGCCGTCGCGGGCCGGCGGCTCCGCCTCGGGGCGTTTACCGACGACGTGGCGCTGAGCGGCGTCGTGGGGGCCGAGATCGGCCTGACGACCGGCCTCGCGGCCGGGCCGCTGCGGCGCATCGGGGTTGTCGGCGCGGGCGTGCACGACCTCGCGCAGCCCGGCCTCGCACGCGACTCGTCGCTGACCGGCTACGAGGTCGTTCTCCGCGGCGACCTGCGGCGAGGCGGGCCGGTCATCCTCAGCCCGTTCGTTGCCCACGCCGGGTACCTCGACCACGGCGGGACGGTCGGCGCGGGCCTCGACGCTCGGCTGGCCGACGTCGGCGACGCCCTCCGCGCGACGGGCCGGCTGGCCGTCTTCGGGTCGTCGGCGCGGTTCGTGCCCGGCCACGTGGGGCCGTTCTACAGCATCGGCAACGTCGAGGAGCGGATCGTCGACGACGGCGCCTTCTTCCAGCCCGACTTCGACCCCGAGGCGGCAGACGTGCTCGTGGGCACGCCGCTCGACAGCCTGAGCGGCGGCGTCGACGTGGTGCTCGACCTGCGGGTGGTCGCCTTCGGGCGCCTCGTGGCGTCGCAGCACATCCGGCGCCACATCGGCGACGACGCCGCGAGCGCGTACAGCGTCCGCCTCGGGGGCACGTTCCCGAACGGCGCGCGCGCCGAGTTCACCCTCGAACGGCAGGGGTTCCGCGGCTTCTTCGACCTGATCGACGACCTCGGCGATGAGAACACGCTGCTTCTCGACGTTGCCTTCCCCGTCGGGCGCGTCGGCTACGTGTTCGTGAGGTCGCGCTACGGCTACCGCCGCCTCACCGAGGACGACGGCACCGCGTTCGCCGAGGCGGCCCCGCCGCGCTACCTCGTCGAGCGGCGGTTCGAGCCGCTGGCGGGCGTCCGCCTGGCGATCCGGTAGCGGCCCCGAGGCCCTTAGGCGGGGCGGTCGGACCGCCTCGGGGCCTGGCGTGGCGGTCGATTTCGTCGCCC
>JBCCQJ010000124.1:0-12557 GCA_039024395.1 Bacteroidota bacterium | reverse complement strand
AGACTCAGAAGCTGTTTGGGTTTCGGTTTCGCCAGGCGAGAGCGAGCGAGATCCCGGACAGGCCAGGAGCCCGAAGCAGCCGTAGCCGCGGCTACGGCGATGCAGGGCGACGCCGAACGGACGGGGTCGCAGCCGCTCGCAGCCCGAACGCGCGAATCCGAACAGCTTCTCAGTCCCGTACCTTGGGGCGTCCCCCCGCCCTGTTCTCTGTGGCCCGCATCATCCACGCCGGCGACACGCCGGCCAAGCGCCGCCGCGCGCACACCCGCTCGTGCGCCGAGGCGCTCCGCCTGCTCGCCCAGCGCCCCAGCCTCGGGGCCGGCGCCTTCGACGCCGAGGCCAAGGACCTCGCCGCGTTCCTCGTCTTCCACCTCCGCGGCATCGGCGACACCATCGAGGGCAGCGCCCAGTCGTGGGACGACCGCAACTACTGGAAGAAGGCCGAGAAACTCCGGGCCGATTACCGCTGGGCACCGCAGACGGCCGACCGCCTCCAGGACCTCATCGTCGACGGCCGGTGGCCGGAGGTCGTGCCGGTCCTGCTGGAGCTGATCCCGCGCTTCGCCGACGTCAACGTGGGCAAGATGACGCGCGACGCTGACCAGTGGGTCGGCGCGCACCGCGCGCTCGTCCGCAAGGCACAGGCCGCGTGAGCCCCGAGGCGGACGGTCTCCGCACACGCACCGAGGGCGGGCGCACGCTCGTCCACGACCCTGTACGCCGCAAGTGGGTGGCGCTGACGCCCGAGGAGCGAGTCCGCCAGCGGCTGCTCGTCGACCTGCTGGCGCTGGGCTACCCGGCGGGCCTCCTGGCCGTCGAGCGCGGCCTGACGTACCAGGGCACGACGTGGCGGGCCGACGTGGTCGCCTACGACCGCCAGCAGCGGCCGGCGCTCCTGGCCGAGTGCAAGGCGCCGGGCGTGGCGATCGACCAGGCGACGTTCGACCAGCTCGCGCGCTACAACGCCGTCCTCGGGGCGCCCGTGCTGGTCGTCGACAACGGGCTCGTGCGCTACTGCTGCGTCCGCACCGAGGCGGGGTGGGCGTTCGTCGACGCCGTGCCGCCGTTCGACAGGTAGGCCGCCTCGGGGAGGGCGACGGACCGCCGCCTGAGCGGTCGGCTTTGGCGACATCGCCTCGGGGCGGCAGGACCACGGACGACAGACCGCGGACGACGGCCGGAGGGCCTCAGGGCCGACCGCCTCGATTGAAAACCGCTCTCCTCCCCCCAGCGGGGGGAGCCGGAAGGGGGGCGACGAATCGACCGCCACACCCGCCCCCGAGGCGGCGGTCGATTCGGGCACGCCAGCGGCGTGCCCCTACGGCCATCGTTCTGGTTCGGAGGGGTGCCTTCCCCGGGGCGGCACCTCCCCGAGGCGGGGTATCCTGCGGTCTCCTCTCCACGCGTTGGCCGCCGAGAGCCTACAGCTCAGAGCCCACAGCCTACAGCCCCCATGCCCTTCCCCGACGACTTCCTCTGGGGCGCCGCCACCTCCGCCTACCAGATCGAGGGGTCGCCCCTCGCCGACGGCGCCGGCCCGAGCATCTGGCAGCGGTTCGCCGCGACGCCTGGGCAGACGGTCGGCGGCGTGACCGGCGACGTGGCCTGCGACCACTACCACCGCATGCCCGATGACGTGGCGCTCATGCGCGACCTTGGGCTGCAGGCGTACCGCTTCAGCGTCGCCTGGGGCCGCGTCCTGCCCGAGGGCACCGAGCGCGTCAACGCGGCAGGGCTCGACTTCTACGACCGCCTCGTCGACCGCCTCGCCGAGGCGGGCATCGAGCCCCTGCTGACGCTCTACCACTGGGACCTCCCGGTGGCACTCGACGACCGCGGCGGCTGGCTCAACCGCGACATCGCGGACTGGTTCGCCGACTACGCCACCGTCGTCCACGACCGCCTCGGGGACCGCGTGCGGCGGTGGATCACGATCAACGAGCCGTGGGTGGTGATGGACGGCGGCCACGTGCGCGGCGGGCTCGCACCGGGGCACCGGGTGCTGGCCGAGGGGCCGATCGCGGCGCACCACCTGCTGCTGGCGCACGCCTCGGGGACGGCCGCGCTCCGCGCCTCGGGGGCGCAGGAGGTGGGCTTCGCGCCAAACCTGGAGCCCAAGTACGCGGCCACGGACCGGCCGGAGGACCTCGCCGCGACGGCCCGCGCCGACGCCTACATGAACCGCCTCTTCCTCGACCCGGTCGTCCACGGGCGCTACCCCGAGGAGATGCCCGAGGTCTTCGGCGACGCCTGGCCGGACTTCCCCGAGGCGGACCTCGACGCGATCCAGACCGAGCCCGACTTCCTCGGCATCAACTACTACACGCGGGCGGTCTGCGTCGACGACCCCTCGGACCCGCCCGAGCGTGCGCGGCGGGTCCGCCAGCCGCGCCACCCGTACACCGAGATGGGCTGGGAGGTCTACCCGCCGGCCTTCCGCGACCTGCTGCTGTGGGTCGGCGAGCGCTACGGCGACGTGCCGATGGTCATCACCGAGAACGGGTCCGCCTTCTACGACCCGCCGCAGGCCGTCGGCGGCGAGGTGCACGACCCGATGCGGACCGCGGTCCTCCACGACCACCTGCGGGCCGTCCGCGAGGCCATCGAGGCGGGGGCCGACGTGCGGGGCTACTTCGCGTGGTCGCTGCTCGACAACGTCGAGTGGAGCCAGGGGACAGCCAAGCGGTTCGGGCTGGTCCACGTCGACTTCGAGACGCTCGCGCGGACGCCCAAGGCCAGCGCGGCGTTCTACCGCGAGGTCATCGACTCCAACGGCGCCGCGCTCGGCCCCGAGGCGGTCATCCCGACGACCGCCACGGTGACGGCCGACGGCCGCTCGGCGCGGAGCCTGCAGGAGGGCGCCAAGGCCTGAGGCGCAGCCTCGCGCTTGCGACTATTTTCGCGCCGTTATTTAGAGAACCCGTTCCGCCATCGATACCCCCGAGGCTCCCCATCCGCCTCATGCGCGCCGCCGTTCTCCTGGTCCTCGCCGCCTGCGCGCACGCGCAGGAGCCGTTGCCTCTGGACCCGTCGCGGCGGGCCGCTCCGCTGGACGCCCACGCCCTGGTGCGGGCCGACCCCGGCGGCTCCCTCGACGACGTCACCCGTCCGTCCGACGCGTTCGGGCCGGCGACCTCGCTCTACCCCAGCGCCGAGGGGCTGCCGGAGCGCTACATCGCCCGCATCGAGGTGGCGTCGGCCGCCTCGGAGCCCGCGCGATGGATCGTTCCGCTCAGCTTCAACGCGGTCACGGCCGTCTGGGTCGGCGCTGACGGGCAGCGGGAGGTCTCTCGAACCGGCCACGACGTGCCACTCGCCGAGCGCTCGGTCCCGCTGGCCCATCCGCCGGTGATCGCGCTCGACCTGGCGGCAGGCGAGCGGGGCACGCTCTTCCTGCGCGTGGCCCACGACCCCAACACGTACAACACGGTCATCACCCCTCGCCCGGTCCCCGAGGAGGCCTTCCGGCAGAGCCTCCGCGCGAGCGACCTCTTCCACAGCGTGTTTCTGGGCGTGGTGCTGGCGCTCGCGTTCTACAACCTGTTCCTGTTCGTCTCCTTCCGCGACCGGAGCTACCTGTACTACGTCCTGTTCCTGGGGTCGATGGCCGTCTTCGCGGCGGCCGACCAGGGGTTCATCCAGCAGTGGCTGTGGCCTCCGGACCAACCGGGACGCTTCGAGATCCAGTTCTGGGGGCTCGCGCTCGCCGCGATCAGCTACGTCCAGTTCGTGCGGTCGTACCTGCGGAGCCGCACCCATGCGCCGCGCCTCGACGTCGTCCTCCGAGGCGTCATGGGTGTCTGGGCGGTGTGCCTCGGGCTTGGCGTGGCAGGCCAGTGGATCGTCGCCACCACGATCGCCTCGGGGGCCGGGCTGCTGCTCCTGCTGATGACGTTTGCGACCGGCATCGCCGTTCACCGGGCGGGGTTCGAGGCCGCGCGCTACTACCTGCTCGCGGCCTCCTGCCTCCTGATCGCCGGCCTGGTCTACATCGTCATGTACCTCGTCGACCCGGCGCTCCACGGGACGGGGCGGGTCGTGCTGGCGCTCGGCATCCTGCTCGAGGTGCTGCTGCTGGCCGTGGCCCTCTCGAAGCGGATCCAGGGCATCGTGGCCGCGCGCCAGCAGGCCGTCGGCGCGCAGCACGAGGCCGAGGCGACGAGCGAGGCGCTGCGCGACGCCAACGCGCTCAAGACCCGCCTCCTCGGGGTCGCGGCGCACGACCTCCGCAGCCCCCTCGCCGGCATCGTCGGGCTGGCGGACCTGATCGCATTCGAGACGCCCGACCGGCCCGAGATCCACGAGCTGACCGACGCCATCCAGCGCGGCGGCAACCGCACGCTGTCGCTCATCCAGGACCTGCTGGTGACGGCGGCGCTGGAGGGCACCGGCATCGACCTCGAGCGCCGCGCGACCGACCTCACCGAGGTGGTGCGCGAGATCGCGGAGCAGTACGCGCCGCACGTGGAGGACAAGGAGCAGACGCTCGCCGTGGCCGGCCTGGCGACGCCACTCGTCGCCTCGGTGGATCCGGACCGCTTCTACGCGGTCGTCGACAACCTCGTGTCGAACGCGGTCAAGTACACGCCTCGGGGCGGGCGCATCGAGGTGGCGTGCCGGCAGGAGGGCGAGCGGGCCTGCATCCGCGTCGCCGACACCGGGCCGGGCCTGAGCGCCGAGGACCAGGCGGCGCTGTTCGAGCCGTTCCAGCCGCTCACGCCGTCGCCGACGGGCGGCGAGGCGTCGACGGGCCTCGGCCTCTCGATCGCCAAGGAGCTGGCCGAGCTGCACGGCGGCACCATCGAGGTGGAGAGCGCCCTCGGCGAGGGCTCGGCGTTCACGGTGGTCGTCCCGGTCCGCGAGCCCTCGGGCGTCGAGGCGGGGTAGGGGCGGGCCACGCGGCCCCGAGGCGGCGCGGAGCTTGCGGGAGGTGACATCTTGAACCGACGATGTGGGAGCACCCAACCATGACCGTTGACGACGCTTTCCTTCTCTTTCGTGCTGCCGCTGCCTCGGCGGGGTTCCCTGAGGTAGACGAGCGTGTCCACCCCGAGCATTTTGGAAGTCGCGTCAGCACCCTGAACCAGGACTCTACCGGGCTTCGTCTTGTGTGGGACGGGAAAGAGCAGTTTCTGAGGCTCGAGGTCACACACGGTCCTGGAGACTCTGTCCAATGGCTCGATCTCTATCAGGCATCTCAGTCCAGGAACCGTCTGCACGCAGATCAGGATGACTTCACCTTTGCGGATGCAGTGGAGCACGGACTCGATCTGCTGGCTTCATCGTCGCGAGACTGACCCTGTTTCCTCACGAGGACGGGCGGCACCTGCGACCAGCCCGGCACCGCCTCGGTGGGCGCGTGTCGAGGCGAGCAGGATCCAGCGACGTGTTAGCTGAAGTCCTCCGCGTTCACGTCGCGCTCCTGCCGGAGCACTCGAGCGATCAGCACGCGGTCTCCCTCCTCGTGCGGGATTGGGTAGTAGAAGACGTCCACTCGCAGCCGATTGAGAGCGACGCTCCGCAAGCCCTCTTTTAGGTCAGCGCGGTCTCGCCCAAGGTGCGGAAAGTCTGACACACGCTCGAAGCACTCGACGAGCGTATCGGTGAGGCGGTCTCGCGCCTGCTCACTGTACTCCCCGACGTACTCCACCAGGTCGAGGATGTCGTCTCGGGCCGGCGCGAGCAGATCGTATCCACGCATCTAGGCGGACATGGAGCCTGGCCCGCCTGGAGCCGGACGCTCCCCGCGCTCCACCTCGGCGCGAAGCCGGTCCATGTGCTCGCCGATCATCGCGCGGATGTCCTCCTCGGTCATGGTGACCGGCGGCCCACTCTCGAACGCCTCATCGATCTGGCGTTTGAGAGCGAGGCGCTCGCGCTCTTGTCTCAGCTTCAGCAGTCGCAACGCCTCCCGCACGACCTCCGAGGCCGAGTTGTAATCGCCCTTCTCGACGAGTGAGCGGGTGAAGCCCTCCAGTTCGGGCGTGAGCGAGACGTTCATCGGAGGGTCCGGTAGCGTAATCCCAGAGTAGGCCAAACGCCTGCCAATGTCAAAGATTGCTATCCTGCTGCACGCTCGGCGCTGGCACCCGAGGCGGGCGGCTGGAAGCACGTCAAAACCAAGGGGAGCCATCGACAGTTCAAGCACCCAGACAAGCCAGACCGGGTAACCGTCGCTGGAAAAACCGAGCCACGACTTCCCCACAAGTAGCCATGCAGTACGCCGTTGTCATCGAGCGGGGCGCGGAGCCAGTAAGAGGGTGGCAGACGACTGATGTTCGGACCTGTACGTCTACGATCGCGCCTGCGCGCGTACTGGCTCGTGCCGCATGATCCGTACGCTGGCCCGAGAGGCGTCACGGCGTTCTCCCGTGGGGACGCAGTGCTTCTTCTCGAACGTCAAAGCGTAATGGCTCGTCACGAGGCAGGTGACTACACCTGGTACGACCTGAGGCTGGAGAGCGTGGACGACTCGCGCTTCAGAAACCACATTCTTCCGAACTCAGGCCCGCTCGTCGTCCGTGGCGTGTGGCATCCTTGTCTCAACATCGGCTTCGCTGAAAAGCGGAACAGGGAGTGCTGACCGATGCGGTTCCTCGTGTCATCCTGAGTGGAGCCGCGAAGCGGCGGAGTTGAAGGATCTCCGGCGCGCACCGCCTCGGAGGCGAGCGCATCAGGCGGCGTGCTCATCAGAGATCCTTCGACTCGCTACGCTCGCTCAGGATGACAAGGGGGCACAGAAGCGACTCACACCCCGAGGCGGGCGTGGTGCTCCGCCCCGTCGCGCACGAGCGGCACGCGCCACCGGCCGTCCACCGCCTCGGTGGGCACGCCATCGACGGTTAGCCCGGACCCGTCGCGGGCCACCTCGATGCGGTAAACCGTCCCCGGGGCGTCCGGCAGCCGGTAGCAGATGGAAAACCCCGGCCACGAGGCGGGGATGCACGGGTCGAGCGTGATCGCCTCGCCGCCGTCGACCCCGAACCCGAGGACCGACTCGACGGCCACGCGCCACATCCACCCCGCCGAGCCGGTGTACCACGTCCACCCGCCGCGCCCGACGTGCGGGGCGACGCCGTAGACGTCGGCCGCGATCACGTACGGCTCGGCCTGGTAGGTCGCCACCGCCTCGGGGCTGTCGCCGTGGCGGACGGGGCTCAGCATGGCGAGCAGCGGCGCGGCGCGCTCGCAGCGGCCCGCCTCGGCGAGCGCGCGGACGGCCCACAGGGCGGCGTGCGTGTACTGGCCGCCGTTCTCGCGCACGCCCGGCACGTAGCCCTTGATGTAGCCGGGGTCGTGCGGCGTGACGTCGAAGGGCGGGTCGAGCATGCGGATCTGGCCGGCGTCCTCGTCCACGAGGCGGTCCTCCATCGCGTCGAGCGCCTGCGCGGCGCGGTCCGCCGGGGCGACGCCTGAGAGAACCGCCCAGGCCTGCGCGAGGGCGTCGATCTGGCACTCGTCGCTGGCCGCCGAGCCCATCACGGCGCCGCTGTCGTAGAACGCGCGGCGGTACCAGTCGCCGTCCCACCCCGCCTCGTTGAGGGCCGTTTGCAGGTGCGCCCGGTGCGCGCGGTACGCCTCGGCGCGGGCGGTGTCGCCGCGGGCCTCGACGTGCGGCAGGACGTCGTCGATCGTCATGGCGAGGAAGAAGCCCATCCAGACGCTCTCGCCCCTCCCCTCTCGCCCGACGCGGTTCATCCCGTCGTTCCAGTCGCCGACGCCCATCAGCGGCAGGCCGTTCGCGCCGACCGCGAGGGACCGGTCGATGGCGCGCGCGGCGTGCTCGTACACCGAGGCGGAGGTGCCGGCGTCCTCGGGCTGGAGGAACGCCTCGTCCTCGCCCGGCTCCAACAGGCGCGCGGTGAGGAAGCGGACGTCCTCGTCGAGCACGCCCGCGTCGCCCGTTGTGCGGACGTAGTCGGCGGCGAGGAGCGGGAGCCACAGCAGGTCGTCGGCGAAGCGCGTGCGGATGCCCTTCGAGAGCGGCGGGTGCCACCAGTGGAGCACGTCGCCCTCCTCGAACTGGTGCGCCGCGTTGCGGAGGATCTGGGCGCGCGTCAGGTCGGGCCGCGCGTAGACGAGCGCCGACGTGTCCTGGAGCTGGTCGCGGTAGCCGTAGGCCCCGCCGCTCTGGTAGTACGCGGTGCGCCCCCAGAGGCGGCACGCGAGGTTCTGGTAGAGGAGCCACCCGTTGACCATCAGGTCGAGCGCCGGCTCGGGCGTCTCGATCTGGAGCGCGGACGTGGTCTCGGCCCAGAACGCCTTCGTCGTCTCGATGGCCTCGTGCACGGCCTCGAGGCGGGCGAACCGCTCGGCCAGCGCCTCCGCCTCGGGGCGCGAGGCCGCCTCGCCGAGCACGAACGCCACCTCGGCGGTCTGGCCGGACGCAAGGTCGAGGGCGACGCGGTGCGCGGCGAGCGGGTCGAGCCCGGCGCCGGTGATGCCGTCGAGCGGACCGCCGGCCACCAGTGCCCGGGGCGCCGCCTCGATGCCGAAGCGACCGAGGAAGGCGGCACGGTCGGCCGTGAGCGACACGTCGGCTGCTTCGGGGGCGACGGCGCGGGCGAAGGCCACGCGGTCGGCGAACTCGGCGCGCTCGGGGTTGTGGGCGAGGATCGTGTCCCCGAGGCGGTCGGTCACCACGTGCCGGTCGCTCCCGGCGCTGAGCGTCCCGAGCACGATCCGCGCCGAGGCGGTCACGGCGATCCGGCGCGGCCGGCCGGACCGGTTGGTGATCCGCACGGTCGTCAGCTTCGCCGAGGCGTCGGGCGCGAGCGACATCGTCGTGTGGCTCTCGACGCCGTCGGCGACGGTCCGCCACGTGCTATACCCGAACCCGTGGCGGACCTCGTACGGCGCGCGTGCCGGCGCCGGGCCGGGCGTGGGCGACCACAGCGTGCCCGCCTCGGCGTCCTGGAGGTAGAGCGCCTCGCCGGGGTCCTCGACCGGGTCGTTGGCCCACGGCGTGAGGCGGTTCTCGCGGCTGTTGGCGCTCCACGACGAGGCGGTGCCGCGCTCGGAGACCAGGAAGCCGCCTTCCTCGTTGGCGATCACGTTGGCCCACGGGAGCGGCGGGAGCGTAGGGCGCCCGTCCGCCTCGGGGCGGAGGTGGAGCACGTACTCGGTGCCGTCCTCCGAGAAGCCGCCGATCCCGTTGAACGCGCGGAGCGAGGTGTCGTCGAGGGCGAGGTCGCCGGACGGGCGCGGCGGGGCGGGGAGCGCAAGCGGGGCGGGCTCCGCCTCGGGGACAAACGCCGGCGGCTCGCCTGTCTCCATCGCCGCGCGGATGCCCGCCTCGGCGTCCCCGAGGCGGGCGAAGGCGTCGGCGTGCGCGAGGGCCTCGGCGCGGGAGCGCCCGCCGGCCAGCCCGAGGGCGAGGGCCGCCGCCTCGGAACCGACCTCGACCGTGCAGCGGATCGCCACGACCGGATCGAGGACCGCGCCCGTCGTCTCCCCGAGGCGGCCTGGCGCGTCGAGCGCGGCGGGGTCGCGGCGCGTCCGCCCGCGGCCAACGAACGCGCGGCGGTCGGTCTCGAACGTCACCGCCTCGGCGCCGTCGTCGAGCCAGTGGGTGAGCCACACCGGCGGGTCGTCCGGCGTGCGCGGCCGGCGCTTGGCGACGAGGACCGGCCGCCCTTCCACCCGCTCGGTCTGCACGAACAGCTTCGAGAACGCCGGGTGCGCCGCGTCGGCGGCGCGGTCGTGGAGCACGATCTCGGCGAACGTCGTCACCTCGACCCGCCGCGCGCGGCCGTCGGTGGCCCGCAGCGCGAGCCGCCCCAGGAACGCGCCCCCTGAGGCGGCGAGGCACAACCGGGCCTCGAGGCCGTCCTCCTCGCGCACGATCTCGACCGTCCCCACTCCGAAGCGCGCCTCGTAGCCCGCCGCCTCGGGGTCGAAGCCGACCGTCCAGACGCGGTCCGCGTCGAGGTCGCGGAGGACGACGCGAAGCCCGTCGGCGTCGGCCGTGCGGTCGCCGCGCCAGCGCGTGAGGTCGGCGCCGTCGAACGAGACGACGCCCGTCCCGGCGGCGGTGACGGTCGCCGTGAGGCCGCCCCCCTCGAGGCGGTGCGCGGGCGAGGCGGCGCGGGCGAGGTCGGCAGCAGTGTATCGAGTCGTCGTAGCGAGGTCCACAGGGAGAAGCGTCAGAGAGAGGAGGGGTCAGCCCTTGAGCCCGCCCATCATGATCCCGCGGACGTAGTGCCGCTGGAGGGCGAGGAAGACGACGAGCACGGGCAGGGTCGTCACGACGGCGCCGGCCATCATGAACTCGTTGTCCTGCACGCGCTCGCGGGTCAGCGTCGCGAGCGCGACGGGCAGCGTGTAGAGGTCGTCGTCGGTGAGGACGATGAGCGGCCACATGAAGTCGTTCCACGACCCCATGAAGGTGAACAGCGCCAGCGTCACCAGCACCGGCTTGAGCAGCGGGAGCGCCACGCGCCAGTAGATCCCGAACTCGCTCGCGCCGTCGAGGCGGGCCGCCTCGAGGAGGCTCTCGGGGATCGAGAGGGCGAACTGGCGGATGAGGAAGATGCCGAAGATGCTCGCCGCCGCCGGCACGATGACCCCGGCGTACGAGTTGACGAGCCCGAGCGCCCGCATCTGGAGGAACAGCGGCAGCATCGCCACCTGGGCCGGGATCACGAGCGCGGCGAGGAGCGACCGGAACAGCCGCTCGCGACCCCGAAAGCGGAGCTTGGCGAAGGCGTAGCCCGCCAGCGAGTTGAAGAACAGCGACACAAGCGTCACCGAGGTGGCGACGAGGAAGCTGTTGGCGAGGTAGCGCCCCATATCGGCCCGCGCGAAGAGCGCCTGGTAGTGCTCGACCGTGGGCGCGCTCGGCAGCAGCGGCGGCGGGAACGTGCTCGCCTCGCCGGTCGGCATCAGCGACGCCGACACCATCCACAGGAGCGGAAACGCCGTCAGCGCGGCCCCGAGGAGGAGCGCGCCGTGGAGGAGCACCGAGGCGGTCCGGCGGCTCACGGTTCGGAGATGGCGCTCGTTCCGACCAGGGCGATGGCCGTAGGGGCGTAGCACGCTACGCCCTCCCGTGTCGGGATGCCCCGGCCACCGCAACGACCGGCCCCGAGGCGGTCGACCGGTTCACGCCGCCTCGGGGTCTGGCGCGGCGTTCGATTCGTCGCCCCCCTCCCGACCTCCCCCCGCTGGGGGGAGGAGAACGAAAACCACCGAGGCGGTCGGCCCCGAGGCGATCGGCATTCCGTGGTCTGTCGTCCGTGGTCCGTCGTCCCTCCCCCCGTCGTCTCCTCCCCCGTCGTCCTCCGCCCCGAGGCGGCGGTCGGCCGTCGGCGGTCAGCGGTCCCGCACGTCCCCGCGGCACGCACGCGCTCACTCGCACACTGAACGACTCGCTCACTCATGGCTCGTCGCGCTGGAGGCGCAGCTGGACGAGCGTGCCGGCCATCATCAGCACGAACAGCACGAAGGCGACGGCCGAGGCGTAGCCCAGATTCCACCACTTGAAGCCCTCCTCGTACATCAGGTAGACCACGCTGACGGTGCTCCGCAGCGGGCCGCCCTCGGTCATCACGTAGGGCTCGGCGAAGAGCTGGAAGTAGCCGATCATCGTGATCACGCCCACGAACAGGAACGTCGGGGCGAGCTGCGGGAGCGTGACGTGGCGGAAACGCGCCCACGCGCCGGCGCCGTCGATGCGCGCCGCCTCGTAGAGGTCCTCGGGCACGGCCGCGAGGCCGGCCACGAAGATGATCATGTTGTAGCCGAAGTTCTTCCACACGGCCAGCCCGATGATGGCGGGCATGGCCCACGCCGGGTCGCCCAGCCAGTCGACGCCATCGATGCCGAGCCAGCCCAGGCCGGCGTTGAGCAGCCCGTACTGCGCGTTGTAGAGGTAGCGCCACACGACGGCCACGGCCACGAGCGTCGTGACGACGGGCGCGAAGAAGACGGTCCGCCACAGGCCCTTCCACCGCACCAGCTTCGCGCTCACGAGGAGCGCCGCGCCGAGCGAGACGGCCACCGAGAGCGGACCGCCGACCACGACGAAGTAGAGCGTGTTGCGGAGCGCCTGCCAGAACTCGGCGCTCTGCGCGAGGTCGACGTAGTTCTTGAGCCCCACGAAGCGCGCCGTGCCGGGGTCGGCGAGCGCGTAGAGGTCGAAGTCGGTCACGCTGAGCGCGAGCGCGGCCAGCACCGGCAGGAAGAAGAACAGCCCGATCACGAGCAGTGCCGGCGCGAGGAACGCGAGCGCCGCCCGGCTCGCGGCGTCCTCGGGGAGGCGCGGTCGCCACCGAGGCGCACGCCCCCGAGGCGGCAGCGGCACCGGGGCGGGCACCGCAGGCGGACCGACCGCGGTCGCCAGGTCAACGTCGGTGGGGGCGACGGTGCTCATCGGGGCGAGGACGACGGACCACGGACCACGGCTTCGCCGACCGCCGACGGCCGACCTCCGACGGCCGCCTCGCGGGGCGGGACGACGGACCACGGACGGCGGACCACGGAGCGCCGACCGCCTCGGCGCCGAACGCCTCGGGGCTGGCCGCCTCGGGACCGGCCGCACAGGTGTCCATGCGTCT
>JBCCQJ010000123.1:0-12632 GCA_039024395.1 Bacteroidota bacterium | reverse complement strand
TCCCAGCCTCCCCCCGCTGGGGGGAGGAGACTCGTTTGCACCGAGGCGGTCGGCCCAAAGGCAGTCTGCCGTCCGTGATCTGTCGCCCCTGCCCTGCGGCGCCCGCCCCGAGGCGGTACGGCCTGGGATCGCCCGCCCCGCCATTCTCCATTCTCCCTTTTCCATTCTCCCGTTTCCCGGCCCTCTACCTTTCCGCCCCGACACCCTCCGCCCGCATGTCCGCGCCTCGCCTCACCCCCATCGACGCCCCCACGCACGGCGACCGCACGCACACCTGCGGCGCGCTCCGCGAGGGCGACGCCGGCCAGACGGTCGTGCTCAAGGGCTGGGTGGACCAGCTCCGCAACTTCGGCGGGCTGGGCTTCCTCGACCTCCGCGACCGCTACGGGATCACGCAGCTCGTCGTCTCGCCCGAGCTGGACGCCGAGATCGCGGCGCTGGCCGAGAAGCTCCGCATGGAGGACGTCGTCTCGGTGCGCGGCGAGGTCCGCGTGCGCGAGCGCAAGAACCCCGAGATGCCCACCGGCGACGTCGAGGTGTACGTGACCGACCTCGAGGTGCTGGCGGTCGCCGACACGCTCCCGTTCGTGGTCTCGGAGAACGACCCCAAGGCGACGCGCCCGGGCGAGGACCTCGCGCTGCGGTACCGCTACCTCGCCCTCCGCAAGCCGCGCCTCCAGAACAACCTGCTCCTGCGGAGCCAGCTCTACCAGAGCGTCCGGAGCTACTTCCACGCGCACGACTTCGTCGAGGTCGAGACGCCGGTGCTGATGAAGTCGACGCCCGAGGGCGCGCGCGACTACCTGGTGCCGAGCCGCGTCCACCCGGGCCAGTTCTACGCGCTCCCCCAGAGCCCGCAGACGTACAAGCAGATCCTGATGATGGCGGGCCTCGACCGCTACGTCCAGATCACGAAGTGCTTCCGCGACGAGGACCTCCGGGCCGACCGCCAGCCGGAGTTCACGCAGATCGACGTCGAGATGACCTTCGCCACCGAGGAGGGCCTCTACACGATGATGGAGGGCCTGATGGCGCAGGTCTGGCGCGACACGCGCGGCATCGAGATCGAGACGCCCTTCCCGCGGATGCCCTACGCCGAGGCGGTCCGCCGCTTCGGGTCCGACAAGCCCGACCTCCGCTTCGGGATGGAGATCGCCGACGTCTCCGAGGCGGTCCGCGGCTCCGGCTTCCGCGTCTTCGAGTCGATCCTGGACGACGGCGGGGCGGTGGTTGCGATCCGCGTCGCGGGCGAGGGCGACCGCGGCCGCAAGCCGATGGACAAACTCGACAAGGAGGTCGTGCGCAAGCAGATCGGGGCGGGCGGCCTGTTCTACGCCAAGCTGCCGTCCGACGGCTCCGACTTCACGCAATCGGTCAAGGACGAGGTGTTCGGGCGCGACAAGATGCAGGCCGTCATCGAGGCGGTCGGCGCCGAGGCGGGCGACCTCGTGCTGGTCCTCGCCGGCCCGGCCCCGACGGTGTTCGAGCAGATGGGCGACCTGCGGCTCCACATGGCCCGCGAGACCGGCCTCATCCCCGAGGGCGCCGACGGCCCCTGGCGGTTCCTCTGGGTGACCGACTTCCCGCTGCTCGAGTGGGACGAGGACTCGGGCCGCTATCACGCCATGCACCACCCGTTCACGAGCCCGGCGCCCGAGGACTTCGGCACGCTAGACTCCGACCCCGGCGCGGTCCGCGCGCGGGCGTACGACCTCGTGCTCAACGGCTCCGAGGTGGGCGGCGGCTCGATCCGGATCCACCGCGCCGACGTGCAGAGCCGCATGTTCGACCTCCTCGGGATCGACGCCGAGGAGGCCGAGCGGCGCTTCGGGTTCCTCCTCGACGCCCTCCGCTACGGGGCGCCGCCGCACGGCGGCATCGCGTTCGGGCTCGACCGGATGGTGATGCACCTCACCGGCGCGACGAGCCTCCGCGACGTGATCGCGTTCCCGAAGACGCAGCAGGCGACCGAGCTGATGTCGTCGGCGCCGGACGCGGTCGCCCCCGAGCAGCTCGCCGAACTGCACATCCGGACCGTCGACCGTCAGACTGCCCCGGAGGCGACGCAGCCGCTGGCGTCGGACCCGCCCTGAGCCCGCCTCGGGGCCAGGCGTCGTAGTCGGTTCGTCGCCCCCCTCCCGGCCTCCCCCCGCTGGGGGGAGGAGACTTGTTTGCACCGAGGCGGTCGGCCGCGAGGCGGCGCTCGGCGCGTCGGGGGCAGTGCCAATGCCGGCGCCCCTCCCCCGAGGCGGACGTGGGGGAACGGCGAGGTCACGAACGGGCGCGGCAAACCGCCTCGACAGCCCAGGGCGACGATACGTAGCCTCTATCGCCTCCAAGACCATGCGGATCGCCCTTCTCGCCTTTGCCTTCGGACTGGCCACCTCGGGGTCGGCGCAGATCGCGCCGGTCGTCACCGCGCTGGGCACGGCCGACGGCGAGCCCGTCTACTGCGTCCTCGACGAGGAGCCCCACGGTCACGCGCGGCACCGCGCGCCGACGGTCGGGCGCGTCGAGATGCTCTACGTCGAGGTCCGCTTCGCCGAGGACACCCAGGACCCCGGGCGGTTCAACCACGACGGCGTGGCCGACTACTTCGACGAGGCCTCGTTCGGCCAGATGGAGCTGGCCACGACCTACGCCCCGGCGGTCATCGCCCTCACGAAGACGCGCGCCGAGTACCTCGCTGGCGGCGACAACTACTTCCGCGGCGCGTGGCGCGACGAGGTCTGGGCGGCGCTCGACACGAGCGGCGTCGACCGCTCGGCGTTCGACATCGTCGCGCTGCGGGCCAAGAAGGGCGAGCCGTTCATCGAGTTCAACGGCGGGCGTGGCTCGCTCGGCGGCAGCAACATCTGGCTCTCGACGAGCAACAGCTATGTCGTGGCTCACGAGATCGGCCACAACCTGGGCCTTCACCACGCCGACGCCCGGCGCGTCGACGGCGGCAACATCCTCTCGGGCGGTCGGCAGGACTACGGCAACCGGTTCGACATCATGGGGCGCGGGCCGTTCACGCGCGGCCACTTCGGCGCCGCCTCGAAGCACTTCGTCCGCTGGATCGACGACGACGAGTTCCCGACGGTCACCGCCTCGGAGACGCTCCGCATCTGGAGCTTCGACGGCATCCGCCCCGAGGCGGCCCGCCCGATGGGGGCGCACGTGCGGACGCCCGAGATGAGCCAGCAGGAAGGCATCTTCGTCGAGGTCCGCGAGCGGCAGGTCGACCGGACCGGCGACGGCGTGCTCGTGCTCGCGCCGACCGAGTGGCGCAGCGGGCGCGCCCGGCGGACCGAGATCATCGACGCCACGCCGGGATCGAACGACGGCCACAACGACGCCGCGCTGCTCGTCGGCCAGACGCTCGACCTCGCCGACCACGACTCGTCGCACGCCATCCGCCTGACGCCGATCGCTTCGGGGTCGGACTCGACCGGCCGCTGGGTCGACGTCGAGATCCAGATCGGGCCGCTCGCAACCGCATCCACCTCGGGGCTGGAGGCCGGGCGTCTCGCCCTGGCGGTCGCGCCCAACCCGTCGGCCGCGCCCGCGATCCGGTTCGCGCTCCCCGAGGCGGGCGACGTCCGGATCCGGGTCGTCGACGCCCTCGGGCGGACGGTCGCGGCGGTCGACCGCACCCTCGCGCCAGGCGACCATGCGATCCCGGTCGGCGCGCAGCTCGCGCCGGGCCTCTACGTGGTCCGCGTCGAGACGGGCGGGTCCGCCGAGGCGGCGCCGTTCACGGTCGTCCGGTAGCGCGCGCGGTCTCGGAGGCCGCCTCGGTGCGGAGGCGGAACCCGTCGGCGGTGAGCCACACGCCGGCCGGCTCGGGCTCGACCTCGACGTAGCCGAGCAGCCCGAGCCGCTCGACGAGGCCGTGCACCGAGGCGGGCGGGAGGTGGGCGCGGAGGGCCAGCGACGCCTCGGTGGCGCCGTCGGCGTCCCAGAGGGCGGCCAGGACGCACCCCTCCTCGGGGTCGAGTCCGGCGTTCGAGAGCAGGGCGTGGGTGGGGAGCATGGCTCGGGAGGCCAGGGGCTCGGAGCGTAGCGACGGGCGCGTGCGCGTCCTATCGGGGCATCCCCGAGCCCGGCCGGTCTACCCCACCATCGCCTGCTGGGCTGCTGCCCGCCCCGCTTCGGTGAGCGCCAGCCGGTCGGCCCCGAGGCGGCGGACGGCCCCGCTCCGCTCGGCCGCGCGGACCGCCCGGCCTGCGAGCGCCGGCGCCCAGTGGAGATGCTCCTGGAGGTGCCCCACGCGGCACTCGCGGTCCGCCTCGGGGGTGTGCTCGTGGTGGAGCAGGTGGACGAGCAGCATCCGCTCGGCGAACGCGACGCGCTGCCGCGCCCGCCGCCGCGCCTGCGCCACGAGTCCGCGGTCGGGCGCGAACGCGAAGCACGCCGCGAACAGGAGCCCCGCCATGACCGCCATCGCGCCCGCGATCGAGACGTCCCCGAGGCGGGCCAGCCCGTAGCCCAACACCGCACTCGCGACCCCGAGGAGGACCGACAGGCCGAGCAGCACCGGCAGCCGGTCCGTCAGAAGCCACGCCGCGGCCGGCGGCGCGATCATCAGGCCCACGACCAGGATCGAGCCGACCACGTCGAAGGCGCCGACCGCCACGACGGACACGAGCGTCATCAGCGCGTAGTGGACCGCCGCCGGTGCCAGCCCCAGCGCGGCCGCCAGCGCCGGGTCGAACGTGCTCAGCTTCAGCTCCTTGTAGAACCCCCCGACGAAGGCGACCACGACGGCCAGCACGGCGCCCATCAGCCAGAGGGCCTGCGGGCCGAGGTCGCGCCCGGCCACCTCGAGGCGCTCGATCCACGCGAACGCCGGATCCCCGAGGAGGACTGAGTCGGTGTCGAGGTGGACGCCGCTCGCGTAGCGCGCGATCAGCACGACGCCGACCGAGAACAGGGCCGGGAAGACGAGCGCGATGGCCGCGTCCTGCTTCACGAGCCGGGTCTGCCCCAGCGCCTCGATGATCGCGACCGTGACGACGCCGGTGACGGCAGCGGCGCCGAGGAGGAGCGGCGAGGCGAGGTTCTCGGTGTAGAAGAACGCCAGCACGATGCCTGGCAGGATCGCGTGGCTGATGGCGTCCGACAGGAGCGCCGTCCGGCGGAGCACGAGGAACGCCCCGACGAGCGCGCAGGCGGCCGCGGTGACCGAGCAGATGAGGAGGATCTCGACCTGGGGCGTCATCGCGGCGGGGGCGCCGCCTCGGGGGCGCGGTGACGGGCGAGGCGGTGGGCCTCGGCGAGGCCGCGCACGGTGAGCGACCACGCGTCGCCGACGGGCGCGACCAGCCCCTCAGCGCGGAGCGCGTCGAGCGTCGGCGCGACCGCCTCGGGGCGCGCCGTCATCGTGCGGAGCGTGGCGACCGGGTGCGGGTGGTGCGGGTCGGCGTGGCCGAGGGCGAGCGTGTAGAGGTCCTCGAGCGTGCCCGCGACGCGCAGCAGCCGCCGGTTGCGCAGCGTGCGGACCGCCTCGGCGATGAGCCCGCGCCTCGGGGCCGCGAGCAGGCTCACGGCGACGACCGCCGTCGCGCAGAGCACGATCGTCGGGCCGGCCGGGAGGCGCGCCGCCGAGGCGGAGATCACGGCGCCCGCCATCCCGCTGAGCGCCCCGAACAGACCCGCGAGCACGACCACTCCCCACAACCGGTCCGTCCACTGCCGCGCTGCCGCCGCCGGCGCCACGATGAGCGCGCTCATCAGCACCACGCCGACCGTCTGGAGCCCGATCACGATCGCCACCACGAGCAGCGTCGTCAGCCCGACGTCGAGCGACCGCACCGGGAAGCCCTGCACGGCTGCGAAGTCGGGGTCGAAGAGGAGCAGCTTGAACTCCTTCCAGAAAACCACAAGCGCCACGAGCGCCGCCGCCCCGAGCACGGCCATCGTGACCACGTCGCGGCCCACAAGCGCCGCCGCCTGCCCGAACAGGAACGTGTCGAGGCCGGCCTGGGCCGCCGTCGGCCGCGCCTGGATCCACGTCAGCAGCACCATCCCGAGCCCGAAAAACACCGACAGCACGATCCCGAGTGCCGCGTCCTGCGGGACCCGGCTCCGCCCGGTGATCCCCATCACGCACAGCGTGCCGAGCCAGCCGGCCAGCGCGGCGCCCATCACCAGCACGAGCGGCGCCTTGCTGGCCGTGAGCAGAAACGCGAGCGCGACGCCGGGCAGGGCCGCGTGGCTGATGGCGTCCCCGAGGAGGGACTGCCCGCGCAGCACGGCGAACGTGCCGAGCGACCCGGCCGAGAGGCCGAGGACGGCAGCGCCCAGCGCGACCGTCCGCAGCGTGTAGTCGAGCTCGATCACGGGGTGTCGGGCGAACGGGACTCGGCGAACGGCGAACGATCAGGACGACGTTCCGCCTCGGGGCCGGAGTCGATCTCGACCTCCCCACCGAGGCGGCCTGGCATCGAGGCGGGCAGCTCCCCCCGTTCGCCGTTCGCCCCTCGCCGTTCGCCGAACCGCCGTTCGCCTGAAAACGGAACCCGCCCGCCGTAGGCCGCCCGCAGGGTGGCGTCGGTGAAGGCCTCCTCGACCGGCCCGGCGGCGATCCGCCGCACGTTGAGGAGCAGCGCCCAGTCGAAGTACTCGGGCACCGTCTGGAGGTCGTGGTGGACCACGAGGACCGTCTTGCCCTCCGCGCGGAGGCGCTGCAGGAGCCCGACGATGGCCCGCTCGGTCGTCGCGTCGACGCCCTGGAACGGCTCGTCCATCAGGTACACGCGGGCGTCCTGCACGAGCGCCCGCGCCAGGAACACGCGCTGCTGCTGGCCGCCTGAGAGCTGCGCGATCTGCCGGTCGGCGAACTCCGCCATGCCGACCTGCTCGAGCGCCTGGAAGGCGAGCTGCCGGTCCCGCGTGCGCGGCCTCCGGATCCAGCCCAGCGCCCCGTAGCGGCCCATCATCACCACGTCGAGCACGCTCGTCGGGAAGTCCCAGTCGACGCTCCCGCGCTGCGGCACGTAGGCGACCGCGCGGCGGACCTTCTCGAGCGGCTGCCCCAGCACCTCGACGCGCCCCGCGGCGGTCGGCACGAGCCCCAGGATCGCCTTGATGAGGGTCGTCTTGCCCGCCCCGTTCGGCCCCACGATCGCCATCAGCACCCCCTCGGGGACGACCAGGTCGATGTCCCACAGCACGGGCTCGTCGCGGTAGGCGACGGTCAGGTCGGCGACGTCGATCGCAGGCGTAGGGCGTGGGGCGTGGGGCGTGGGGTCGATCACGACACGTCTGGGGCATCAGGGAAATAGTCTTCCGTTGGCTCACGGAGCGTTCGCCCAGGCTGCTTGCGAACCAACCCGAGCGAGAGTCGAATCACGTCGGAGAGGACCTCGATCCGATCCGCCGCTACGTCCTCCCCGAGGCGGTGGCGGGCCTTGAAGTACCAGTCGCGGGCTTCACGGGCCGAGCCAAGCGCGTACTCGTAAAACCGTGCACGGTCTTTTCCGCTTCCGCGCGAGTATCCCTCGGCCACGTTCGCACTGATCGAGCCCACAGCGCGGAACAGTTGGTCGGCGACCCGTCGAGTCCGCCCGTCCCGGTGCAGGACAGTCACGTCTTCCCATACCAGATCCCCGAGCCACACCCCGAGGCGGTAAAGGCGCAGTCCCCACAAGCGGTCTCGCCGGATCGCCTTGGGGACGGTCGCCTCCCACAGGCGAAGGCGCTCGTCGTATGGCGTCTTCGGATCCGTCATGTCCCACGCACCACGGCCTACGCCCCATCGGCGCGCAGCGCCGAGACCACCGCCTCCACGTTGTGCCGGACCATGCCCTCGTAGGTCCCCTCGGGCGTGCCGGCGTCGCCGAGGGCGTCCGAGAACAGGTTGCCGCCGATCTCGACCGCGAAGCCGCGCGCGCGCACCGCCTCGCGGACCGCCTCGATGCTGCGCGGCGACACGCTCGACTCGACGAACATCGCGGGGATGCCGCGCTCGGCCACGAAGTCGGCCAGGTCGCGCACGTCGGCCGTGCCCGCCTCGGTGGTCGTCGAGAGGCCCTGGAGGCCGCGCACCTCAAAGCCGTAGGCGTCGCCGAAGTAGCCGAATGCGTCGTGCGCCGTGATGAGCACCCGCCGGCCCTCGGGCACCGCCTCGAGGCGGGCGCGGACGTCCGCCTCCAGCGAGTCGAGACGGACGTGGTAGGCCGACAGGTTCTCGCGGTAGGTGTCGGCGTGCGTCGGGTCGAGGGCGGCCAGCGTCTCGGCGACGGCGCCCGCGACGACCTTCCAGCGGCGGACGTCCATCCAGACGTGCGGGTCGAAGCTGCCCTCGAAGTCGGGCGACGGGAGGCGCGACGCCTCGGGGACCGCCTCGGCGACGGGCTCGGCCACGATGCCGCGGCTCTCGACCTGCTCCAGCACCTCGCCCATCCGGCCCTCCAGGCCGAGGCCGTTGTAGAACACCACGTCGGCGCCCACGAGGCGGGTCACGTCGCTCTCGCGCGGGCGGTAGAGGTGCGGGTCCACGCCCGGCCCCATCAGGCCCTCGACGGCTACGCGGTCGCCGCCGATCTCGCGCGCCAGGTCGGCGACCATGCTGGTCGTGGCGACCACCTCGACCGTCCGCTCGGCGATCGGGGCGTCCGGAGTGCCCTCCGCCGGGCCGCAGGCCGAGAGGAGGACCACGGACCACAGACCACAGACCACGGAGGTCCATGTTCGTTTTGCCGTCGTCCGTCGTCCGTCGTCTGTCGTCCAGAGCATCACTCGATGTCGTCGATGAAGAGGAAGGCCGGCGCCTCGGCCCCGAGGCGGGACGTCTCGCCGGCGTGCTCGCCGCTCAGCAGGCGGACCGTCACGGCGCCGTCGTCGTCCGCCTCGGTGAGTTCGAAGCGGACGCCCGGGAACAGGCCCGCCGCGCCGACCTCGCGCAGGAGCGCCGCGTCGCGGTCGCTCACGCGCGCCACCGTCGCCCGCCGCCCCACCTCGAGGCGGGCGAGCGGGAGCAGGTCGCGCTCGTCGAGCACGAGGTCGGGCGTGGGGATCGGCGCGCCGTGCGGGTCGTGCGTCGGGTGGCCGAGCGCGGCGTCCATGCGCGCCTCGAGGTCCTCGCTCAGCACGTGCTCCCACGCCTCGGCCTCCTCGTGGAGGCGGTCCCACGGCACGCCGAGCGCCTGGTGGAGGTAGGTCTCGACGAGGCGGTGGTGGCGGATCGTCTCGACGGCCACCAGGCGGCCCGCCTCGGTGAGGCGCGCGCCCTGGTACTTCTCGTGCTCGACGAGGCCGGCCGCGGCCAGCTTCTTCAGCATGCCCGTCACCGACGCCGGGGCCACCCCGAGGCGGCCGGCGAGGGCGCTCGTGGTGGCGGCCTCGCCGGAGCGGCCGAGGGCGTAGATCGTCTTGAGGTAGTCCTCGAAGGCGCGGCTGTGCATGGATTTTATTTTTAGGCGGGCCGAAACCCGAGGTCGAGCACGTAGTTTAGCCCCACCTAAACCCGACCTGCCGCGGAGTTCCGGTGACGACCCGTTTTCTCCTTCTCGCTGCCACCGTCGCCCTTGGAACCGCCGCCTCGGCGGCGCAGGGCCCCGCGTGGGGCACCCTCCCCGAGGCGCTGGCCCTGGCTCGTGCCGAGGGGCGGCCGGCCCTCGTCTACGTCCACGCCCCGTGGTGCGGCCCCTGCCGGCGGCTCGAGCGCGAGACGTTCCCGGCCGTCGCCAGCCGCCTCGGGGCCTTCGCGCGGGCCGAGCTGACGATCGACGACCGCGACCGGACGCACCGCGTCGGGCCGTACCGGCTCAGCGAGGCCGAGTGGGCGGCCCGCCTCGGGGCCGAGACCACGCCGACGCTCGTCCTGCTCGACGCCGACGGCGCCGTCCTCGGCCGGCACACTGGCTTCCTCCCCCCCGACGGCCTCCGCGCCGTCCTCGACGCCGCGCTCGCTGCCGCCCCCGAGGCGGCCGACCCGAGCGCTCTTCCTCCCGACCGATGACCCGCTTGCTCCTCCTCCTCCTCCTGTGCGTCGCACCGGCCGCCTCAGCGCAGGTCGTCGAAGGCACCGTGACGTCGGGCACGACCACGGTCCCGCTCGCGACGGTCCGCGTGGACGGCACCGTCGTGGGGGCGGCCGCCGATGCCGACGGCCGCTACCGGCTGGTCCTCCCCGAGGCGGGCGCGTACGCGCTCCGGGTCTCGGCCGTCGGCTACGCCCCGGCCGTGCGCGAGGTGACGGTCGGAGCGGGCGAGACGATCCGCCTCGATGTCGACCTGGCGGCGGCCACGCTCGACGCCGGGGCCGTGGTCGTGACGGGCACGCTGGAGACGATGGCCGTCCGCGAGTCGCCGGTGAAGGTGGACGTGGTGCCGGCCCGGT
This sequence comes from Bacteroidota bacterium, assembly GCA_039024395.1. Lineage (GTDB taxonomy): Bacteria > Bacteroidota > Rhodothermia > Rhodothermales > Rubricoccaceae > Rubrivirga. The sequence continues at coordinate 2,302 of JBCCQJ010000123.1, read as the reverse complement.
TCCTCGAGACGTCGCCGTCGACGAACGTGATGGACGCCGTCGAGCGGATCAACGGGCTCTACCAGCAGATCGACTGCGGCGTGTGCTACACCAACAACATCCGCATCAACGGGATCGACGGGCCGAACACGGCCGTGCTGATCGACGGCGCGCCGGTGATGTCGAGCCTGGCGACGGTCTACGGGCTCAACGGCATCTCGCCGATCCTGCTCCGCCAGGTCGAGGTGGTCAAGGGGCCGATGTCGACGCTCTACGGGTCGGAGGCGCTCGGCGGCGTGGTCAACATCATCACGAAGGACCCGGCGATGGCCCCGCGCCTCTCAGCCAACGTGTTCTCGACGACGCGCTCGGAGGTCGCCGCCGAGGTGGCGGCGGTCCCGCTCCGCGGCCGCACGAGCGCGCTCCTCTCGGGCACGCTCTTCCACGTCGCCGCCTTCGACGACCGCAACGGCGACGGCTTCTCGGACCGGCCGTTCGAGACGCGGCTGGCGCTCTTCGGCAAGGTGACCCGGCGCGACGCCCTCGGCTTCGAGCGCGGGAGCCTCGTCGGCAAGGCGTACGTCGAGGACCGCGCGGCCGGCGTCGAGCCGTTCTTCGACGACGTGAGCGGCCTCCGGGGATCGAGCGCCGTCTACGGCGAGTCGATCGCCACGCGCCGCGCCGAGCTGATCGGGCGGCTCGCTCTCCGGCCCGACCTCGAGCTTCAGGCGTCGGGCGCGCTCCACGACCAGGACTCGTTCTACGGCGACGTCGGCTACGACGCCACGCAGGCCGACGCCTTCGGCCAGCTCCTCTGGACGCCCGCCACCGAGGGCACCGCGCTCGACGGTCACGGCGTGCTCGTCGGCGCCGCCCTCCGCGCGATCCGCTACGACGACGGCTCGGGCGCGACGGGCCTCTACGACGACGCCGGCGTGCTGCTCGAGAACCGCCCCGACACCCGCGTCGTGCCCGGTCTCTTCGTGCAGGACGACTGGCGCGTGAGCGAGCGGCTCCGCCTCCTCGGCGGGTTCCGCGCCGACGTGCAGCCCGGCTACGGGGTCATCCCGTCGCCACGCGCGGCCGTCAAGTGGCAGCCGGCCGCGACCACCACGGCCCGGCTCAACGTGGGCACCGGCTTCCGCGTCGTCAACCTGTTCACCGAGGACCACGCCGCCTACACCGGCGGCCGGGCGACGCTCCTCCTCGAGGACCTCGAGCCGGAGCGGAGCGTGAGCACGACTGCCAGCCTCCAGCAGATCCTGGGTGCACGCTACCCCGTGACGGTCGACGTCGACGCGTTCTGGACCCGGTTCTCGAACAAGATCGAGCCCGACTACTCGGTCCCGGGCGAGATCCGCTACGCCAACCTCGACGGGAGCGCGACCACGCGCGGCGTCTCGGTCCAGGTTCAGGGCGCCGCCGGCCAGGGGCTCCGCTACACGGTCGGCGCAACGCTCCTCGACGTGTTCGTGGAGGAGGACGGCCAGACGCGCCCGCTCGAGTTCGCGCCCGACTACCAGGGCACGGCAACCGTCACCTGGGACGCCCCCGCGGGCGTCGTGGTCGACCTCACGGCGCGGCTCACCGGGCCGATGGCGCTGCCCGCGTACGGCCCCGAGGCGGCCGCCGCGTACGAGGCCGCGACCGGTGTGGCGCTCCGGTCCGAGTCGCCGGTCTACGCCGTCGGCAACGTGCAGCTCACGCGCGACCTCCGCCTCGGGGGCCGGCGGGCGCAGCTCTACGTCGCCGTCGACAACGTGCTCGACTACCGGCAGCCGAGCCCGCTGGTCGGCGCGACGGACGGCGTGCCCGGCTTCGGCGAGACGTTCGACACGGCCTACGTGTACGGCCCGATCCAGGGGCGCCGCCTCGGGGCCGGCCTCCGGCTCACGCTTCCCTGACGTTCAGACTGTCAGCCCATGAGCGCACCGGACCGCCCCGCCTCCAACGCCTCGCTCGCGACGGCCCACCTCGGGGATGTCGAGGAGACCCTCGTGATCCCGCTGCTCGGCCGCGCCCGCGAGCAGCGCCGGCGCCGGCCGGTCCTGCGGGACCCGAAGGCCGAGGCCATCGTCGAGGCGCTCGACTACGACTTCGACCGGTTCGAGGGGGCGCCGAGCCTGCGGGGCGCGGTCGTCCGCACCCGGTTCTACGACCGGCTCGTCGAGCGCTGGATGGCGGCGCACCCGGGCGGGACGGTCGTCGAGGTCGGGTGCGGGCTCAACACCCGGTTCGAGCGCCTCGACGACGGCCGCGTGGCGTGGCGCGACCTCGACGTGCCCGACGTGATCGCGCTCTGGCGCCGGTTCTTCGACGAGAC
>JBCCQJ010000122.1:0-12650 GCA_039024395.1 Bacteroidota bacterium | reverse complement strand
CGTCGAACGGCGTGATCTCGATGTAGGCGGTGACCACCTCGGGGGCGTCCGGTCCCACCTCGAGACCGTGCCAGGGGTGCGGGCGCCAGCGGTAGAAGGGCGAGGGAAACGACATGGGAGGAGAGGGGGAATAGCCCCGGGACGCCACGAGCGCGCGCGCGGTTGCGTGGCATCGGATCCTGGCGAGGGACCGGCACACCCCGAGGCGGGGAGCAACCGAACCGCCGCCTCGGTGTCTTGCGGTTGGACCCCCTCGCCCAGACGGCCATGATGCTCCCCCTCGTCCCGATCCTCCTCGTCGTGCTTGGCGCGACCGTTCTTCTCGGCGCGCCGCCGCGTCGGTCTCCCCGTCGCCCCCGTCGCTGGAAGCGTGGCCTGGCCCGGCGCACCGCCTAGGTGCCAGAGCCTCAGGCGCTCCGCGTCGAGCGGCGCCACTCGATCACGACGAGCGCCAGCAGGAACGCCTGCACGCCCAGCGGGAGCGCGTCCGACACGTCGATCTGGACGTCCAGCGAGAGGAGTCTGCGCCGCCGGATCTCGCCGAGGTCTCGGTCCCCGAGGCGGAGGCGGAACCGGCTGTTTGCTGGAGACGACTCCATCCGGAGATGGACCGCCTCGGGGGCGCCCAGCAGCCCCGCCTGAATGTGGATGTCGTAGGCGATGCGGAAGAGCCCCGGATTCCGCTCGGCGGCCGCCACCTCGACGCCCTCGAACGTGAGCGCCACGCGGCGTGAGCGCCAACCGGGCGAGGAGAACCCGAACCGCACGTCCCCGAGGCGGAGCACCCCGGTGTCTTTCATCCGGTCCAGCTCGACCGTCGCCACAGGCGCGCCGTCGGCGTCGGCGATCTGGTACGACCACAAGGCGCGGCCGGCGGGGCGGGCCGTGAGCACCGAGGTGACTAGGCCGCCACGCCGTCGTACATCTCGGCGACGGCCCGCGCCTGCGCGCGGACCTCGTCGCGCAACGCCTCGGGGCCGACGACCGCGGCGTCGGTGCCGTAGCGGAGGAGCCACTTGGCGACGTAGGTCAGGTTCTCGAACTCGAACGTCACCTCGGTCCAGCCGTCGCCCGTCGGCAGCTCCTGCTCGACGTCGGCCGGCACCTGGCGGCGCGCCCACCGCCAGGCGCGGTTCCGGAAGCGGACCCGCATGCGGACGTTCTCGGGGCTCGTGCCGCGGTCGCGGAGGTGCTCCTTGAGGTCGAAGCCAGCCGGAAGCTCGAACGTGTCGAAGCGCTTCCGGAGCTTCTTGATCTGGTCGAGCCGGAAGTTGCGGATGTCGTCGCGAAGGTGGTCGTAGGCGATCAGGTTCCAGTGGTCCGAGTAGTAGACGAGCCCGAGCGGGTCGACCTCGCGGACCGTCTCCTCGTCGCGGCTGGCGACGTAGTAGGTCATCTTGACGCGCCGCTGACGGGCGACGGCCTCGGACAGCTCGAACCACAGACCCTGCTCATCCCCGGTCGCGCCGCCCAGGCCTTGCGTCTCGTTGAACGGCGCGAGGACGGTCCGCTCCTGGAGCCGGTCGATGTAGTCGCGGACGGTGTCCGGGAGCACGTTCCGGATCTTCATCGCCACCGCGTCGGCGTCCTGCCGGAGCGAGGCGTCGGGCTGGAGCTTCGTGAAGCCGGTCCCGACGAGCAGCGTCGCCGCCTCGCGGGCCGAGAACATGAGCGGCGGGAGCTGGTAGCCCTCGAGGATCTCGTAGCCGCCCTCCTCGGCGTAGGTCAGCGGCACGCCGCTCTCGCCGAGCGTGCGGAGGTCGCGGAAGATGGTCCGGCGGCTGACGCCGAAGTGCTCGGCCAGGTCGCGGCTCGACAGGTTGGGCCGGTTCTGGAGGAGCAGCACGAGCGCGAAGAGGCGCTCGGTCTTGTTGAGGGAGCGGTCGGAGCGGGGCATCCAGGCGGGGAGACGAGGGCGTCCGCAGGATCGGACGGGTGACACCGAATTGTCAACGCTCCGGAGGCGGAAACCGTTCTTTTAACGCGAGGAAGAGCCTGTGGAGGCGAGACCCCGGCGCGTTGGCCTGCGGCTTGGAAGGGGCCCGGATCCGAATTGGCCTCTCGTGCCGTTCACGAGCCGGCTCGTCCCCACCACTCCGTCCCCCCGACCCATGCGTACCACTCTGCTTCTGGCCGCCGCCCTCGCGTTCGCGGCCGTCCCCGCCTCGGCGCAGGCGACCTTCGGCCTCAAAGGCGGCCTCAACACCGCATTCTTCTCCGGCGGCGACGCCGACGGCACCGGCGCCCGCCTCGGCGGCGTCGGCGGCGCGTTCGTCCGCTACGACGCCACGCCCAGCCTCGGCCTCCAGGTCGAAGCGCTCTACAGCCAGGAAGGCGCGCAAGAGGAGGCTGTTGGCGACGAGGGCACGTACCGGTTCGACTACATCGACATCCCGATTCTCGTCCGCTACGCCATTCCGGTGAGCCAGTTCGCCGACGCTGGCGTCTATGCCGGCCCGTCGATTGGCATTCCGATCCGCGAGGAGTTCGAGTTCGAAGACGGCGAGGTTGTCGACGAAGCGCTCAACACGGACCTCGGCATCACGGTTGGCGCCGACTACTGGTCCGGCCCGATCGGCGTTGACCTCCGCTACACGGCGGGGCTGACCGACGCCTTCAGCGACGAGATTGATGGTGAGTTGGTAGAGCCACTGGACATCCGCAACCAGACGTTCACGGTGACCCTCGGCTTCCGCTTCGGCGGCGCGCTCGGCCGATAGCCCGCACGCCGTTCCGTCTTCCGCGCCCGTCGCCCCCCGAGGCGGCGGGCGCGCTGCGTTTAGAGACGGTTGAGGTTTGGGGGGCGCCAGCGAGCGGAGGGTGCAGGCGTCGCCGGCAAGGCGCCGGAGGAGCGCGGGGCAGGAGCCCCGGGCGACGAGGGCAACGCCGCAGGCGGCGTCTGCGGCCCCGCGCAGCTCGCCGCCCTGAATCTCAGCCGTCTCTCACCCCGCCTCGGGGCGGACCGCCTCGGTGACGTGGACGAGCGACTTGTCGGCCCAGTCGGCACCGAGCACGTCGAGCAGCGGCGTCACGGCGACCTTCACCGAGGCGGACGCGCGAAGGGCCTCGATCTCGGCCGCCAGGTCGCCGCCCTTGAGGGCGAGCAGGCCCGGCGCCCAGGCGTCGCGCGGCGCGTTGAGCGGGGTGCGGACGGCCATGTGCCACGCCCAGAGGGTCGCCAGCGGCGCCGTCGCGCGGCTGACCGAGTAGTGCGGCGCCGGCCCGTCGTAGGCCTCTGCGCGCCCGTTCCAGGCAGTCAGGTTGTCCAGCTCGAGGCGCCGGCCGAACAGCTTCACCGCCTCGGTCTTCTTGCCCACCGCGTCGACGGCCACGACGCGAGCCTCTGGGAAGGCGACCGCGAGGGGCACCGCCGGCAGCCCGCCGCCCGAGCCCCAGTCGACGACGACGGACCCGCTCGGGAACGGCCGCGTCGCGAGCGCGAGGCAGTGGCGGACGTGCCGCCGCAGGTCGTCGCGCGTCGCCGCGCGCGCGACGAGGTTGACGCGCCGGTTGACGCGCTCCATCTCGGCCGTGTAGGCGTCGAGGCGGGCGCGCTGGCGCGAATCGAGGAGGTCAGACGTGTCCGTGAGCATGGCGTCGTGGCGTGCCAGTCTACCACGACCGCGCCGCCTCGGGGATCCACCTCGGCCTGATTCACGGTGCGCCACAGGCGACACGCCCCGAGGCCGTCGGACTTCGGGCAGCAGACCGTCGTCTTGCCCCCAGGCGGCGGTCTGCCGTCGGCGGTCCCGCCTCCCCGAGGCGGTCACCCCGTCGACTGCATGGCGGCGGCGATCCCGTTGACGGAGACGAGGAGCGCGCGATGCAGCGCGTCGTCGCCGTCGCCCGCCCGCCACCGGCGCATGAGGTCGAGCTGGACCAGGTTGAGGAGGTCCGTCGCGGGGTTGCGGTAGCGGATGGTGGCGGCGATGGCGCGGCCGGCGTCCAGGAGCCCGTCCTGCTGCGCCACGCGGAGGAGCGCCGCCTCGGCGCGCGCGAACTCGGCCTCGACGCGCTCGTACGGGGCGCCGCTGGCGCCGCCCGCCTCGGCGAGGGCGCTGTAGCGGCGGCCGACCACGAGGCGCGCGCGCGCCATCTCGCGCATCGCGTTGCCGGCGACGGCCTGGAAGAAGGGCCACTCGGCGTGGAGCCGCTGGAGACGCGCCACGTCGCCGTCCGAGATCGCCTCGGCGAGGGCGGTGCCGGCGCCGTACCAGCCGGGCGCCGTGTAGCGCGGCTGCGTCCACGAGAACACCCAGGGGATGGCGCGGAGGCCCTCGAAGTCCAGCTCCCCGATGCCCTTGCGCGAGATGGGCCGCGAGGCGATCGACAGCCCGGCGATGTGGGCGATGGGTGTTGCGGCGCTGTACCACGGCCAGAAGTCGCCGCTGTCGATCAGGGCGCGGTAGACCTCCATCGAGCGGTCGGCGACCCGCTCCATGAGCGCGTGCGCGTCGGTCCGCTGGGGACCGCTCCAGACGTCCGCCTCGGGGCTGGGCGCCTCGGCGAGGGCGCCGAGCTGGGCGTGGACGATCTGCTCGAGGTGCCGCCGCGCGATCCCCGGCAGCGCGTAGCGGAACGAGATGACCTCGCCCTGCTCGGTGAACCGGATGCGGCCCGACTGCGCCTCGGGGGGCATGGCGCGGATGGCCTGGTTGGCACGCCCGCCGCCGCGGCCGACCGTGCCGCCGCGGCCGTGGAAGAACCGGAGGTCGACGCCGTGCGCGCGGCACGTCCTCGCGATGGCGCCCTGGGCTTTGTGGAGCGACCAGTTGGCCTGCCAGTAGCCGCCGTCCTTGTTCGAGTCGGAGTACCCGAGCATGACCTCCTGGAGGCCGCCGCGCGCGGCGAGGTGCGCCGCGTAGACCTCGTTCTCGAAGAGCGCCGCGAGCAGGTCCGGCCCCGCCTCGAGGTCAGCGATGGTTTCCAGCAGCGGCACGGCGTCGATGGGGCTGTCGACGGTCCCGTCGGGCCGCATCCGCCAGAGCCCGACCTCCTTCGCCAGCAGCAGCACCTCGAGCACGTCGCTCACGGCGTCGGTCATCGACACGATGTACGAGCCGATCGACGCCGGCTCCTGCTCGACGGCCGCCTTGGCCACGCGGAGCGCCGAGAGCACCCGGTCGGTCGTCTCGCCCACCTCGCCCCCGAGGCGGATGAACGGCCGCGGGTTTTTCAGCTCGCGCGTGAGCAGCGCCAGACGGTCCGCCTCGGGGAGGGCGGCGTAGTCGGCCTCGACGCCGGCGCGGGCGAGGAGGTCGGCCACAGCCTCCTCGTGGAGGCGGCTGTGCTGGCGGAGGTCGAGCGCGGCGAGGTGGAACCCGAACGTCGCCGCGCGCACGCGGGCGTCGGCCAGCGCGCCCGTGTCGGCGAGGGGGGCGAGGCCGGCGGCCCGGAGCGACGCCGCCAGCAGGTCGAGGTCGGCGAGGTAGTCGGCCGCGGTGTAGGCAGGCGCCGCCCCGAGGCGGCCGCGCGGCTGGCCCGAGGCGCCGGCTGGAAGGGCGTCGATCAGCCGGTCCAGCGTCTCGGCCATCTGCATCACCTTGAGGCGGATCGGCTCGTGGGCGTTCTGGCGCCACCGGCGGTCGGGGAGGGGCGCCGTCTCGCGCGCCGCCTCGATGGAGGCGCGCAGGGCGTCGGGGAACGTCACCTGCCGGTCGCTCACCGACAGCTCGAGGCGGAGCCGGTCGAGGGCGCGGCGGTGGAGGCGGAGGGCGTCCTCGCGGTGCGCGCGGAGCGTCCACGCCGTCACCTCGGCGGTCACGTTGGGGTTGCCGTCGCGGTCGCCGCCGATCCACGAGCGGTAGCGGAGGAACGGCGGCAGGGGCGCCGCCTCGGGGTCGGGCCCGTAGACGGCGTCGAGGGCGCGGCGGGCGTCGGCGTGGATGCGCGGGACGACCTCCCAGATGCTCGTGGCGACGAAGTAGAGCCCGTGGCGGACCTCGTCGCGGACGGTCACGGCGGCGGGCCGCACCTCGTCGGTGGCCAGCAGCAGCCGCAGCCGGCCCAGCGCCTCGGCCTCGGCCTCGGCCGCCTCGGTGGGCGTCAGGGCGTCGGAGGTGAGCCGGTCGAGGGCCTCCGCGGCGGCCTGCTGGTGGAGGAGAACCGTCCGCCGCCGCGCCTCGGTGGGGTGCGCCGTGAGCGTCGGCTGGATGTCGAGCCGCCCGATGAGGGCGACCGCCTCGGCGCGCGTCGCCCCCGAGGCGGCCAGCCGGGCCACGGCCTCCATCACCGACTCGCCGCGCGGCGCCTCCGCCGAGGCGGCCCGCGCCCGCTCGCGGTTGACGCGCACGATCTCGATCTGCTCGGCCTTGTTGACGAGGTGGAAGTAGGCCGTCAGCGTGCGCAGCACGCCCGTCAGGGTCTCGACCTCCGTCTCGGCGACCGCCTCGGTGACGGCGTCGAACGCCTCGGGGCCGCGCTCGCGGATGGCGCCCAGCCACGCGCGCACGAGGTCGGCGGTGGCGCTCCGGTAGCGCTCCTCGGCCACCCGCAGCACGAGCCGCTCGACGAGGGCGACGCGCCGGGCGTGGACGTCGGTGAGGCCGGCGGCCTGGGCGGCGGCGAGGGCGGGGTCGGACATGGACGTGCGGGAGAGGCCGAGCAAGGTAGCGGGGCCGCCTCGGGGCATGCGGCCCGAAGCGCCCCCGAGGAGGCGCGCGCCCGTCCCCGAGCCTGTGGGGGAGAGCGGTCAGCCCGCCTCGGGGGCTGCCTCGGAAGGGCAGTAGCCGCGCAGCACCTCCCACCGGAAGAGCCCCGAGCTGTGGCCGTCGCCCCAGACGATGCGCAGCGCGTAGTGCCCGGCCGGCTCCAGGCGCTTGATCTCGTAGGTCATCAGCGACGGCAGGCGGAACACGATGGGGTCGACTGGCTCGGCCATCGCGCCGTGCCCGCCGCGGCACTCGGCGCACGGGCACGCCCGCTTGAGGCCCTCGTACGGATACACCGACACGTGCCCGTCGGCCCACCCCACGGTGAGGGTCTGCGCGTCGGCGTTGGCTTCGAGGCGGATCGGGGTGGTCTCGGGGGACGGCATCGAGGCGGCGGTCGGGCGGCGGCGCACGCAAGGTGGGCGCAGGCGCACACCGGAACCGCCAAGAATCGACGATTTGGGCGGTTTGGCATGGCGGCACCGGCGTTGCAAAGGATCGGGGCACACTCCCAAACCCCCGATCTCATGTTCGCCACCAACGCCTTCCTGACCACCGCCGCCTCCCCCCGGCACCGCTCCGGCACCCGCGTCGCCTTCGCCGGCCGCCGCCTCCGGACGACCTACCGGACCGCCCCGGTCCGCACCCCAGCGCCCCGCCTCGCTCGCACGACGGCTGCCGCGTAGCGCTCACTCCACCCCAGACCCCCGGACCCATGCTGACCACCAACCCCTACCGCACCACGTCGCCCTCGCCTCGCCGCCGCCTCGGGACACGCGCGCCGTTCGCCGCCCGCCGCACCCGGATCGGCCGATGAGACGACCCCAACCTGACTTCGACTGAAGGCGCCGACCCCTCCGTCGGCGCCTTCTTCGTTTCAGGGCCTCCGCCTCAGGCCGTCGTCGGCGGTCCGTCGTCCCTCCCCGAGGCGGGGCCGTCTGAATCGACCGCTCAGACGGCGGTTCCCCTCCTACAGCTCCACCAGCAGCCAGGCCCGCGCCTCGGGCACGAGCGGCCCGGCGTAGCGCGAGTCGTAGCCGTTGGGGATGTCGGACGCGAGCCACGCCTCGCCCGCCCCGAGGCGGTACATCCCGTACGCCGGCGCGATCGGCCGGCCCTGGCTGTCGGCCGTCGGCGGGGCCTCGCCCACGCGCGCGCCGTCGACGAACACACCCGCTTCGGTGACCTCCACCGTCTGCCCCTCGACGGCGGCGACGCGCTTGAGGACCGGCACCACGCCCGAGGCGCACGCCCACGGCGCCTCGTCGAGGTAGCCCCGCTCGCGGGCCACGAACGCCGCCTCGGCGTCGGGCAGGCAGGCCATCGCGAAGTCGCCCACGGCCGGCTCGCCCGGCATCATCCACTCGGACAGGCGGAGGTAGACCCCCTCGGGCACGCTCGGCGTGTCGTTGCGGCGGATGAACAGAAACACCAGCAGCACGACCGCCAGCACGGCGCCGACGAACACGAACCAGCGGCGCGAGAATCCGGGGGCGGGCGGGGCGTCGGGCACGGCGAGCGGGGCGGCGTGGCCGGAGGTTACGCCTCGTCCCAGACGTGCCGCATCCGGTCGAGGAAGGTGTCGGTCATCCGCGCCATCTCGACGCGCACGGCCGAGCCCACGAGCGCGCGCACGAACCGCGGCGCCGGGATGTGGAGCACGGCCCCGAGGCGGAGCGTCCCGGCCGTCGCCCCCGCCTCGGGGCGGAGCGTCGCCCGGCCGTCGAACTGGGCGTTGCCGACGCCCTCGACGGGGGTCCAGGTGAGCGTGCGCGCCGCAGCATCGGGCGTGTAGCGGCAAGCGTAGACGACGCGCACGGCCGCGACGGGCGGCCCGAGCGGCGCCATCGCGGTCTGCCAGACGTCCGGCCCCGCCTCGGGAAGCGGCTCGACGGTCTCGACGTGCGGAAAGAGGCGGCCCCAGCGGGGCACGTCGGCCAGAAGGTCCCACGCCGCCTCGGGGGCGACGGGGAGCGTGAACGCCCGCTCGATCTGGAGGGGGACCTCAATCATGGCAGCGCCCTCCGGGCGCGACCACGGACGACGGACCGCGGACGGCCGCCTGAGTGGCTGGCTGAGACGCCGCCTCGGGGCCGACCGCCTCGGCGGAGGACGACGGACGACAGACCGCGGACGACGGCCAGAGGGCTTCAGGGCCGACCGCCTTGATGTCAGAGCGTCTCCTCCCCCCAGCGGGGGGAGGCTGGGAGGGGGGCGATGAATCGACCGTCGCGCTCAGCCCCGAGGCGGATCCCCTCACCCTCTCCCCGAGGGAGAGGGGACCTGATCTGGAACGTTGGCGGTCCACAACCAAACCGACTCTGTCCTACACCGCGACCGCCTCGGCGGGCACCTCGGCCCCGAGGTGGGCGAACACCGAGGCGAAGAGCCTCGCGCCGTCGGCGCCGTCGTGCCCGAGGAGCGCCTCGACGCACCGCTCGGGGTGCGGCATCATGCCGAGCACGGTGCCGGCCGCGTTGGTGATGCCGGCGATGTTGCGCGCCGAGCCGTTCGGCGCCGCCTCGGGGACGGCCTCGCCCGAGTCGTCGACGTAGCGGAAGACGACGCGGCCCTCCGCCTCGAGGCGGTCCAGCGTGGCGTCGTCGGCGACGTAGTTGCCCGCGCCGTGCGCGACCGGGATCGTGAGCACGTCGCCCGCCTCCATCGCCGACGTGAACGGCGTGGCCGTCGACTCGACGCGCAAGCGGACGTCCTTGCAGGCGAACCGCAGGCTCGCGTTGCGCACGAGCGCGCCCGGCAGCAGGCCCGCTTCGCAGAGCACCTGGAAGCCGTTGCACACGCCGAGGACCAGCCCCCCTGTGTCCGCGAACCGGACCACGTCCTTCATCACGGGCGAGAACCGCGCGATCGCGCCTGCCCGCAGGTAGTCGCCGTACGAGAACCCGCCGGGCACGATCACGAGGTCGGCCTCCCCGAGGCGCTCCTCCTTGTGCCACACGAACCGGGCGTCCTGCCCGAACACGTGCTTCGCGGCGTGGTAGGCGTCGTGGTCGCAGTTGGACCCGGGGAAGACGAGAACAGCGACCTTCGCCATGCTTGGAAAGGGAAAAGGGGGAAAGGGAGAAGGGAGACCCACGTCGCCCCCCTCCCGCGCAGGTGGACGGGTAATCTAGCGGCCTCCGCTCCGTTTCCGAGCCCCGAGGCGGAAGGCGGCGCGACCTTCTCACTTCTCCATTCTCCCTTTCCCCTTCTCGTGATCCCCCGCGAGCTGTTCCGCAAGATCCGGCACGTCGAGGTCCGCACGCGCGGGCTGGTCGACGACGTGTTCGGGGGCGAGTACCACTCGGCGTTCAAGGGGCGCGGCATCGAGTTCGCCGAGGTGCGGCCGTACCAGGTCGGCGACGACGTGCGCGCGATCGACTGGAACGTGTCGGCGCGGACGGGCGAGACGCACGTGAAGCTGTTCGAGGAGGAGCGCGAGCAGACGCTGATGCTGGTCGTCGACGTCTCGGGCAGCGAGGACTTCGGGAGCGGCGAGGGCGCCAAGCGGGACCTCGCCGCCGAGGTCTGCGCCGTGCTCGGCTTCTCGGCGCTGCGCAACAGCGACAAGGTGGGGATGGTGCTCTTCACCGACCGCGTCGAGCGGACCGTCCCGCCCAAGAAGGGCAAGCGCCACGTGCTCCGCCTCGTCCGCGATCTGTTCGCGCACGCGCCGCAGAGCCGGGGGACCGACATCGCGGCCGCCCTCGACCACGTCCTCCGCGTCCAGCGCCGCCGCGCGATCGTGATCCTGGTGAGCGACTTCTTGGTCCCCGAGGGCGAGGAGACCCGCGTGGCGCGCGCGCTGCGGGTGCTTGCCCAGAAGCACGACGTCGTCGCGATCCGCCTCGTCGACCCCCGCGAGGAGGCGCTGCCGGCGGTCGGGCTGCTGCGGGTGGTCGACGCCGAGACGGGCGAGGCGGCCCTCGTCGACACGTCGAGCCGGGCCGTCCGGCGGGCGTTCCTCCGCCGGGCCTCGAAGCGCGCCGCCCGCGCCGAGGTGGCGCTGAAGCAGGCCCGCGTCGACCACGTCACGCTGCGGACCGACGAGGACTACGTCGAGCCGCTGTCGTCGTTCTTCCTCCGCCGGGCGACGCGTGGAGGGGGGAAGCGGCATGGGGGACGAGGGACGGGGGCCGCCTCGGGGGGGTGGTCGCGCTTGCCCTGATGGCTGGGGCCGCCTCGGGGCAGGAGGCGCGGCTGCACGTGCTGGCCGACAGCGTGTCCATCGGCGAGCGGTTCGAGATCGCCGTCGCCGTCGACCACGCGCCGGGCGCGCAGGTCGCCTTTCCGGCCGTGCCCCTCGCCGACCCTGAGGCGGGGCCGCTCGTCGCCTTCGGCGACGTCGAGGCGTTCGACCTTCGGCGCCTCCCGCCCGAGATCCGCGGCGACGTGCGGACCGACAGCGCCGTCTACACCGTCGCCGCGTTCGCCGTCGACGAGGCGGTCGTCGGGCCGGTCGAGGTCGCCGTCGACTCGGCCCGGGTGCAGACCGCGGCCGCCTCGGTGCCGGTCCGCTCGGAGCTGACCGGCCCGCCGCCGCACGAGCCGGCCCCGCTCGGTCCGCCCGACGACTTCCCGAGCCCGGTCGCGCTGTGGGCCGTGACCGGGCTCGTCGCGCTCGCCCTCCTCGGAGGCGCCGTCTGGGGACTCGTGCAGACGCTCCGCGCCAGGGAGACGCCAGCACCAGCCCGGCAGCCCCCCTACCCCGCCGCGCGGGCCCGCCTCGAGGCGCTCGACGCCGAGGCGCCGCAGACCCCCGAGGCGGTCGAGGCGCACGTGGTCGCCCTGCGCGGGGTCGTGCGCGTCTTCCTCGCCCGCCGCCTCGGGGTGGCCGCCCGCGAGGCGACGACGGCCGAGCTGATGGGCCTCCTCGCCGCCGACGCGCGCGTGTCCGAGGGCGCCACCGAGGCGGTCGGCACGGCGCTCCAGCCGACCGACCTCGTCGCGTTCGCGCGCGTCCGCCCGCCGGCCGAGGTCGTCGCCCAGATGCGGGCCGCCGCCCGGTCGGCCGTGGACGCCGTCGAGCGCGACGTCCGCGCCGCCGAGGCGCCCCGCCCCGAGGCGGAGCCCTCCCCGTCTGTCCCCGCGTGATGCATCAACCCGTCGGTCCCCCGTTCTCCGACACGCTCGTCCGCCGCCTGCGGGCGGCGCGGTGCGTGGCCGTGCTGACCGGCGCCGGCATCTCGGCCGAGAGCGGCGTGCCCACGTTCCGCGACCCCGGCGGCCTGTGGCAGCGGTTCCGCCCCGAGGAGCTGGCCAACGTCGACGCCTTCCTCGCCAACCCCGCGCTGGTCCAGGGCTGGTACGCCCACCGCCGCGCGGTCGTCGAGGACTGCACACCGAACGCCGGCCACCGCGCCCTGGCGGAGCTGGAGGCGTTCGTGACCCGCCGCGGCGGCACGTTCCTGCTGGCGACGCAGAACGTGGACGGGCTCCACGAGCGGGCCGGCAGCCGGCGCCTGGTCGAGTTGCACGGGTCGCTCCGCCGCTCGTACTGCCGCGACTGCGGCACCGAGGCCGAGATCGCCGCATCGGGGACGACCGAATGCCACGTGTGCGGCGGGCTCGTCCGCCCCGACGTGGTGTGGTTCGGCGAGATGCTGCCCGAGGACGCCATCGGCGCCGCCACCGAGGCGGCCGCGACGGCCGACGTGTACCTGTCCGTCGGGACCAGCAGCGTCGTCTACCCGGCGGCCGGGCTCCCCCAGATCGCGCGCCAGGCCGGCGCCTACGTCGCCGAGGTCAACCCGACCCCGAGCGAGATCGCGCCGCTCCTGAGCGAGCAGGTGCGCGGGCAGGCCGGCGACGTTCTGCCCCGCCTCGTGGAGGCCCTCACCGAGGCGAGCGCATGAGGCTGCGTACCGAGACGCCCCCGAAACCGTCCTCCCTTTGGTCGAGGGAAGAAGACGGAGGGCGTGGACACAACGCCGCCTCGGGGCGTGTACAGCGTCTCTCTGCGTCCCCTCCCCCCAGCGGGGGGAGGCCGGGAGGGGGGCG
>JBCCQJ010000121.1:0-12730 GCA_039024395.1 Bacteroidota bacterium | reverse complement strand
TTCTGGCCTTACCCCAGACTGTAGATTGCTAGAAGATAGGGAGCGAATAAACTTCTCCAGTTTTATACGGATATTAGCTATAGGAAGTATAAATCATCCCATAGACGTCATTCTGTTTGGTGCTATTCCGCTTGCACTCATTCCTATCAGTGTCGAGAGAGTCGCGCGGGCGATCGGAGCCCGGAAAGGGTCGCATCTGGCGTTTACTCTTGCAGCGATCTGTCCATTTACACTTTCAAATGGATTAGTGCTTGTGAGAGATGGGTGGACCGCTGCTGGGTTCATCATAGCTATACTAGCAATAATAGAGCGTAAGTATATTATTTCAATTATTGCAATTGGAGTCGTTTTTTACATCCGCGGTGTCTCAGGTGGTCTCATAGCTGCGGGCGTTGCAGGAATTGCACTCGTCTCGGTACCGGCTCAGACTCGCGATCCTGTTGATCGTCTCATCAGGCGGGCAGCCGTCGTGTGTCTTGGAATTATTGGTCTTGGGGCGGTCTTCGCCGCTATTCTTCCAGACTTGATATCGAGAGGAGTTAGCCCTATGCTATTTAGACAAGATTTTTTGCTTAGATTTATAGGTGCTAATAGTCCAAATTCTACTTTGTTTACGATAATGAATCAGCCGTTTTTCGTTCGCATACCACTTGGATTTACTTTTTTCTTTGGGTCACCCTTCTTAAAGCCGGAAGTAATTTTTGTGCAAGGAATGTTCGTGCCCAGAAACCTGTTAGCCGTTGTCGCCTTCCCACTCGTGTTTCTTTTCTCGGTTCGCTACTTCGTTCGTGGTGCGGTCTCTGCCGTCGTTCGCCGGCACGGGCTTGCGATAATGATGTTCGGGGTGTTCTGCGTGCTCCTGTTGATCATCTCCCAGGCATCGCTTCAGCTCCGCCACAAGACGCTCGTCATGCCACTTTTCTATGTCCTCGTCGGGTACGGCGCTGCCTACTCGACCCGGACCGGTCGGCTGTTGGGCGCGGCCGCTGCGGGCGCATTCGCGCTTGTCCAGGTCGTCTTCCTTTTTATTTAGGTACGGGCATGGGGCGGTCCGCAGCGTTCGTCATTACAGGTCTGGACAAGGGTGGCGCCGAGACCCAGATCGTCCGCCTTGCCTGCGGCTTGGCCCGGCGCGACTGGCGGGTCCGCCTCTCGACCTTCCTCCGGCCCCAGTTTTTCCAGGACGTTCTGTCTTCACACGGCGTTGAACTCCGAGGCGGCGCAGCCGCGCGGGGGCGGCCGGAGATTGGCCCAGCCTTCGCGATGGCGCGGGACCTCTGGCGCGACCGGCCGGACGTGCTCGTGTCGTTCCTGTACCACCCCAATCTGTTTTCGCGCCTGGTCGGTCCGGCCACCGGCGTGCCCGTCGTCAACTCGATCCGAGGCGAGCAGTTCGAGGGGGTGTTGCGCGAGCCGCTCTTGCGCCTCACGTCTGGCGTGCCGGCCCATACTGTCGTCAACTCGACCCGCGCCCGCGACCGCCTCCTCCGTGAGGGCATCGTCCAGCCCGAGTCCTCCTCGGTCATCGTCAACGGCATCAACGTGGACGCTTACCAGGACCGCTCAGCGCGGGAGGCGACGCGGGCGTCGCTTGGGGTCACCGAGGATGAGCATCTGTGGGTGGCTGTGGGCCGGATTGAGCCGCCTAAAGACTACCGTGCCGTGCTGGGCGCATTCGCCCGCCTCGTCGAGTCGGGGCTTCCTCCGCAGCGGCTGGTCGTGGTCGGCGACGGGCCACAGCGCCTGGAGATGGAGCAGCTCGCGGTCGCGCTTGGGATTGACGGTCTCGTCTGGTTCGTCGGCATCCGTGAGGATGTCCCGCACCTGCTGGCGGCGGCCGATGCCTTCGTCTTCGCGTCGGAGAGCGAGGGCCTTCCGAACGTGATCATGGAGGCTCAGGCTGCGGGACTCCCTGTCGTGGCCACCGAGGTCGGAGGTGTGCCCGAGCTGGTTCGGGACGGAGAGACTGGGTGGCTCGTCGCTACGTCGGCTCCCGATGCTCTTGCTGATCGGATGGTGCGCGTGGTCGCGGAGCCGCTGCAGAGCCGCCGCCTCGGGGAGCGCGCTGCCGCCGCGACACGGCAACAATTCGGCCTCGGACGCTACATCGACGCCTGGGAGTCTCTCCTCAACCGGGTCGTCGCCAACTCGGCGCTGCGCCGTCCCCCGTCACGCTCCGGGCGAGGCGTGGCGCTCTAGCTTAGGACCCCCATGTGTGGCCTGACTGGCTGGTTCCTCTCCACCCCCGACGCCGCTCCTGCGGGCGTCGAGGCAATGAACGCGCCCCTGTGGCATCGCGGCCCTGACGACGGAGGCACGTGGATCGGAGAGGGAAGAGGCGTCGCTCTGGGCCACCGACGCCTCTCGATCCTTGACCTCTCGCCCGAGGGACACCAGCCGATGCCGTCCCCTTCAGGGCGGTACATGGTCGCGTTCAATGGCGAGGTCTACAACCACGGCGCGCTGCGGGCCGAACTGCCCGGCATCGCGTGGCGCGGCCACTCCGATACCGAGACGCTCGTCGCGGCGTTCGACCGGTGGGGCGTCGAGGCGGCTGTCCGTCGGTTCGTGGGGATGTTCGCACTGGCAGTGTGGGACCGCGAACGATCCGAGTTATGGCTCTCGCGCGACCGCCTCGGGATCAAGCCGCTCTGCTACGCGGCCGTGCCCGGCGGCCTCGCGTTCGGGTCCGAGCTAGGTGCACTCCGGGTGTTCCCCGGCTTCGACCCTGAGGTGAACCGCGACGCGCTCCACCTCCTCCTCCGCTACAACAGCATACCGGCCCCGCACACGGTCTACCGCCACGCACGCAAGGTGCTCCCCGGAACGCTGATGCGGTTCCGGGGCCCCGACATCGACCGAGCCGAGACGACGGTCTATTGGTCTGCTGTAGAGGTTGCGCTGAACGGTCAGCACGAGCCCTTCGCTGGGACTCCGGAGGAGGCCGCCGACGCCCTCGAAGCCGTGCTGACGGACGCCGTAGGGCTGCGGATGTTGTCCGACGTTCCCCTCGGGGCCTTCCTTTCGGGGGGGGTCGACTCGTCGACAGTCGTCGCGCTGATGCAGGCCCAGAGCAAGCGCCCGGTTCAGACCTTCGCCATTGGGTCGCCGGATGTCGGCTTCGATGAGGCCCCCCACGCTCGCGCGGTCGCGAATCACCTGGGTACGGACCACACGGAGCTGATCGTCACGGCCGAGGACGCCCTCGCCGTGATTCCCCGGCTCGCGACGATGTACGACGAGCCGTTTGCCGATTCATCGCAGATCCCGACGTTCTTGGTGTCGGAGTTGGCCCGCCGGTCGGTCACGGTCGCGCTCTCGGGCGACGGCGGCGATGAGCTGTTCGCGGGCTACAACCGGCACGTGTGGGCGGACCGGGTGTGGCGCGCTATGCGGCCTGTGCCCCGTGTCGGGCGGGCGGCCGTGGCGGGAGCCTTGACCGCGGTCGCCCCCGAGACGTGGGACCGCACGTTCGCTCGCCTCGGTCCGGTCCTTCCGGCCCCGCTCCGCCATCGGATGCCGGGCTACAAACTCCATAAGCTCGCGACCGGCCTCGGCGCGACCGGCCCCCTCGATCTGTACCGCCGGATCGCGTCGCAGTGGACCGACCCCTCGTCGGTCGTCCGCGGAGGGCTAGAGCCGCCGGACGGCTCTTCCGTCGCAGAGATGACATCCTTGGATTTTCCAGCGCAGATGATGCTCCTCGATCTCCAGCGGTACCTCCCGGACGACATCCTGACAAAGGTGGACCGAGCAAGTATGGCCGTGAGCCTGGAGGCCCGGGTGCCCCTTCTCGATCACCGTGTCGTCGAACTTGCGTGGCGGCTCCCGATGGACCTCAAACTCCGAGGTGGGGTAAGCAAGTGGATCCTTCGGCAGGTTCTCTACCGACATGTTCCTCAGGCCCTAATCGAGCGGCCGAAGACCGGATTCGGAATCCCTCTCGGTGCATGGTTGCGGGGGCCGCTCCGATCTTGGGCAGATGACCTCCTAGCGGAAGACCGCCTTGCTGAGGAGGCATTCTTCGATCCGGGTACGGTCCGCACCGTTTGGGCACAACACCTCGCTGGGACTCACGCTTGGGAGCACGCACTGTGGACAGTGCTGATGTTCCAGGCTTGGCGCCGCCGGACTCCGCCTTCCCCAATGCCGTCGTGAGCGGGGATGAGCCAGCGGCTGGGCAGCCCCCTGTGGCGTCTGCGCGCACTCTGCCCCGGCAGTCCCGGTGCGTTGCCTGCGGCCACCTCGTGTTCGTGATCACTGAGGACTGGTACTTCTGGTCGCACCGGCGGAGCATCGCTGCCGCTGCCCTCAAGGCGGGCTGGCGCGTCACGCTCGCCGCGCGCTTCGCCGACCACCGCGACCGCATCGAGGCGATGGGCGTCGAGACCGTCGACCTTCCGATCGCGCGCACGGGCCGTAATCCGATCGGCGAATTGGCGGCCGTCGCCGCGTTGGCTCGGATCTACCGCCGCCTTCAGCCCGACGTCGTCCACCACGTCGCCATCAAGCCCGTCCTCTACGGGTCGTGGGCGGCCCGCCTCGGCGGCGTGCCTCGCGTCGTGAATGCGATCTCCGGGCTGGGCTACGCATTCACGGGCGCCGACCGCAAGGCGCGGCTCTACGGAGCCCTCGCGACGACCGCGTACCGGAGCGCCCTCCGCCGACCGGGCACACGAACCATCTTCCAGAATGACGACGACCGCGCTCACTTCGTCGACGCCGGCCTCGTCCAACCCGAGCACACGGTGCTGATCCGGGGCAGCGGCGTCGACATCGAGGCGTTCCGGCCCGGTCCCGAGTCGCACGCGCCGGTGACGGCACTCTATGCCGGTCGGATGCTCTGGAGCAAGGGCGTCGGCGACCTCGCCGAGGCGGTGCCACTGCTTCGCCAGGAAGGCCACGATGTCCGCGTCGTTCTCGTCGGGCACTCCGATGCGGCCAACCCCGAGGCGATTCCGCCCGCGCGGCTCCGGGCGTGGGAGGCCGAGGGGCGAGTCGAGTGGTGGGGGCGCCGCGACGACATGCCCGCCGTGATGTCCGAGGCCCACCTCGTGGTGCTGGGGTCGGAGCGAGAGGGCGTCCCCAAGGTGCTGCTCGAAGCGGCCGGGGCCGGCAAGCCGATCGTGACGACCGACGTGCCAGGATGTCGAGAGGTCGTCGACGACGGGGTGAACGGGTTTCTGGTGCCGGTCCACGACGCGCCGGCGCTCGCCGAGGCGGTCGGGAGGCTCGCGGCCGACCCGGCACTGCGCGCGAGGATGGGGGCGGCCTCGCGGGCGAAGGCCGTCGCCGAGTTCAGCGAGACCCAGGTCGCCCGCGAGACGCTCGCGATCTACGACGACCTTCTCGCCACCGTCCCGGCATGAGCGATGCGCATCCCGTCTTTGTGACCGGCGCCACAGGCGTCCTCGGGTCTGCCCTTGTGCGCAGCCTCCTCGGGGCCGGCCATTCGGTTCGCGCGCTCGTCCGGCGCTCCGAGGCGGCGCTGCCCGCTGGCGTCGAGGCCGTCGTGGGCGACCTCGACGCCGCAGACGCGCTTCGCCAGGGTCTCGACGGAGCCAGCGCGGCGGTCCACCTCGCGGCCCAGCTCCACATCAACAACCCGTCGCCGGCGCTGGCGGACCTCTACCGCCGCGTGAACACGGAGGGCACCGAGCGGCTGTGTCGGCTTGCCACCGAGGCGGGCGTGGAGCAGGTCGTGTTCACGAGCACCATCAACGTGTACGGCCCGAGTGCTGGCCGTCCCCCGTGGACCGAGGCGGACGCGCCCACCCCGCAGACGCTCTACGCGCGGACCAAGCTCGACGCCGAGGCGGCCGTGCTCGACCTCCCGGCAGGGGTTGTGTACCGCCTCGGGGCCGTCTACGGGCCGGGGATGAAAGGAAATTACCCGTCGCTGGCCCGGCTCTTGCGACGAGGGGTCCGGGTGCTTCCGGGCGACGGCACGAACCGGCGAACGCTGGTCCACCTCGGCGACGCCGTGCAGGCGCTTGCGCAGGCCGCCTCGGGAGCGGTGCCGGCGGGCGTGTACAACCTCACGGACGGCCGCGTCCACACGTTCGACGCCATCCTGCGCGGCATCCAGCGCGCGGTCGGCCGTCGTCCGGGCGTCCGCTACGTGCCGGCGGGCGTCGTCCGTCCTCTGCTGGCGGTGCCCGAGGGTCTGGCCCGCCTCGCCGGACGCCGGGTCCCGGCCCGTGCGCTTCTCGACAAGCTGACCGAGGACGTTGCTGTCGACGGGACGGCCCTCATCGCCGCGTCTCCGTATCGCCCCCGATACGTCGATCTCGACGTGGGGTGGGCCGCCTCCGACCTCGCATCGTCGTGACCGCTCTCGTGCTCACCGCCATCCTCTCGGTAGCTGCCGCTGCGGCGGGTACCGAGGCGGTCCGCCGGTTCGCCCTCCGTCGGTCGATCCTCGATGTCCCCAACGACCGAAGCTCTCACGTCGTCCCGACCCCCCGAGGCGGAGGTCTGGCGATCGTGGCCGTCGTGGTCGTCGGGTGGGCCCTGAACGCGTTCGGGACCCCGGTGCTCGGGCTCGCCCTCCCGGCCATCGGCATCGCGGTCATCAGCGCCATTGACGACATCCGCTCCCTGTCGGCCCGCATCCGGTTTGGGGTTCACCTCGGTGCTGCCGTCGCTCTCGTCGTCGTGTTTGGCGGGTGGGGCCGGATCGAGGTTCCGCTCCTGGGGACGATCGATCTGGGCCTCGCAGGAGCTCTGCTGGGCGTGTTCTGGCTCGTCGGCTTGACGAACGCATACAACTTCATGGACGGCATCGACGGCATCGCGGCGACGCAGGGCGTCGTCGCAGGCCTCGGGTGGATGCTCGTGGGCTCGGTGTTGGGAGAGCCCATCACCGCGATGACCGGCGCGCTCGTTGCCGGAGCGACAGCCGGCTTCGCCGTCCACAACTGGCCGCCTGCGAAGATCTTCATGGGCGATGTCGGGAGCGCGTTTCTCGGCTTCGTGTTCGCAGCCCTGGCCCTCGTAGCGGGTGACGGCCGCATACCCATTGCAGCGCTCCTGTTCGTCTGGCCCTTCGTGTTCGACTCCGGGGTGACGTTCTGCCGCCGCCTGCTGAAGAGAGAGAACGTCTTCGCAGCTCACCGATCGCATCTCTACCAGCGCGCGGTGATCGCAGGCGTCTCCCACGCGACGGTCACCACGCTCTACGGCGGGCTTGCTCTGGTCTCGACTGTGGCAGGGGTCGTGTGGGCATCGGGGGGGGCATCTTGGACCGCGTGGGCTGGACTTGTCTTCCCACCCGTGACGGCCGTGGTGTTCGTCCTCCGCGCCGAGCGCAAGCATGAGAAGCAGAAGCTGGCAGGGAGCGCAAAGAGACTCTGAACGACCATGGGACGTGAGCCGCGGCCCTCCATGTGCGCGAATTCACTGCGGAAGTTGTTTCGAGGCCTTCCCCGAGGTGCGGTCTCCCGTAGGGCACATCTACATTAGCATCACACACGCCCATCACCCCTTGGCAGAGAAGGCCACGGTGTCCCTTCGCGGGGCGACCAAGTATGCGCTCGACGTCCTCGTCTGGACGGCCCTGACGCCTCTCGCGTTCGCGCTCCGCCTCGACGGAGAGGTCGGAGGGTACACGGAAGGGCTGGTGGCGCTGACGGCGGTGGGCTTTGCCCTGAAGATGCTGGTCGTCCCGCTGTTCGGCCTCCACCGGCGGGCGTGGCGCTGGGCCAGCGTCGGCGATCTGCTGACCCTGGCCGCCGCCGTCACCCTGGTGACGACCGTTCTCGCGGTCGCGGCCGCGGTTCTTCGGCTGGAGTTTCCCCTGCCACGGAGCGTCCCGTTCATCGAGGGCGTCCTCGCGATCCTCGCGCTGAGCGGGCTCCGCCTCGGGATACGCGTCTGGCACGAGTCGGTTAGCCGTCGCAACACCGAGGCCGACGGGCGGAGGGTGCTCGTCGTCGGGGCGGGGAACGCGGGCGTGATGGTGGTCCGCGAGATGCTCCGTCATCCGGACGGGCGGATGATCCCGGTCGGGTTCCTCGACGACGACCCCGTCAAGCGACGCCAGCGCATCGCCGGGCGGCGCGTGCTCGGGCGCCTCGACCAACTGGCCGCGGTCGTCCGCCTGCACGCCATCGACGAGGTGCTGATCGCGATCCCGTCGGCCGGCGGCGACGTCGCGCGCCGCGTCGTGACGGCGGCCCGCGAGGCGGGCGTCAAGAGCCGAACGCTGCCGCCGCTCTTCGACCTCGTGAGCGGGCGCGTGGCGATGTCCCAGATCCGCGAGGTCGACCTCGACGACCTCCTCCGGCGCGACCCCATCCGCCTCGATGCCGATCCCATCCGGGCCTACATCGAAGGGCGCCGCGTGCTCGTGACCGGCGCCGGCGGCTCCATCGGGTCCGAGATCGTGCGCCAGATCGCCCCGTTCAGGCCGTCGCAGATCGTGCTTCTGGGCCGGGGCGAGAACAGCGTCTACCTGATCGACCGCGAGATGGGCCGCCGCTGGCCCGACGTTCCCCGCGAGCCCGTCATCTGTGACGTGCGCGACAAGGACTCGCTCCAGAACGTGTTCGACGCCTGCCGCCCCGAGGTGGTCTTCCACGCGGCGGCCCACAAGCACGTGCCGCTGATGGAGGCCAACCCGTCGCAGGCGGTGTGGAACAACGTCGGGGGCACGCAGAACCTCGTGTTGCTGGCCGCCGAGTTCGGGGTCGAGCGGCTCGTCAACGTGTCGACCGACAAGGCCGTCAACCCCACGAACGTGATGGGCGCCTCGAAGCGGGTCGCCGAGATGATCGTCTCCGACGTCGGCCGCCAGTGCGCGGGGGCGTGCACGATGGCGTCGGTCCGCTTCGGGAACGTGCTCGGCAGCCGCGGCAGCGTCGTGCCGCTCTTCCGCGACCAGATCCGCCGCGGCGGGCCCGTCACGGTCACGCACCCCGACATGGTGCGCTACTTCATGACCATCCCCGAGGCGGCGCAGCTCGTGCTCCAGGCCGGCTCCTACGCCGAGAGCGGGAGCGTCTACGTGCTCGACATGGGCAAGCCGGTCAAGATCGCCGACCTCGCGCGCGACCTCATCCTGCTCTCGGGCCTCGAGCCGGGCAAGGACATCGAGATCCAGTTCACCGGCGCGCGCCCCGGCGAGAAGCTCTTCGAGGAGCTGCTGACGGCCGAGGAGGGCACCAAGGCCTCGCAGCACGACAAGATCTTCGTCGCCCGCAAGGGGGCGCCGCCCGAGGACCTCAACGTGATGCTGGGCGACCTCTTCGCGTGCGCCCTCGACAACGACCACGGCGCGATCCGGGAGGCGTTCGAGCGGCTCGTGCCGTCGTACAAGCCCAACTCGGCCGTCCCGGCGGGGGAGGGACGTGCGGCCCCGATCGGCGACGGGGCCGTCGAGCAGGCCGAGCTGTTCCGCTAAACCGCCTCGGGGCTGGCCGACATGAGCGTGGCCGACCGCCTCCGCCTCGGGGTGATGCTGCTCGCCGGCGTCCCCGCGCTGCGAGCCTCGGACATTCTGCTCGCCTCGTTTCCCCGGTCGGGGAGCACGCTGCTCCGGTTCGTCGTCACCCACTACGCGCTCGGTCTTGCCGGCGATGCCTCCGAGGTGCCCTTCGCGCGGCTGAACCGGCTGGCGCCCGAGCTGGGCGCCTCGTGGCTGTGGAGCGCGCCGCTCCAGCCGGGTGCGCCTCGGGGCCGATTTCCCCGATGGGTCAAGACGCACCGCCCGTACTTTTGGGGCCTTGCGCGCCCCCGCGCCGTTCATCTCGTCCGGTCCCCTCTCGACGCCCTGGCTTCCTACCACCGCTACTGGACCGCTCGCGTCGGAGCCGCACCCGTCGAGCGCGGCGCCTTCCTGCACGATCCGCGGCGTGGGCTCCCGCGGTGGATCCGCCACACCCGGTCGTGGGAGGGGCATGCCGACGTCGTGCTCCGCTACCGAGACCTCCGCGCCGACCCGGCCCGCGCCGTCACCGAGGTGCTCTCGGCGTTCGGGGTCGACGTCGACGCCCAGACGGTGGCCGAGGCGGCCGCGCGGTCGAGCGCCGACGCCGTCCGCGCCCTCGAACGGTCCGGCGGGGTGGCGGGGCCAGACCGCCTCGGGGCGGGCGCCGTGTTCGCCGCCGATCGTCCGCCGGGAAGCGGGACGGCGTACTTCTCGCCGTCCGACGTGGCGTGGGCGCGCGCGCGTCTCACCGAGGCGGGGCTCGGCGCATGGGTCGGGCCATGAAACCGCGCGTCCTGATCGCGGCCCCGTTCCCTCCGCCAACCACGGGGCAGAGCCTCGTCACCGAGATGGCCGCCGAGGCGTTGGGCGAGGGGGCCGAGGTCGTGCGCCTCGACACGGCCGACCGGACGCTCGTCTGGCGCCGTTCGTGGTCGGTCCCGAGCCGCCGCGTCGCCCGCTGGCGGGCGAACCTGAGCCGGCTGCGGACGACCCTCCGCGAGACGCCGGTCGACGCGGTCTACCTGACGCCGGCGAGCAGCGCGCTCGGCTTCCTGCGCGACGTCTTGATGGTGTCGATCATCCCGCGTCCCATCCCGATCCTGGCGCACATCCACGCCGGCGACTACGGGAGGCTGCTGGGCGCTGGCGTCCTCGGGCCGCTTGCCCGTGCCGTCGCGCGGCGGTTCCACACCCTGATCGTCCCGAGCGCCTACGCGGCCGCGCCCATCCGCCGCGCCCTCCCCGAGGCGGACCTGCGGGTGGTCCACAACACGGTTCGCGAGGGGCTGCGCTTCGCGCCCGCCGACGTGGACGCGGCCTGGGACCGACGGGAGGGGAGGCCCGTGGTGCTGTTCCTCTCGAACATGATCCCGTCGAAGGGCTACAGTCTCCTCGCCGAGGCGGTCCCACTCCTCGGCCGAGACGTCGAGCTGGTGTTCGCCGGCGCCTGGGCCAGCGGCGACGACCGCGCGGCGTTCGAGCGCACGCTCCAGACGCTCGACCTCGACGCCCGCGTTCTCGGGGCCGTCGGCGAGGCCGAGACGCGGGCGCTGTTCGCGTCCGCCTCGGTGTTCGCCTTTCCCTCGACGTACCCGCACGAGTCGTTTCCGCTGGCCGTCCTCGAGGCGAAGGCGGCCGGGTGCGCCGTCGTGGCGATCGACCACGCAGGCGTGGGCGAGATGGTGCGCGACGGCGTCGACGGCCGCCTCGTGGCGCGCGCCGACGCCCGCGCGTTCGCAGCGGCCCTCGGCGAGGCCCTGGACGACGCCGAGCGCCTCGGGCGGGCCGGAGCCGCGCACGTCCGCGAGGCGTTCGCGCCCGACGCATTCGGCGGCGCCCTGGCCGACGTGATCCACGATCTATCTTTCGACTCCCGCCCCGCCCTCCCGTGACGTCTGCCCGAACCATCCTCGCCACGAACCGCGCGCTGAGCGTGTTCCTGCTGAAGATGGCCGCCGTCTACGCGGTCTGGTTCGTCCTCTACGACCTCTGGCTGCTCCCCGACGGCCGCCTCGACGGCTGGCTCTCCGAGGCGGTCGCCTCGATGACCGGGTCGGTGCTGGGGCTCTTCTACGAGGTGGCCGCGGTCGACGGGCGAATGGTGTGGGTCTCCTCCGAGGCGGGCGTGGTCGTCGAGGACGGCTGCAACGGGCTCTCGGCGCTGAGCCTGTTCGTTGGGTTCGTGCTGGCGTACCCGGGCACGTGGCCGCGGCGCGCGCTCTTCATCCCGCTGGGCCTCGTCGCCATCGTGGCCGTGAACGTGCTCCGGTGTGTGTCGCTCGTGATCGTGCAGGACCGGTGGCCGGAGCTGTTCGGCGAGGTGCATGGGCTGCACGCGCTGTTCGTGTTCTACGTCGCCATCTTCGTCCTGTGGATGGTGTGGGCGCACTGGGGCGGCGAGGAGCAGGTCCGAGCCCCGGCGGCCCTTGCCTGACGTCCGGGCCTGGGCCGGCCGGCACCGGCGGATCGTCGGGCTCGCCGGCGCGGCGGTGTTGCTGGTCGCCTACATCGGGGCCGTCCGCCCGGCACGGCTGTGGACCGCCGAGCACGTCGCGTACCCGCTCCTGCGCGCCGTCGACACGCCTCGCGCCGAGGCGCTCGACATCGCCCGCGTGCCCCGCCGCCCCGACGCCGTGTGGGCGATCCCGTCCCGCCTCGGGGTCGGCCCCGAGGCGGCGATCCAGAACCACCGCGACGAGGTGGCCGAGTGGGCGGCGCCCATCGGCGTCATCTTCCTGCTGCCGGCGATGTTCCTGGTGGCGGCCTACCCGACGCGGCCGTACTGGCTGTGGCTGCTGGCCTACCACGTGGTGCTGGGCCTGGTCTCGCTGGCCGTCTTCGCGCTCGGCGTCGGCTGGTTCGAGCCGGCGTTTGCCGTCTACACATTCTCGCGGACCTACCTCGCCGAGGCGGTGAGCCTGGTCGTGCCGCTGCTGCTGGTGCTCGCCGGCGGCGAGGTCGGCCGCCTCGGGGAGAGTGGGGCGGCGCGGCCGAGGAAACGTTCCGGGTAACCGGGGCGCGCTCCGCCTCGGAGGCAGGGCAGAGAGAGCGTCGCTGCGCGACGAGAGAGCCGCTGCGCGGCGAGAGCACGGAGAGCGGGCGCTCCAGTCCGGCCGTGCGCCGTCCCCGAGGCGGAGGAATGGAGGGGGCTCAGCCGTGGAAAAGTTCCGGACAACCGGGCGTTGCACCGCCTCGGGGTTGGGGCAGCTTTGCCCACAGCCCACAGCCCACAGCCCACAGCCCACAGCCCACAGCCCACAGCCCACAG
This sequence comes from Bacteroidota bacterium, assembly GCA_039024395.1. Lineage (GTDB taxonomy): Bacteria > Bacteroidota > Rhodothermia > Rhodothermales > Rubricoccaceae > Rubrivirga. The sequence goes on along the minus strand of JBCCQJ010000121.1, from coordinate 32 downwards.
CCCACAGCCCACAGCCCACAGCCCACAGCCCA
>JBCCQJ010000120.1:0-12754 GCA_039024395.1 Bacteroidota bacterium | reverse complement strand
GGCGGCGCCGCTGTTGGCGACCCAGGCGGCGTGCCTGCTCGCCGCCGGGGTGGTCGGCGCGCGGCCCGAGCTGGTCGCCGGCCCCCCGCGCGCCGACGGCGTGCTCCCCGGCGTGGGCGGGGCGCCGGTGCAGCCGTGGAGCCTCGCCGGCTACGTCCGCGGCACCATCGAGGGCCTCGTGGGGGCGACGTACCCGAGCGCCGACACGCTCGTCGTTGCGCCGCGCCTGCCCGAGGCGTGGGGCACCACGCGCGTCCGGATGCGGATGGGGGAGGGGCACGTCGGCCTCACGCTCGCCGGCGCCGCCGACGGCATCGAGGCGGAGGTGGTGCCCGAGGGGCGCCTGCCCCAAGGCGCCACGCTCGTCGTCGAGGCGGCCGGGCAGCGCGTGGCGGTGCCGCTCGTCCAGACCCAGGGCGACTCGCTCGCCGTCGCCCGCGAGGCGTTCTCGGTCGAGGTGTCGGCCGGCGGCGCCCGCCTCGGGGACGAGGCCCTCGCGTCGGAGGCGCTGCCGGCCCTGCCCGATTGGAGCGGCTTCGCGTTCGCCACGCCGGACCTGCGCGAGGAGTACCCGGTGATGCGGGCCGTCGAGAGCCAGCGGTCGCTCCGCGCCGACCAGATCCTGCGCGAGAACCCGCGCGCCGGCGTCGTCCTCTCCCAGACCGACCCCGACGGCGACGACTGGGGCGCGACCAACACGTTCACGTACCCCGAAGGCGTGACCGAGGGCGTGCTCGACGCGATCTACCTCGAGGTCACCCGCGACGACTCGACGGCCTACGTCCGGGCCGAGTTCACCGCCCTCGCCGATCCGCTGCAGACGATCGTCGCGTTCGCGATCGACACCGAGGAGGGCGGTGCGCGCGAGGTCGGGCGCGGGGCCGACTACCGGTTCCCGGCCGGCGAGGGCTACGAGTACGTCGTCTTCGTCGGCGACGGGCTCGTGGTCGAGGACGCCTCGGGGCGTGAGCTCGGCCGCCTCGACGGCGCGACCGTGTTCGACGCCGAGGCGGGGACACTGTCGTTCGCCCTCCCCACCTTCGTCGTGCCGACCCTCGCGCGTGGGACAGCGATCACGATGCTCGTCGGCGCCCGCGCGCCCGGCGACGTCGGCACGTTCCGGCGCGTCGCCGACACCGCCTCGGCGGAGACCGGCGGCGGCCGCGTCAACCGCCGCTCGTCGAACGTCTACGACTTCATCGTCGGCTCTGTCCGCTAGTCCAGTGCGTCAGTGGATCCGTACGTCAGTTTTCAGTGCGTCAGGCGCTGCGACGCAAGCTGCCACCTACGAAAACCGCTGAGCCATCGACCACGGACCCACTGATCACTGAGGCACTGACCCACTGAGTTACTGAGGCACCGACGACTGACGCACCGATGAAAACCTTCCTCTCCCGCTTCGGGTCGTACGCCACGTTGGCCCTTTTCGCCTTCATCGCGGTCTTCCCGATCACGCGCATCCTGACGATCTCGCTGCGGCCGAGCGACCAGCTCCTCTCGCGCTCGCTCGCGCTCATCCCCGAGGGGGCGTCGTTCGAGAACTACCGGGTGCTCCTGTTCGAGACGCCGTTCCTGCAGTGGCTCGCGAACAGCCTCCTCGTCGCAGGCGTGGTCACGGTCACAGGTGTCGCGCTCGCCTCGACGGCGGGCTACGCGCTCAGCCGGCACCGGTTCAAGGGGCGGAAAGCGGCGCTGAGCGGCATCCTGGTGACCCAGATGTTCCCGGCCACGATGCTGCTGCTGCCGCTCTACATCGTGCTCATCAACCTGGGGCTCATCAACTCCTACATCGGCATCGTCATTATCTACTCGGCGACGGCGCTGCCCTTCTGCGTGTGGCAGATGAAGGGCTACTACGACACGATCCCGGCGAGCTTGGAGGAGGCCGCGCGGATCGACGGGGCGACGCCGTGGCAGGCGTTTTACAAGGTGATCCTTCCGCTCGCCGCGCCGGCGCTCGTCATCACGGCGCTGTTCTCGTTCATGAGCGCGTGGAACGAGTATGTCGTCGCGGCGGTCGTCTTGCAGGACACCGAGCTGTTCACGATGCCGGTCGGCCTCAAGATGTTTCAGGGCTCGATGTCGACGCAGTGGGGGCTCTACGCGGCCGGCTCGCTGCTCGTCTCGATCCCGGTGATCCTGCTGTTCCTGGTTCTGAGCCGCTACCTCATTTCGGGCCTCACGCTCGGCGCAGTGAAGGGGTAGCGTGCGGCTCTACCGAACGGTTTCGGTTCCGGAGTTCGACGATCTCCGCACGACAGGACAGCTTCGGCCCCGAGGTGGCGCGGAGGGGAAGTACGTGTGGGAGACGTACCGCGACGCTGCTACGTTCGGCGTCCAGACCGAGGGGCACTATCATCCGGACGGATACCGAGTGGTCGCGATCGACGTCTCTGACGACCTCGCGGCCTCATTCCACCGCTGGGACCGCCTCGATGGAGTGGGCCCTGCCCGGTTCATTCCCGAGGCCGACCTGCCTCGGTGTTCCGTTGTTTTCCTCGACTTGCCATGACCCACGCAATCGCCCACCTCCGATGGCTCTCGGAAAAGGAGGGGGGACGTACGACTCCGTTCTCCGGCCGGCGCTACATGGCGCCCGTCGACCTCGGCGAGGCGGGTATGTGGACGCTCGTGGTCAACCGAAGCCGTGAGGCGCCGCAACAGGAAGAGACGGTGTTGATTCACTTCCTGATGGACGACGCTCCTCACAACATGCTCGAAACCGGTGCAGTGGTCCGTTTGCAGGAGGGAGCGCAGGTGGTCGCTGAGGCCGAGGTATCCGAAGTCTTCGAGTTGAGCGTCGTTGCGTAGGGGACTCTCCCGACCGCCTCACCACCGCCTCGGGGCCGGGAGCGCGCCGAGCACGGCGAAGACGGCGTGGTAGAGGGCCGAGAGGCCGTCGAGGAGCGGCTGCCACAGCCGCAGGTCGGTCTCCGCCCCGAGGCGGTCGTAGAGCGGCAGCAGCACCGCCCGCTGGAGCAGCAGCTTGGCCGCCAGCAAGCCCCACCCGGCGGGCATCCCCGCGAGCAGGTGCAGCACCGGCGCCCCGGCCCAGAGCGCAAGGTTCGACGTGTGGAACACCCCGAGCGCGGCGAGCACCGAGGCGGGGTAGTGGCTCCCGGCGCTCGCGTGGCGCCGCTTCTGCCGCCAGAACGCCCGCCACCCGACCGGGGCAGGGGAGGGCACCGCCGCCTCGGGGTCGAGCACAGCCCGAACGGGTGCCGCCGCGGTCCGCGCGACCTCTTGGACGAGCAAGTCGTCGTCGCCCGAGAGCGAGCCGGCCGAGTGGGCGAAGCCTCCGAGGCGGGGCAGGAGGGAGGCCGGGTACGACAGGTTGCGCCCCACGGCGTGCCACGGGCGTCCGAGCCCGATCGCGGCAGCCGAGAGCGCGGCCGTCTGGAGCGTCTCGTAGCGCGCGAACCGGTTGAGCCAGCCCGGAGCCTCGGCGAGGGGCCCGGTGCCGACGAGCACGGCGTCGCCGTCCCCGAGGCGGGCCAGCGCTTCGAGCCACGTCGGCGGCGGGGCACAGTCGGCGTCGGTGAGGGCGAGGCGGTCGTGGCGCGCCGCCTCGATGCCACGCTCGATCGCGTGCTTCTTGGGCGGGAGGCCGGCCGCCTCGGGGGCGCCGGGGTCGACGCGGACGAGCCGGAGGCCGGGGCCGTCGCGGCGCGCCCAGGCCCGCGCCCACCGCTCGGCGACGTCCGCCGTGCCGTCGGCCGAGCGGTCGTCGACGACGACGACCTCGAACGCCGAGGTGCCGTCCCCGAGGCGGTGCGTCTGGGCTTCGAGGGCGCCGAGGAGGGCGGGCAGGCGGTCCGCCTCGTCGTGGGCTGCGACGACGACCGAGAACCGGACGGGCGCGGCGTCGGAGGCGGTCGTCTCGGGGTTGGCCGCCTCGGGGACGGCCGCCTCGGCGAGGTCCTCTTCGTCCTCGCGGACGCGGCGGAGGCCGGCGGCCACGCCCGCCCACGCGAGGGCCTGCACGACGAAGGCGACGACGAGGACGGGGAGCACGGCACCGAGGCGGGACGCGGGAAGATCGGGATGTCGTGGGGCGCCGGTATCTTCGGCGCGTACCTCCGCCCCGATGCCGACCCCGCCCGAACGCCTCGCCGTACCGGTCCCCGGGCAGTTCCCGGTGATGGGGCGGTTCTGGACGGCGGCGAACCTGCTCAGCCTGTCGCGGGCCGTCCTCGTGGTGCCGATCGCGTGGCTCGTCTACCGCGGCGGCCCCATCGGGCCGATGTTCGCGCTCATCGGGCTCGCCATCGCGACCGACTGGTTCGACGGGCGCGTGGCCCGCTGGAGCGACACCGTCAGCGAGTGGGGCAAGGTGCTCGACGCGACGGCCGACAAGATCGCCGCCGCCGCCGTCACGGTCGCCCTCCTGACCCGCCCCGAGGCGGCCGGGCCGGGCCTGCCGCTCTGGTTCGTCGCCCTCGCCATCTTCCGCGACGCGCTGCTCTCGCTCGGGGGGCTGCTCCAGACGCGCCGCCTCGGGCGGTTCACGTCGTCGCTGTGGAGCGGCAAGGTGGCCGTGACGGCGCTCGCGGTGACCGTCGTGGCCGCCCTCCTCGGGGCCGCCGACGCGGTGATGGAGGCGCTCATCGGGGCGACGGCGGCCATCATGGCGTACTCGATCGTCAAGTACGGCATCCGGTTCACCGCGATCATGCGCCACGGCCCGGCCGCGCTCGAAGACGACGGCACCACCCTCCGCAACGAGCACCGGGTCGTTCCGACGCCGGATCCCTGAGGCCGCACGCTCGTAGCGGGCCTCCCCTTCCCCCAGACATCATGGCCCTCTTCGGGTTCAAGCGCAAGCAAAAGGAGCAGGCGTCCCTCGAGGCGGGCCTCGAGAAGACCCGCACGGGCCTCTTCGACAAGATCAGCCGTGCCGTGGCCGGCAAGGACACCGTCGACGACGAGGTGCTCGACGACCTCGAGGAGGTGCTCGTCACCTCCGACGTGGGCGTCGCGACGACGGTCGAGATCATCCAGCGGATCGAGGCGCGCGTGGCCGCCGACAAGTACGTCTCGACGAAGGAGCTGCAGGGGCTCATCCGAGCCGAGATCGCCGACCTGCTGCTGACGAACGCGCCCGAGCGCCCGGCCGACTTCGACGCTCCCTTGCCGAGCACGCCGCACGTGGTGATGGTCGTCGGCGTCAACGGCGTCGGCAAGACGACGTCGATCGGGAAGATGGCCCACCGCTACCAGCAGGCCGGCAAGCGGGTCCTCCTCGGGGCCGCCGACACGTTCCGCGCGGCGGCCACGGAGCAGCTCGACGTGTGGGCCGAGCGCGCCGGCGTCGAGATCGTGAAGCAGTACCAGGGCGCCGACCCCGCGGCGGTCGCCTTCGACACGCTCGCGGCGGCCCAGTCGCGGAGCGCCGACGTGGTGCTCATCGACACGGCGGGCCGGCTCCACAACCAGGTCGGGCTGATGAACGAGTTGGCCAAGGTGCGCCGCGTGATGGACCGCCAGGTGCCGGGCGCCCCGCACGAGGTGCTGCTCGTGCTCGACGGGTCGACGGGCCAGAACGCGCTCCGCCAGGCGCAGGCCTTCACCGAGGCGGTGGACGTGACCGGGCTCGTGCTGACGAAGCTCGACGGGACGGCCAAGGGGGGCATCGTCATTGGCATTTCCAACGAGTTCCAGATCCCCGTTAAATACATCGGCGTGGGCGAAGGGATCGACGACCTCCAGGTCTTCGACCGCGCTGCCTTCGTCGCCGCCCTCTTCGGCGACCGGACCGCGGCCTGAACCCGCCTCGGGGACGGCCCCTGCGCAAGCGGGGTGTGACCTCTGTCGCTCGGGCGGCGGCTTCGCCCGTTCGGCCCGCCTCGGAGACGGTTCGCCGCTTCGGGTGGCGAAAGCGGTTCCGTTTTCCCCATCTTTGACTCGCGGCCCCGTGCCCGTCCCGTCCCTCTCCTGCGATTTCGAGCGTATGCGTGCTCGCTACTCTGCCGTCCTGCGCCTGCTGGCGATGGCAGCTTTCGTCTCCGTCGCCTCGGAGGCGGCCGCCCAGGCGGTGTTCGTCCCCGACTTCGACGTCGAGACCACGACGCGCCGCGTCGAGACGCCGGACGGGCCGCAGGCGCGCCTCGACGTGTACACGGCCGTCCCGAACACGAGCCTCCGGTTCCTCGCCCGTCAGAACGGCTTCGCGGCGAGCTACGCCGTCACCGTCGAGGTCTACACGCTCGACGCGGCCGGCCAGCCCGAGGGCCTCGTCGTCAGCCGGACGTTCGAGCGCGACGTGACGGCACCCGACTACACCGCCACCCAGGACGCCGACACCGAGGACCGGGCGGTCCAGACGCTCGACGTCCCGCCGGGCCGCTACGTCGTCGAGGTGGCCGTCGAGGACGGCTCCAGCGGCCGCTCGTTCACGCAGCAGCTCGGCCACGTCGTCCGCGCGGTCGGCGACGGGCGCGTCCAGCTCAGCGACCCGCTGCTCCTGAGCGCCTACGACCCCGAGGCGGGCCTCTCGACCCCGATCGTCGGCGGCGCCGTCTCGACGGAGCTGGACGCCTTCTGGATCGCCTACGACATCTACTCCGAGGCGCCCGCCGAGGTGCAGGTGACCTACGTGGTGACCGAGCAGAACCGGGTCCGCGAGCGGCCGTCGTTCCAGCAGCTCTTGGGCCTCGCGCCGCGTGAGCAGGCCGACCTCGGCACGCCGGTGGCCGTCTCGGAGGGCCTCTCGGTCGAGGCCGGCCGCACGCCCGCCGCCTTCCGCATCGACGCCGGCGATCTCGAGGTGGGCGACTACGCGCTCACGGTCCGCCTCGAGACGTTCGAGGGGCTCGCGCTCGCCGAGGCGGAGAAGCGCTTCAGCGTGCGCTGGATGGGGCTCGACAGCCAGATCGCCGACCTCGACCAGGCCATCGAGCAGCTCCGCTACGTCGCCAAGGAGGACGAGTACCAGTCGATCCGCCGCGCCGGCACGCCCGAGCAGCAGGCCCAGATGTTCCTCGACTTCTGGCGCGACCGAGACCCGACGCCCGGCACGCCGCGCAACGAGGAGATGGAGCAGTTCTACTTCCGCGTCGCCCACGCCAACGAGCACTACGGCCGGTTCCGCAACAGCGGCTGGAACACCGACCGCGGCGAGGTTTTCATCCGCTTCGGCGAGCCCGACTTCGTCGAGAACCACCCGTTCAACTACGGCACCAAGCCGTACCAGATCTGGGAGTACTCGCGCGTCGGCCGCCGGTTCATCTTTGTCGACGACAACGGGATGGGCGACTTCCGCCTGCTCGTGCCGATCTGGGACGACCGGACGCGAATGCGATGAGCGCCCCTGGGGCGGGCCTCCCGGCGCTCGGCTCGTCGTTGGGGTCCCGGTTCGCACGCGCCGCCTTGGGGCGAGGCGTCGTGCAGGTCTGTCGGTGCCCGCGGGCCCGTGACGGGCACGAGCCCAGACGCCCGTAGCTTGGCGGCCCCCTCCTCGCGCTTCTGTGGCCTCGCCCCGCATCGTCTACATGGGCACGCCGGACTTCGCCGTGCCCGCCCTCGACGCCCTCACCGAGGCGGACCTCCGGCCCGTCGCCGTCGTGACCGCCCCCGACAAGCCCGCCGGGCGCGGGCAGCGGGTGCGCACGCCGGCCGTCAAGGAGGCGGCCCTGCGCCACGGCATCGAGGTGCTCCAGCCGGCCGACCTCCGCGACCCGGCGTTTCTGGACCGCCTCGGGGCGCTCGCCCCCGAGATCCTGGCCGTCGTCGCGTTCCGGATCCTGCCCCCTGAGGTGTACGAGCAGGCCCGCCTCGGGGCGTTCAACCTCCACGGCTCGCTGCTGCCCGCGTACCGAGGCGCCGCCCCGATCCAGCGGGCGCTCATGGACGGCGTGGCCGAGACCGGCGTGACGACGTTCTTCCTCCAGCGGACCGTCGACACGGGCAACGTGATCCTCCGCCGGCGCATCGACGTGGGGCCGGACGAGACCGGGGGCGAGGTCCACGACCGGCTCTCGGCGCTCGGCGCCGAGGCGGTGGTCGAGACCGTCCGCCGCATCGCCGCCGGCACGGCCGACGCCGAGCCGCAGGACGACGCGCTCGCCAGCCCGGCGCCCAAGATCTTCCGCGAGCACGGCCAGGTCGACTGGACGCAGCCCGCCGAGGCGGTCCACAACCACGTCCGCGCCCTCGACCCGTCCCCGGGTGCGTGGACGATGTGGGAGCCGGCCGGGTCTGCCGGCCCGGAGACCCTCAAGCTGTTCGGCTCGCGCTCCGCCTTGGGGACGGGCGCGCCGGGCGAGGTGATCGAGGTCCAGGACCGCCTCGTGGTCGCCTGCGGCGAGGGCGCCGTCGCGATCGGCGAGGTGCAGCGGCAGGGCAAGCGGCGGATGGACGCGGCGGCCTTTCTCCACGGCGCCGACCTCGCGCCGGGCACCCGCCTCGGGGGCGCGTAGCGCGGCGCTCCGAGGTGCGGCACCCCGAGGCGGCCCGGCCGTATCCTCCGCACGCCCGCCGCGTCTGGCCCGGCGGGCGCCTCCCGTCCTCCGCCTGCATGTCCGACACGCCGCCCGTCCCCCCGTTCAGCCCGCTCGTCCCCGGGGCGGACCCGACCTCCTCGGAGGCGGACGCCGCCGCCTCGGAGGCGGACCGCTCGGTCCCCGAGGCGGTGCCGAGCCCGGGTGCGTCGGGACCCGGTGCGCCGGACCTCGGCGTGCTCACCGAGCGCGTCGCCGACGCAAGCCGGTTCGTGCGGCCCCTCCTCGACGCGGTCGGCCGCGTGGTCGTGGGCCAGCCGCACATGGTCGAGCGGCTGCTCATCGGGCTCCTGACCGGCGGGCACGTGCTCCTCGAGGGCGTCCCCGGGCTGGCCAAGACGCTGACCGTCTCGACGCTCGCCACGGCCGTCGACGCCCGGTTCCAGCGCGTCCAGTTTACACCCGACCTGCTCCCGGCCGACCTCCTCGGGACGCTCGTCTACAACCAGGCCGAGTCGACCTTCCTCGTCAAGAAGGGGCCGATCTTCGCCAACGTCATCCTGGCCGACGAGGTGAACCGCGCGCCAGCGAAGGTCCAGAGCGCCCTCCTCGAGGCGATGCAGGAGCGCCAGGTGACGATCGGCGAGACCACGTTTCCGCTTCCGCGCCCGTTCCTCGTGCTCGCGACCCAGAACCCGATCGAGCAGGAGGGCACCTACCCGCTCCCCGAGGCGCAGGTCGACCGGTTCATGATGAAGGTGGTCGTCGGCTACCCGACGCGCGACGAGGAGCTGTCGATCATGCGCCGCATGTCGCGCACGACGGCCCTCCCCGAGGCGGAGACCGTCGTGACGCCCGGCCAGATCCTGGCCGCCCGGGGCGTCGTGGACGAGGTGTACCTCGACGGCCGCGTCGAGGAGTACATCGTCGACCTCGTGCTGGCCACCCGCGAGCCGACGCGCTACCGCCTCGGGGATCTCGACGGGCTCGTGGCCTACGGGGCCAGCCCGCGGGCGTCGATCGCCCTCGGCCTTGCCGCCCGCGCCCACGCCTTCCTCCAGGGGCGCGCCTACGCCACGCCCGACGACGTGCGCGCGATCGCGCTCGACGTGCTCCGCCACCGCGTCGCGGTGACGTACGAGGCCGAAGCCGAGGAGGTCACGTCGGAGCAGATCGTCGGCCGCGTGCTCGACACCGTCGAGGTGCCCTGATGCGCAAGCCCCAGCCCTACCGGAAGGAGTCGATCTCGGTCGCCCACCTCGTCGAGCAGCTCCGCGACCGGGTCGGGGTGGAGCTGGTGCCCGCCAACAAGGCGGACGCGTCGGAGCGGCGCATCGTCGAGCGGCACGTCCACCGGCCGGGGCTGGTGCTGGCCGGCTACGCCGAGCACTTCGAGCACCGCCGCGTCCAGGTGCTGGGCAACACCGAGTGCCGCTACCTGGGGTGGCTCGGGCCCGAGCGCGCCCACGAGGCGTTCGCGACGCTGCTCAGCTACGACGTCCCCTGCATCCTGCTCGCGGCCGGCAACCCCCTCCCGGACGACCTCGTCGCCCTCGCCGAGGCGCACGGCGTGCCGCTGTTCCGGACGCCCGAGAAGACGGTGCCCTTCATGGACCGCCTCCGGGACTTCCTCGAAGACCAGTTCGCCCAACAGGTGACCGTGCACGGGTCGCTCGTCGACGTGTACGGGATCGGGCTTCTGCTCTCCGGGCCGGCCGGCATCGGCAAGTCCGAGATCGCCCTCGACCTCGTCGAGCGGGGCCACCGCCTCGTGGCCGACGACGTCGTGATCGCGACGCGCAAGGCTGGCAACGTGCTCATGGGCGCCGGCACCGACCTCGCGAAGCACTTCATGGAGATCCGCGGCCTCGGCATCATCGACGTGCGGTCGATGTTCGGCGTCCGCGCGATCCGGTACCAGAAGCGCGTCGAGGTGATCGTCCGGATCCACCCGTGGAACGAGAACGAGGAGTACACGCGGATCGGCATGGTGACCGAGACCGAGTCGATCCTCGACGTGCCGCTGCCGCTCGTGAAGCTGCCCATCACGCCGGGCAAGAACGTGACGGTCATCTGCGAGGTGATCGCCATGAACTACCTGCTCCAGCACTACGGCTACGACCCGGCCGAGGAGTTCGCGCAGCGACTCCGCGAGCGGATCGACCAGAAGGCCGACGTGGCCGTGCCGCCGGGGGGCGGGCTGGGACGTCGCGGCATCGAGTGGTTCGAAAGCGACACCGAGTAGGCGCGGAAACTCGTTCCGGCTGGCGCAGCCGACCTGCGCGCGTGGCGTCGCGCCGGTCCGCCAACGGCGCACCCGCCTCGGGGAGGGAGGGCGCCGGGTCTTGCCTCGGCGCCCGGAGGCACCGGCCCCGAGGTGGGGAGACGCGACAGAACCGTCCAGAATTCGAGTAGAACGCGGTGTCGGAGAGGCCCCGCTTGCCGCGGTCGGGCCCTCGGCCTATGTTTGCGGCCGTCCGAGCGCGCCCACCACCGGCAGCCCACCCGCTTGCTGTGCGCTCTCGCAGCCATCTGCCCTGGCGCGGTTGTTGCGGAGCCTCCGGAGAGCGCCCTGGATCCCGCTCTCCCGCTCGGGCCTGCGACCCATCAGGCCCGAGCCGAGGAGCGGCCACTGAAGACGTCCCTCACGTTCTCCCTCGCATGGCCGACAACCGCTACTACTACTACGACCACGACGCCTGCACCTTCGTCGAGGTCGAGCCCTCTCGAAAGGGCCTCTGGCTGAAGGTCGGCGCCGTTCTCTCGCTCTCCCTCGTCCTGAGTGCCGTCGGGGTGGGGGTGCTCTCGAGCCTCGTGACGTCGCCCACCGAGGTGGCGCAGAGCGAGGAGATCGACGTCCTGCGCGAGCAGCTCACGAGCGCCAACGCCCGCCTGACGTCGTTCTCGGAGGAGCTGGAGACCCTCGCCGAGGCGGACCGCGAGATCTACCGGACGGTCCTCAACGCCGAGCCGATCACCGAGGATGAGTTCCAGATGGGCGTCGGCGGCGCCGAGGAACGTCGGTTCGCGGGCTTCTCGGCGCCGACGGCCGACCTCCTCACCGAGACGTCCGAGCGGTTCGACCGCCTCGAGCGGCAGCTCACGCTCCAGAGCCAGTCCTACGACGAGCTCCGGAACCTCGCCGGGCAGCGCGACGCGGTGCTTCGCCAGCAGCCGGCCATCCTGCCGCTCCGCAACGCGCGCCTCACCTCGGGCTTTGGGATGCGCTTCCACCCGATCCTGCGCGTCAACCGGATGCACGCCGGCGTCGACTTCCCGACGCCCATCGGGACGCCGCTCTTCGCCACCGGGGACGGCCGCGTCAGCTTCATCGGTGCGCGCGGCGGCTACGGCAACATCATCGACGTCGAGCACCCGCTCGCGGGCAAGATGACGCGCTACGCCCACCTCTCGCGCGTCGCCGATGGCATCGAGGTGGGCTCGCTCGTCCGGCGCGGCCAGACGATCGCCTACAGCGGCAACACCGGCCTCTCGACCGCCCCGCACCTCCACTACGAGGTCCGCCGCCTCGACGAGGCGCGGACGCCGATCAACCCGGTCGCGACCTTCGTCCCCGACGTGACGCCGGCGCAGTATCGGGAGCTTCTCGCGGCCTCCCGCTCGCAGACCGTCTCCTTCGACTAGGGTCCGGGCGGTCGAAGCCACACCGGTGCCGATCGACCGCGTCGCCCCGAGGCGGGGCAGGCCCCCTGTGGAACCTCCTCGCTGGGAGGCGTTGCATTTCCCGGCACGCGGTTCTATCGTGCCCGGCGCCCCGCTTCTCCTAGACCGACCCCTGTATGTACTGGACGCTCGAATTTGCAGCGACCCTCGAAGACGCGCCTTGGCCGGCGACCAAGGAGGAACTGATCGACTATGCCGATCGGACCGGGGCGCCCGCTGAGGTCATCCAAAACCTTGAAGAGATGGAAGACGACGGGGCGCCGTACGAGAGCATCGAGGAGGTCTGGCCGGACTACCCGACCCACAACGAAGACTTCTACTTCGAGGACGACTAGCCGGCCGGTGGCAGTCGCCTTGCGTGCCTCGGCCTCGGGACGGCCGGGGCTTTTCTATGCGGTGTGGGCCAGCGCCGTCCGCTCGAACGGTGCGAGCGCGTCGTCTACGAACTGGCGGGCCGCGCGCTCGGCAGACAGGGACGTACGGTGCGTCGGGGCTGAGGCATGAAGGGCCAGGCCGTCGTGCGAGACGGCGAATGCGAAGCCTGCGCCTCGGCTCTGAATATCCAACTCGAAGCCGCGGTGGTGGAAGGCGGGCAAGGTGGGAGCCATGGAGTTGGTGAGGGGAGACATCGG
>JBCCQJ010000119.1:0-12890 GCA_039024395.1 Bacteroidota bacterium | reverse complement strand
GGCCGAAGTCGATGCCGTCATCGAGGGCAGGCCGGCGCTTGGCGCGCGCGCGCGCGCCGAGAAGCACCCCGAGGAGGGCGCCCGTGGCGACGGCCGTCGCGACGGCGACGACGGGCTGGGCGCGGATGATGTCCATCAGCGGCCGCCCTCCGATGTTGACGTCGTCGGCAATGGTGACCGCCTCGTGGCGGAGCGCGGCGAGGTGGGACTTGAGGTCGCGCTCGCGCGCTTCGAGGCGCTGCTCCAGCTCCTCGGCCGAGAGCGCGTCGAGGCTCACGCCGCCGTCAACCGTGACGGGCGGGCTGGGAACCGAGCCCAGGGCGGGTTTGAGGGCGCCGGTCGTGGCGTTGGGGCCGGACGTGGACATCAGGTAGCGGACGGCTGGGCCGTTTTGCGTTGGGCGGCGGCGAGGCCGTCGCGGGAGATCGAGCGCCGGTCGCGCTCGACGCGCTTGGCCTCGGCGACGATCGCCTCGGCCGCATCATAGCGCCGCTTGCCGAGCCAGAGGAGCACGAGGCCCACGAGAACCAGAACCGTGGTGACGGCCAGGAAGCCGAGCGCGTAGCTGCCCCACCACTGCCCCAGGGCGAGCGCGATGGTGACAAGCAGGAACAGCAGCCCGATCACGACCAGGATGAGGCCGGGCACGGCCAGCTTCGCCGCCTCGGCGAGGTGCTCGACCCGCTCCTTGATGCCGATCAGCCCCTCGACCTGGCGCTTGACGAGCGCGATCCGCAGCTCGACCCACTCCTGGAGGTCGGCCGAGATGGCCGCCACGTGGTCGGTTACGCGCTCCAGCTTGTCGCGATGCGGCGGGAGCCTCTGCGACTCCGGGAGCGGCCGCGCCTCGGGGTCGAGGACCGGCGAGGGCTCCGAGGTGGGCGCCGGGAGCGTCGAGGCGGGCCGCCTCGGGGGCGTACGGGGCGGAGATGGGTCGGCCGGTGGGCGCGAGGAGGCCATCGAGGAGCGAGGGGAGTCGGCGGAGGGGCCGTGCCTACCCGCTCCCCCCCCGCGAGGTTGCCTCGGAATCGATTGCGAGAGTTCAGAGTTCGGAGTTCCCGGTTCGGAGTTGAGGGCAGACACGAGGCAACTCTGCACCCTGAACTCTCAACCCCGAACTCTGAACTTGGACCTCACGCCCCATGCGCATCCGCTCGTCTCCCACGCCCAACCCGAACAGCCTCAAGTTCGAGGTCTCGGACGCTCAGATCATCGAAGCGGGCCTCCACGCCTTCCACTCGGCCCGCGAGGCGGCCGACCACCCGCTTGGCGCCGAGCTGTTCTCGCTGCCCGGCGTCCACTCGCTGATGATCGTGCCCGACTTCGTGACGGTGACGAAGCACCCGGCGGCCGACTGGACCCAACTCGCCGAGGGCGTCGAGCGCGTATTACGCGACCACCTCGGGGGCTGAGTCGGCAGCACGAGAGGTCGTCCCCGAGGCGGCGCCTCGGAGGAGGTCGGCGGCCCGCTCGGCGATCATCACCGTCGGGGCGGCGGTGTTGCCGTTGGGGATGGTCGGCATCACGCTCGCGTCGACCACGCGGAGGCCGTCGACGCCGCGCACGCGCAGGTCCAGGTCGACCACCGAGGCGGCGTCGGCGCCCATCCGGCACGTGCCGACGGGGTGATAAAGCGTCTCGCACGTCTCGCGGACGTACTGCTCCAGCCCGGCGCGCGAGGTCGAGGCCGCGCCGGGGTCGATCTCCTCGGCGCGGAACGGGTCGAAGGCCGGCTGGTGCGCGATCTCGCGAGCCATCTCGACGCCGGCCACCAGCGTGTCGAGGTCGGCCGCCTCGGTGAGCGCGGCGGGGTCGATCTCCGGCGCCGCGAACGGGTCGGCGGCCCCGAGGCGGAGGCGCCCCCGGCTCTCGGTGCCGACGAGCGTCGGGCCGAGCGAGAAGCCGTGCTCGGTCGGCGGCGTCAGGCCGTGGGCCTCGAAGAGCGCCGGCGCGACGTGGAACTGGACGTCCGGGATCGCCGCGCCCGCCCGCGTCGTCGCGAACAGGCCCGCCTCGGCGATGTTCGACGCCAGCATCCCGCGCCGCGTCGTCAGGTAGCGGGCCACGCTCAGCGGCGACTCGGCGCTCAGGAGCGAGGTCGAGGTCCGGAGCCGGTAGCGGACCCCCACGATCAGGTGGTCCTGGAGGTTCTCGCCCACCTCGGGGCGGTCGGCCACGACCTCGATGCCGAGAGCCCCGAGGTGATCGGACGGGCCGATGCCAGAGAGCATCAGGAGCTGCGGCGAGTTGATGGCGCCGCCGCAGAGCAGGATCTCGCGCGCGGCGTGGACCCGCTCGGTCCGCCCGTCGCGGACGAACTCGACGGCGGTCGCGCGGCCCGCCTCGGTGACAACGCGCGTTGCGTGGGCGCCCGTCCAGACGGTCAGGTTGGGGCGGCGGCGGGCCGGGCGCAGGAACGCCGTGGCCGTCGACACGCGGCGGCCGCCGCGCTGCGTGAGCTGGTAGAGGCCGGCGCCCGCCTGCTCGGCGCCGTTGAAGTCAGCGTTCTCGGGGTGCCCGGCCTGGGTCGAGGCCTCGACGAAGGCCGCGCTGATCGGGCTCGGGTCGCGGGCGTCCTCGACGCGCATCGGGCCGCCCGTGCCGTGGTAGGGGTCGGCCCCGCGCGCGTTGTCCTCGCTCCGCTTAAAGACCGGCAGCACGTCGGCATAGCCCCACCCCTCGCAGCCGTCGCGCGCCCAGCGGTCGTAGTCGCCGTGGTGGCCGCGGATGTAGATCATCGCGTTGATCGACGACGACCCGCCGAGGACCTTGCCGCGGGGCCAGTAGAGCGGGCGGTTCGCCGCGTCGGGCTGCGGGACGGTGTGGTAGTTCCAGTCGGCCTCGGACTGGAAGAGGCGCGGGAACGCGGCCGGGATGTGGATCTCGGCCCGGTCGTCGGCCTTCCCCGCCTCGAGGAGGAGCACGCGGACGTCGCGGTCCTCGCTCAGCCGCGCGGCGAGGACGCAGCCGGCGCTGCCGCCGCCCACGATGACGTAGTCGTACATGTCGAACGCTCAATGATGACGCAATGCGGCAACGTACCGCCGCAACCGCTTCCAGGCAACGAACCAGCGGCCGAAATCGCCTCCCCGATGCGGCTCGACACGGGACCCTGGTGCGATAGCGGCACACTCCATCGAAACGCTTCCCTGCGGTCGTCCCCCCAGTCCTCCGCGCGCGAAGCGCGCCCCCCATTCCTTTTCAGGAGCCCGAAGGGCGCCCTACGCGCCCAGCGCCTCCGGCCACCCCTCCTCCCCATCGAGGCGGACAGCCAGCTCGCCGCGCATCAGCGCCTCGAGGTCGCGACCGATGAAGCCGTAGCGCCACCCGGGCAGGGCGTCGGCGACCGCCTCGGGGCCGGCCTCGACAAGGCCTGAGAGCTGCGCCTTGGTCGCGATCAGTGCCGTGTCGACGCCCTCGCGCTCGCAGCGGCCGGCGACCAGTCCCTGCACCACAAGCAGGCGGGCCGACGCGCGCAACTCGTCCGGACCGGGGCGGCCGCGACGGGCGACGGTCTCCGCTGGGGCGTCGTGCCCGGCCTCGACAGCCGCGAGCAGGCCGTCGGCGTAGCGGTGGATCTGCTTGTCGGTCAGGCGCGCCTTGCGCAGGTCGTCCTCGGAGCGCGGCATGCGCTCGGCGACGGCAGCCAGCGCATCGTCGGGGAGCACCATCCGACGGGTCCGGTCGAGGCGGCGGGCCTCGCGCTCGCGCCACGCGGCAACCGTGCGCAGCACGGCTCGCTGACGTCCGGACAGCCGTCCGATGCCGCGCGCCTTGACGCGGTCGACGGCGTCGTGGGGGTCCGCCTCGGCGTAGAGGCCGGGGTCGTCGTAGCGGGCCATCTCTTCGTCGAGCCACGCGAGCCGGCCGCGCGACTTGGCCTCGGCGCGGAGCGCGTCGTGGGCCTCGAGGAGGTAGCGTACGTCGTTGGCGGCGTAGCGGACCTGCTTGTCGGAGAGCGGCCGCTGGAGCCAGTTCGTTCGCGTCTCGCCCTTGCCGAGGCGGAGGTCGGACGACCACTCGATGAGGTCCTGGAGCGACAGCGTCGACGGCAGCCCGACGAAGCCGGCGGCGCGCTGCGTGTCGAAGGCCCGCCTCGGGGTCGCGCCCGTGGCGCGGGCGAGGATCTGGAGGTCTTGCGTCGCGTCGTGGAGCACCTTCACGACCGCCTTGTCCTCGAGGAGGGCGCCCAGGGGCGAGAGGTCGTCGAGGCCGACGGTGTCGAGCAGGTGGATGTCGTCGCCGCCGAAGCCGAGCTGGACGAGCCCGAGGCCCGGGTAGTAGCTCCGCTCCCACACGAACTCGGTGTCGACGGCCACGGCCGGCTGCTGCCGAGCACGCGCGACGACCGCCTCGAGGCGGTCTGGGGTGGAGACGAGCGGCGCCCCCGAGGCGGACCCGCTCACGAGCCGGTCCGCTTGATGGTGCAGCCGAACGCCTGCGTCCGCTGGACCTCGATCGGCAGGCCGGCGATGCTCTGGTCCATCGCCAGGCGGAGGTAGGCGGCCTGCACGCGCGCCACGTCGGCCGGGCTGTCGTCGATGGCACCGTCGTAGAGCAGGCGGCGGTCGGGGCCGAAGAAGTAGACGTGCGGCGCGTTCGTCGCCCCGAGGGCGTCGGCGAGGGCCGCGTCACGGTCGGCGAGGTAGGGCGCCGCGAGGCCGCGCGCGGCGGCGTACTCGCGCGAGGCGTCGGCGCTCTCGCGCTCGTTGCTCGGGTCGTTCGAGTTGACGAACACGAACGAGACGCCCGCTGGTGTGTAGTCGGCCACGAGCGCTGTCAGGCGGTCGATGTAGCGGGTCGACCACGGGCAGGTGTTGCTCCACAGCACCACCACGAGGCCGCTCTCGCCCATGGCCTCCCCGAGGCGGACCGTGGCGCCGTCGGCGGCCGCGAACGTGGCGTCGGCGAGGGGAAGCGCCGCGCCCTGGCTGATCTGCGCCGAGGCGGAGAGCGGGACGAGGACGGCCCCGAGGAGGGCGAGCGTGAGGACGCGCATCAGGAGGTCGGGGTGGGGTCTTCGCCCGCGCGGACGGCCGCGACGGTCCGCACCAGCTCGTCGTACGGCATCAGGCCGATGTGGGTGTACTGCCGGATGCCCTCGCCGTCGAGAATCATGGTGACCGGGATGCCACCGGGCGCGAACAGGTCCAGCTCGCGCGTGATGTCGCCGGTGCCGGTGTAGAGGTACGACGGCTCGTCGACGTCGTGCTCGGCGAGGAACGTGCGGATGGCGTCGAGGTCGCGGGGGTTGTCGAGCGACACGAAGCGGACCTCGACGTTCTCGCCGTCCATCTCGTTGTCGAAGTGGACGAACTCGGGGAACTCCTGGCGGCACGGGGCGCACCACGTCGCCCAGAAGTTGAGCACCACCGTCTCGGCCCCGAGGCCGTCGAGGTCCTGGACGAGCGACTCGGCTGAGGCCACCTCGATGACGGGGCCGGCCTCGTCGGCGGCGGAGGCCTCGTCGGACGCCGCCTCGGCGGGAGACGCCGGGGCGTCGGCACAAGCGGAGACACCGAGGAGGGCGACCAGAAGAAGAGAAAAGCGCATGGGGAGCGGTCGAGTCGAGGCGCAAGAACGCGCCGAGGCGGGGGGAAGTGCCAGCCTAGCGGGCAGGGATGCGTTCGATTGCCGCGAATCCGCCCTCGGGCAGCGCCTCGGGGCCGAGGATCGCCCACGCGACGAGGCCGTCGTCGGAGCGCGGCTCGAAGAGCGCCACCACGAGGCGGCCCAGCGGCTGGTCGACGGGGATGACGAGCGCCGGTCCAGGGGCCGACCTCATCTCCGTGCCCTCAATGTCGACCATCACGGAGGGCGGAACGGCCTCCCATTCCCCCCAGGCCTGCTGCATTCGGATCCCCTGGAAGGGTCGCGGCGCAACGCGCACACTGTCGACGCGGAATCGCTCGACCGACGACTCCGCGAGGGTGCGAGAACTCCGATCGACCTCGTACGCGATTCCGTGCGCGTCGAGGAGATCGGATACCCTGTCGAGGCCGGCCCCGAGGCGGAGCACGTATGCCTCGGGGGCCGTCACCGTCTCCGAGGCGGCGAAGCGGACGTAGGCCGGCATCGTCTCGGGTGTCCGCACGTCGCGGCGCGCGAGCATCGGGTCGCCGGTCGTCGGGTGCGCGACCGTGTCGACGGCCCCGAGGAGGACCGGCTGCGGCTCGGGGAGGGGGTCCCACGTCGCACGCACCGCGATCTCCTCGCCGACCACCGAGGCGGCGTCGGCGTCGGCGGTGTGACGGCGGACCTCGGAGGCGCGCGCCCACGCCTGGTTCAGGATCTCCTCGACGAACCGCTTGGTCACCACCACGCGCTCGTCGAACGGGGCGTAGCTGTACGCCTCGGAGAGGATCGCGTAGCGACCCCGCAGGCCGACGTAGTTGGTCCCGAACCGCGGCTGCGCGCTGAACGAGTACCAGCCCCGAGGCGCCGTCGCTGCCTCGCCGAAGGCGCCCGGCACGTTGCCGTAGTGCCACGTCGCGAGGTCGTCGCTGGCGAGGATCGCCTCCGAGATGGCCGGCAGCCAGTCGTCGCGGAGCGCCCGGTCGATGGGCGCCGGCGTGCTGGGCGACAGCCCGGGCGCGTACGTGAGGTGGTACCCCATGTGGGTCCCGTTCGTCGTGTGGAGGTCGACCACGACGTGCGGGTCGGCGTCGCCAAGGAGCCCGACGAGGGCGCGCGCCTCGGGGGAGGCGAGCTTCATAAAGTCGCGGTTGAGGTCGAGCCCGGCTGCGTTGGGCCGCTGCCCCATCCCCCCGACCGGCCCGAACTGGAGGCGCCGGTTGTCGAGGGCCACGCGCTCGTTGCCGTCGGCGTTGTAGTTCGGCGCGACCATCACGACGAGGCTGTCGGCCCACCGGGCGTGCATCCCGTTCGCGAGGTCGCGGAGGAGCATCAGCGCCGCCTCCTTGCCGGCCACCTCGCCGGCGTGGATGTTGGCGAACACCAGCACGCGCGTCTTGCCGGTCTGGCGGACCGCCTCGGGGTCGGCGGACGGCGCGCCCCAGACGGCGAACGGGAGGTCGCGGCCCTCCCCGCTCTGCCCGAACACCCCGAGGTGGATCTGCTCGCCCTCGACCTGGCCGAGGAAGGCGAGCACGTCGGCGTGCGTCGACGTCTCGCGGTAGTCGGTCGCCTCGGCGCGGGTGAGCGGCCCCGAGGGGGGGGCGGCGCGGGTACCCGCCTCGGGGCCGGCGCACCCGACAAAGAAGACGATTGCAATAACGGCGCATAGGTGGAGTCGAAGGGCCGAGGCGGTCGTCATGCGGTCACCTCCTTCGCCTCGGGCGTGCCGACGCGGCGGGCCATCCACTTGTTGAGCAGCACGAAGGCGACGAGGGCGATCGACCACTGGACCACGCACGAGGCGGCGCTGTAGGGCTCGAACGGGTCCCACCAGCGCGCGGTGAAGCTCTCCGTCGTCGCCTGCCACAGCCACCACCCCAGCAGCACGACGGCCTGGAGCGGAATCGCGACCTTCATCCACGTGTTCCAGAGGCGCGGCAGCCGCCAGTCCGCCTCGGTGCCCGTCTCGGCGCGCAGGCGGTCCGGCCCGTACGTCGTGACGGCGAAGGCGACGAAGGCGCCCGAGATCATGAGCGCCACGCCCCACACGAAGTCCTGGTTGCCGAAGAAATCGCCCCAGATGGCGCTCGGCACCCCGAGGAGGAACGCGCCGACCGCGACCGCCGGCACCGCGGTTGAGCGGGGCACCTGGAAGTCGACGAAGACGCGCGACGACATCTCGATCATCGAGATCAGCGACGAGAGCGCCGCGAACGTGAGCGCCAGGAAGAAGCCGACGGCGAAGAGCTTGCCGAGCGGCATCTCGGCGAAGAGCTGCGGCATCCAGATGAACGTGAGCCCCGTCGAGGCGGGGCCGGACTGCCGCATCACCTCGAGCACCTCGGCGTTCGACATCTGGGCGCCGAGCACCGAGAACACGATCCCGAACACCATCGTCGCCGACAGCAGCGACACGACGTTGTTGCCGACGCCCGTGAGCACGGCGTTTCGCACGATGCCGTCCTCGCGCCGCATGTAGGCGGCGTAGGTCAGGATGAGGCCCCAGCCGGCGCCGGTGTCCCAGGCGTTCTGCGTGAGCGCCTCGAGCCACGTCGCGGGCTGCGCGAGCACCGACCAGTCGGGCGTGAACAGGTACGCGATGCCCGCACCCGCGCCAGGCAGCGTGACCGCCCGCACGACGGCGATCAGGACGATCACGAGGAGCGTCGGCACGAGCACCCGGTTCGCGCGCTCGATGCTCGACACGCCGCGGAAGCAGGCGACGGCCCCGAGGAGCATCATCGCGCCGTGGAGGGCGATCGGCAGGCCCGAGCCCTGGAAGGCGTCCCACGACGCCTGGGCGCTCTCGACGCTCAGCGGCAGGTCGCTCGCGAGCATCGAGGCGGTGTAGTAAAGGCACCACCCGGCGACCACGCTGTAGTAGCACATGATGGCCGCGGCCACGAACGCCACGAAGGCGCCCATCCAAGCGAACCGGCCCTGCGTGAGGTCCGAGAACGTGCCCACCACGCCCTTGCGGCCGCGCTGCCCGAGGGCGTACTCGGCGATGATGAGCGGGAGGCTCCAGACCAGCAGGAACACGACCCAGGCGATCAGGAAGGCGCCCGCGCCGTCGTCGCCGCCGGTCTTGGCCGCGATGCGCGGGAAGCGCCAGATGTTGCCCGTCCCGACGGCGATGCCCAGCACACTCAGGATGAGCGCCCACCGGGACGAGAAACGGTCCGAGCCTGCGTCCGAGGTGGGCATGGGCTAGAGGGCGTCGAGGGTCGTCCAGGTCATGCCGGCTGGCGCGTCCGCCTCGGGGTCTCGGTAGACGAAGGCCGCCCCGAGGCCCGGCCGCGCGGCCGGCTCGGGCGCCCCGCTCCCGTCTCCGCCCGCCTCGGTGTCGGCCCCCGAGGCGGCAGGCCCCGAGACGACCGTCTCCGAGGCAACTGTCCCCGAGGCGGCGGGCCCCGAGGCGGCGGGACTCTCGTCGGTGGAGGGATCCGGGAAGAGGTCGGCCTCGATCTCGCGGGCTGCCGCCGCGTAGTCCACCGCCCCGCGGGTGGTCACGCGGGCGTCGAACACCGTCCGACCGTCGCGGCTGGCGACGGCGAGCGACGAGCTGGTTCGGATCGCCGTGCCGAGAACCGCCTCGGCGTACTTCTGCCGGAGGTAGTCGGAGTAGCGCGCGTGGCGCGTCAGCCGGGCGTCGACCTGCGTGAGCAAAAACCGGGGCGCCTGGAGGCGTGGGTTCAGCTTGCTCCGCACCAGGCGGGCCGTCTGCCACGTCTGCTCGGCCCCGACGACGGGCTGGTACTCCGGCGTCACGGGCACCACGACGTGGTCGCTCGCCACGAGGGCGTTCATCGTGAACACGGACAGCGCGGCGGCCGTGTCGAGCAGGATGAGGGCGTAGTCGTGCCCGGCGCGGATCGTCTCGCGCAGCCACATCACGTCGGTGGGCTTGTTGAGCGAGCGCATGGCCTTCGTGAGCGCCATTGACGAGCCGATCAGGTCGAAGCCGCTGGCGGCGTGGACCGGGAACGACCGGAGGTCGGCCGCTGGATCGAGGAGGCCGAGCGACGACGCCTCGGGCGCCGGCTCCGGCGCCCCGACCATCCGCGTGAGGAAGCCCTGGGGGTCGAAGTCGACCACGAGGACGCGGTGGCCCCGCACGCCGAAGGCGGCGGCGAGGTGGATGGACGAGGTGGTCTTCCCCGTCCCGCCTTTGTGGTTGCAGATGGTAAGAACAGACACGCGAGAGCCAGGGGGAGTGGTCGACGCGGCGAAGATAGCCCGGCCGCACCGGGGAAATCCTGATCCTGCTCTGGACTTAATCGGCTCCGGCCCTCCGACGATACCGACACGGCCGTCATCTCGTCGCACCCGCATGGCCTCCCGCCCCCGCGCGCAGCACCGCCCGTTCAGTTCGTTCGGCTGGTCGCTCACCGGCGCTCTTCTGATCGCCCTCAGCCTCCCCCCGCTCGGATTCTACCCGCTCGCGTGGGTCGGCCTCGTCCCCCTGTTGGTGCGCTGGAGCATCCGGACGCCGTCCCTGTCCTACGTGCGCGAGCTGTACGCGCTCCTGCTCACGACGAGCTGCTGCGTCGGGTTCTGGGTCCTGTTCAACCCCGATGCCTCGCAGGCTGCACAGAGCGGCCTGAGCCTGTTCCTCGTCCCGCTTCCCCTGGTCGTCGCCTTCACGCTGTCGGGTCTGGTGAAAGACCGCCACGGCATCCGGCTCGGCCTGCTCGCCCTCATCACGAACGTGGTCGCGGCCGAGTATCTCCTCCTCCGGTCGGAGCTGTCGATCCCCTGGCTTCTGCTGGGCCACACGCAGGTCGGCGCGGTCGAGTTCATCCAGATGGCCGACATCGGCGGCGTGACGCTGCTGAGTGCCTGGGTGCTGCTTCTGAACGCGGCGGCGTTCTTGGTGCTCCCCCAGTCGACGAAGCCCGGCGAGCGCTACGGCGAGCGCGGCATCTCGGTGGCCTTCTTTACCGTCCTGATCGCCCTCCCGGTCGCCTACGGCGCCGTGCGCACCGCGCAGGCCGACGTCCCCGATGGGTACGCACGCGTCGGCATCGTGCAGCCCGGCCTGCTCCCGACCGAGTGGGCCGAGCGGTCGACCAGCGACAAGGTCGACTACCTCGCCTCGCTCTCCAACAACCTGCTCCAGCGGTGGACGACCCTGGACTCGACCGCCTCGGTGGCGCCGGCTGAAGGGGTCGGGCTGATCCTCTGGCCGCAGGCATCGATCGCCTCCGTCCCCGAGAACCAAGGCACGCAGGGCCTCTACGCCCAGATCCAGCGGTGGACCGAGCAGCGGGGCGTGTCGCTGCTCGCCGGCGCGACGACCACCGAGCCGTCCAGCCAGCCCTTTATGTCGCCCGACAGCCGAGAGTCGGCGCTGCTGTTCCGGCCGGACCGTTCGCGGATGCGGTATGTGCAGGGCACCTCGGGGTCTCGGGGCGCGGCTCAGATGGCGCTCCACGACGGCGACATCCAGATCGGGACGGCGTTCGGGTCGGAGTCGCTTCGCGGCGACCGCCTCCGGCAGACCACGGCCGACGGAGCCGACCTGATCGTCGCCCTGTCGCACGACAGCCGCTGGGGCCGCTCGGCAGGGCTCTACCAGAACCTCCACTTCACGCGCCTCCGCGCGATCGAGTCGCGTCGCGCGGTCGTGATGGCGACCGTCGGGGGCGTGTCGGCCCTGATCCGGCCGAGCGGTGCCATCGAGGAGATCGCAGGCCTGATGGAGCAGGGCTCGACCACCGTCGACGTGCCCACCCACGAGGCGGAGACGTTCTACGTCCGCTACGGCGACTGGCTGGGCCTCGGCGCCCTGCTGTTCGGCCTGGTGTTCCACGCGGTCCTGTACCTGCTGAGCGCGTTCGTCCCCGAGGTGTTCCACAAAAAGGTGCCGGGGCCGCGGCGGCGTCCGGCATTCCGTTGAGCGGAGCGATCTTGGCGCGGCCTCGCCCGCGCCATGCTCCGCCTCGACCTGCCGCTCGTCCTCGCGTCGTCCTCCCCGAGGCGGCGCACGCTTCTCGCCCGCCTCGGGCTCGCGTTCGACGTCCGCCCCAGCGGCGCCGACGAGACCTGGCCCGACCGCCTCGGGGTGGGCGCGGCCGCCGAGGCGGTGGCCCTCCGCAAGGCCGAGGCCGTCGACGCGTCGGGTGCGCTCGTGCTGGGGGCCGACACCGTGGTCGTCCTCGACGGCGAGATCCTGGGCAAGCCGCCGACCCCCGAGGCGGCGATGGCGACGCTCCGGCGCCTCAGCGGACGCACGCACACCGTCGTGACGGGGATGGCGCTCCGCCTCGGGGACCGGTCGGCGACAGCCCACGAGACGACATCGGTCACGTTCGCCGACGTGTCGGACGACGAAATCGCAGCGTACGTCGCGACGGGGTCGCCCCTCGACAAGGCCGGCGCATACGGCATCCAGGACGACGTCGGGGCGCTTCTGGTCGACCGCATCGACGGCGATTATCCGAACGTCGTCGGGCTGCCGCTCAGGCGGCTGTACGAGATGCTGAAGGCGTTCGTCCCGGAGAGCGTGCGGATCGTGGGGGAACCGGGCGCGGCGTGAGGGTTCTCTACCGCCCCCGCCCGCCCTTCATGCACCGCCTTTCGCTTCTCCTGGTCGCCCTCGCACTGGCCGCGTGCGGCGACGACGCCGCCGAACCCGCGCTCGAGCCACCACCGGCACCGACGTCCCCGACGTCCTCTCGCCAGACGGCCCTCGACGTGGCGGAGACCTCGCCTCGGCTGAGCACGTTCGCGTCGCTCGTCGACGTGGCCGGCCTGCGCGAGACGCTGGCCGACACCGCGCAGGTGTTCACCGTGTTCGCGCCTGCGAACGCCGCCTTCGCCGATGTCGACCTCGACGCGCTGCGCGCCGACCCCGAGGCGCTCCGCGCTCGCCTGCTCGCGCACGTGCTCGCCAACCGGACGTTCTCGGGCGACGTGTTCGGCGAGATCACGATCGAGACGGTGGCGGGCTCCGACCTCACGCTGAATGCCACCGACGCGGGCGTCGCCCTCCGCGACACGCGCGGCACCGCGGCGACGATCACCGAGGCGGACCTCGACGGCGACAACGGGGTCGTCCACATCATCGACACGCTCCTCTCCGGCCCGACCGGGTCTTGACATGAACCCTCCCGTCTACGTCCTCATCGGTGGCACCGGTGGCATCGGCGCCCCGCTCACCCGCCGGCTCACCTCCGAGGGCGCGCACGTCGTCCTCGGCGCGCGCGACGCCGACCGCCTCGGGGCGCTCGCCGCGGCGACCGGCGCCCAAGCCATCACCCACGACGCGACCCACCCCCAGGCGGTCGACGGCCTGATCGACGGCGCGG
>JBCCQJ010000118.1:0-12892 GCA_039024395.1 Bacteroidota bacterium | reverse complement strand
TGGCAGACTTGGAGACGGCGTTGGCCGAGCGGTGCGTGTCGTTGACGGATCAGCCGGAGCGGATCCGGAGCCGGACTCTGTTCCACTGGTGGCCCGGCGGCACTAACCATACCCTCATAGAATAACCGGATTTGGTATCAGGGGCGTCGGCTGCCTCGGGGACCGGCGCTGGCGCGACAGCCTCCGGCGCGGACTCCGCCTCGGGGGCGCCGAGGAGCCGCGCGATTCGGTCCTCGGAGCACGGCTCGCCGGTCGGCGACGCCTCGCGCATCGTGCACCCGACGACGTCGTCGGCCTCGGCAGCCGAGAGGCCCTGCGCGACGAGGGTGGCGTGCATCTGGCGCTCAGCCTGGGCGTGCGCGTCGGTCGCGCTCTGGCCGGCGACCGGGGTGAGGATCGCTGTGAGAAGGAAGAGGCGGAGCATGGGCGAGCGCGGGTCTGTACCTCCCTCACGCTGAACGTCTCGCACGCGGATCACCGTCGCCCCTGAGGCGGATCCCCCAACGCAAAGCGCTCGACCGACGGAGGCCGCCGGGGCGCCGGCTCGGCACCGAGGCGGGGGTTGAGTTCAGCCGGCGGTTGACCTTGGAGCCTCTCGTCGTTGGCTGGAGCTGAGGGTCCGCTACGTGCTGGCTTGTGCCGACAGAGGAAGACAGGGAGGGCGGCTACGACTCCGTATCGGGCGGGGTGGGCACCACGAGGACCGGGCGCCGGGCCGTGCGGAGGACCTTGGCAGCCACGCTCCCAAGCGCGCGGGCGGCCCCGTGCCGCTGACCGGTCCCGACAACGACGAGGTCGGCGTTGAGCGCCGCCGCACGCTCGACGATGGTAGGGCCCGCGTGCCCCTTCGCCGTCCGGACGTCGCCGTGGCGGCCGGTCAAGGCAGCCGCGGCGCGCTCGGCCGTCTCCGGACGGGACGGGCCAGAGGCCACCTCGCGCGCGAGAGCCGGGGCCGACCCGTCCTCGACGTGGAGGAGCATAGGCGGCTCGGCGCCCACGAGGTCAGCGACACGGGCCGCCTCGTCGGCCACGGGCTCGGCGCCGGCGAAGAGGTCGACGGCCGCGAGCACGCGGCGCGTCGGCCGCCCAGACCACGGGTCGGTCTCGTCGAGCGGGACGGCGAGGACCGGGCACGGAGCGTCGCGGACGACGGCCTCAGCCACGCTTCCGATCACGGCGCGGCGAAACCCCGTTCTTCCGTGGGTTCCGATCACGACGAGCGCGGCGCCTGTGCGCTCCGCGAAGCGGCAGATGGCCTCGACGGGGCGGATGGCGGACTCCCAGACGGGCTCGACGCCGTCCAGCCCGCCCACGGCTTCCGCCAGCGCCGCGTCCACGTGGCGGCTCGTTGTGCCCACGTTCATGGCCTGGAACGCCTCGCCAGCGGAGATGCCGTACGGCTCGGGGTGCGAAACGTCGTGGACGTGGTAGAGCGTGACGGGCTCGGGCCGGAACCGGAGCGCGTACTGGAGCGCCTCGGCGGCATGGTCCGAGAGGTCAGAGGCAACGATAACGGGAGCGGGCATGACATGCGGGGCAGGAGGATCCGCAAGAAGCCAACCCGGCGCGCCCGCCAGAGACGGGCCGAGACGAGCGCTCAGGCCATGCCGGCCCGGTACCGGGCGTAGGGGGCAACCCTACAGGCGACATGCCGATATGCGTGGCGAGGGCCGAGCGGCCCCTCTCGGTCTCGCCTGCATCGGCAGAAATTGCGCCCGCACCGCCTCGTGGTCGTCACGTCGCCCAGGTGAACGCGTTCGGAGTGCCACCCGGCTTGTCCGACCGCCGCAGAGAGTGTCTACGCTCGGCGGCGACGGCCGGCCGAAGCCTCCTGGGGGCCGTCCCCGAGGCGGGTTCCAAACCGAAAGCGCCCCGACCGCCCGAAGGCAGCCGGGGCGCCCGTTCGACACCGAGGCGGAACCGCCCGGAGGGGCCTAGCCCAGCCGGCGGTTGATCTCGGCGAGCGCCTCGTCGTCCGCCGGGGCCGCCGGCGCCCCGAGGAGGTCGCCGTCGCCGGTCGCGAGGCCGCGGTCGAGCGCGTCCTGCGTCGCCTGCAGCGCCTCGAGCTCCTGGCGGCTGCCCACGACCACGTCGCGGTAGTTCCGCAGGCCCGTGCCCGCCGGGACGAGGTGGCCGATGATGACGTTCTCCTTGAGGCCGAGAAGGTTGTCCGTCTTGGCCGCGATGGCCGCCTCGGTGAGCACCTTCGTCGTCTCCTGGAAGGACGCGGCCGAAATGAACGAGTCCGTCGCGAGCGCCGCCTGCGTGATCCCGAGCAGCACCGGCGTGGCGACGGCCAGCTCCGCCTCGCGGACCTCGACCTCGGTCTTGGCCTCGCGCTTCATCTCCGAGTTGATGTCCCGGAGCTGCCGGCGCGTGACCGACTGCCCGATCTGGAGGTCCGAGTCGCCCGAGTCGACCACCACGAACGTGTCGTAGAGCGCGTCGTTCGTCTTCTCGAGCTGGATCCGGTCGACGAGGTTGTCCTCCAGGAACGGCGTGTCCCCCGGGTCCGAGATGCGGACCTTCTGCATCATCTGGCGGACGACCACCTCGATGTGCTTGTCGTTGATGCCGACGCCCTGCAGGCGGTACACCTCCTGCACCTCGTTGACGAGGTACTCCTGGACGGCCGTCGGCCCGAGGATCGAGAGGATGTCCTGCGGCGAGATCTGGCCGTCCGAGAGCGCCTCGCCCGCGCGGACGAAGTCGTTCTCGTGCACCAACAGGTGCTTCGAGAGCGAGACGAGGTACGTCTTCTGCGTCTCGCCGTCGCGGCTCGTGATGATGACCTCCTGGCTGCCGCGCTTGCGGCCGCCGAAGCTCACCACGCCGTCGATCTCGGTCACGACCGCCGGGTCGCTCGGCTGGCGCGCCTCGAAGAGCTCGATCACGCGCGGCAGGCCGCCCGTGATGTCGCGCGTGCCGGCCGACTGGCGCGGCAGCTTCGCGAGCACCTGGCCCGCCTCGATGGTGTCGCCAGCCGAGACCTGGAGGCGCGCGCGGACCGGCATCGTGTACTCGCGACCGCCCTTGCCCTCGACCACGATGGCCGGCGTCAGGGAGCGCTCGCGGGTCTCGGTGATGACCTTCTCCCGGAAGCCCGTCTGCTCGTCGGACTCCTCGCGGAAGGTCGTCCCCTCGATGATGTCCTGGAAGCGGACCGTGCCGGCCGTCTCGGCCACGATGACCGAGTTGTACGGGTCCCACGAGGCGATCACGTCGCCCTTGGCCACCGTCTTGCCCTCCTTGACGGCCACCTCGGCGCCGTAGGGGATCGTGTAGGCGATCCGCTGCTTGCCGTCGGCGTCGAGGATGCGGACCTCACCCGAGCGCCCGAGGGCGATCGTCTTGGCCGCCTTGCCCTTGCCCGACGTCACCGTCCGCAGGTTCTCGAAGGCGATCGTGCCGTCGAACTTGGTCTCGATCGTCGACTCGGCCGCGATGCGGCTGGCGGTGCCGCCGATGTGGAAGGTCCGGAGCGTGAGCTGCGTGCCCGGCTCGCCGATCGACTGCGCCGCGATCACGCCCACGGCCTCGCCGATCTGCACGAGGCGGCCGTTGGCGAGGTCGCGCCCGTAGCAGAGCGCGCACACGCCGCGGTCGGCCTCGCAGGCGAGCACCGAGCGGATCTCGACCGTCTCGATGGAGGTCTCGGCGATCCGGTCGGCGATCTCGTCCGTGATCAGGTCGTCGCGCGAGACCAGGATCTCGTCCGACTCGGGGTCGCGGACGTCGTGGACCGACACGCGGCCCACGATGCGGGCGCGCAGCGACTCGACGATGTCCTCGTTGTCCTTGAGCGCCTGCATCCGCACGCCGCGGAGCGTGCCGCAGTCGTACATCTGGATCGACACGTCCTGGCTCACGTCCACGAGGCGGCGCGTGAGGTAGCCGGCGTCGGCCGTCTTGAGGGCCGTGTCGGCGAGGCCCTTGCGGGCGCCGTGGGTCGAGATGAAGTACTCGGCCACCGAGAGCCCCTCCTTGAAGTTGGACTTGATCGGGTTCTCGATGATCGCGCCCGCCGAGCCGGCCTGGCTCTTCTGCGGCTTCGCCATCAGGCCGCGCATCCCGCCGAGCTGGCGGATCTGCTCGCGCGAGCCTCGCGCCCCCGAGTCGGCCATCATGTAGATGGCGTTGAAGCCCTCCTGGTCGTTCTGGAGGGTGTCGTAGAGGACGTTCGAGATCTCGTTGTTGGTCGTCGTCCAGACGTCGATGACCTGGTTGTAGCGCTCCGCCTCGGTGATGAAGCCCATCTCGTAGTTCGAGCGGATCTCCTCGACGCGCTCGTCGGCGTCGTCGAGCAGCTTCTGCTTGGCGTCCGGCACCACGATGTCGCTCAGCGAGAAGCTGAGGCCGCCCAGCATGGCCTGCCCGAAGCCGAGGTCCTTGACCTGGTCGAGGAAGGCCGCCGTGCGCGGGAAGTCGGTCGCCTTGAAGACGCCCGCGATGATGTTGCGGAGGTTCTTCTTGGTCAGCACCTGGTTGATGTACCCGACGCCCTCCGGCACGATGTCGTTGAAGAGGGCGCGCCCGACCGCGGTGTCGATCACCTCGCCGGCGGCGTGGGCGCCGTCGAAGGTCGGCTCGGCGAGGCGGAGCTTAATGCGCGCGTGGAGCTCGACCTGGCCCTGGTCGAACGCCTGGCGCACCTCGCGCGTCGAGGCGAAGGCCATGCCCTCGCCCTTGAGGCCGCCGCGGTCCTTGGTCATGTAGTACATGCCGAGCACCATGTCCTGCGACGGCACCGCGATCGGGCCGCCGTGCGCCGGGCTCATGATGTTGTGCGAGGCGAGCATCAGGATCTGCGCCTCGAGGATCGCGTCGTGCGACAGCGGCACGTGGACCGCCATCTGGTCGCCGTCGAAGTCGGCGTTGAACGCCGTCGTGACCAGCGGGTGCAGGCGGATCGCCTTGCCCTCGATGAGCACCGGCTGGAAGGCCTGGATCCCGAGGCGGTGCAGCGTCGGCGCGCGGTTGAGCATCACCGGGTGCCCGTCGATCACCTTCTCGAGGATGTCGAACACGTCGGCCGTCCGGCGGTCGACCACCTTCTTGGCGCTCTTGACCGTCTTCACGATCCCGCGCTCGATCAGCTTGCGGATGATGAACGGCTTGAACAGCTCGACGGCCATCTCCTTCGGCAGGCCGCACTGGTGGAGCTGCAGCTCCGGGCCGACCACGATCACCGAGCGGCCCGAGTAGTCGACGCGCTTGCCGAGCAGGTTCTGGCGGAACCGGCCCTGCTTGCCCTTGAGCATGTCGCTGAGCGACTTGAGCGCGCGGTTCGAGTCTGAGCGGACGGCGTTGGCCTTCCGCGAGTTGTCGAAGAGGCTGTCCACGGCCTCCTGGAGCATCCGCTTCTCGTTGCGGAGGATCACCTCGGGGGCCTTGATGTCGATGAGCCGCTTGAGCCGGTTGTTCCGGATGATGACGCGGCGGTAGAGGTCGTTGAGGTCGCTCGTGGCGAAGCGGCCGCCTTCGAGCGGCACGAGCGGGCGCAGCTCCGGCGGGATCACCGGCACCACCTTCATCACCATCCACTCGGGCTTGTTCTCGACCCGCTGGTTGGCGCCGCGGAACGACTCGACGATCCCGAGGCGCTTGAGGGCCTCGGCCTTGCGCGCCTGGCTCGTCTCGGTGCGCGCCTGGAAGCGCAGCTCGGTGGCGAGCATGTCCAGGTCGAGCCGCTTGAGCAGCTCCTCGACCGCCTCGCCGCCGATCATGGCGACGAACTTCTCGGGGTCGTCGTCGGCGAGGCGGTTGTTGTCCTCGCGGATCTGGTAGAGGACGTCGAAGTACTCGTTCTCGGTCAGCAGCGTCCCCTTCTCGATCCCCAGCGCCGACGCGCCGCCCGGCTGGACGACCACGTACGACTCGTAGTAGATGATCTTGTCGAGGTCCTTCGAGCGGAGCCCGAGGAGCGCCCCGATCTTGTTCGGGAGGCTCTTGAAGTACCAGATGTGGACGACCGGGACGGACAGCGTGATGTGCCCGGCGCGCTCACGCCGCACCGCCTTCTGGGTCACCTCGACGCCGCAGCGGTCGCAGATGATGCCCTTGTAGCGGATC
This sequence comes from Bacteroidota bacterium, assembly GCA_039024395.1. GTDB lineage: Bacteria > Bacteroidota > Rhodothermia > Rhodothermales > Rubricoccaceae > Rubrivirga. The sequence continues at coordinate 6,820 of JBCCQJ010000118.1, read as the reverse complement.
CGCTTGTACTTGCCGCAGTGGCACTCCCAGTCCTTGACCGGGCCGAAGATCTTCTCGCAGAAGAGGCCGTCCTTCTCGGGCTTGAAGCTCCGGTAGTTGATCGTCTCCGGCTTGAGCACCTCGCCGTACGACCGCTCGAGGATCGCCTCGGGGGAGCTCAGGCTGACGGTGATCGAGCTGTAGTACTTCTTCTGGGCCGGCTGGGCCGGCTGGATGCCGAATGCCATGTTCTGGGGTAGAAGGTGGGTAAGGTGGAAAGTGGAAGGTGGCGGCGGAAGGCAATCGCACCTTCCACCCCGCACCTTTCACCTCGCACCTTCTAGTCGATCTTCACTTCGAGGCCGAGGCCCTGCATCTCGCGGAGCAGGACGTTGAACGACTCGGGCACGTTCGGCTCGGGGATGTTGTCGCCCTTGACGATCGCCTCGTAGGCCTTCGAGCGGCCCTGGACGTCGTCGGACTTGACGGTCAGGATCTCGCGGAGGACGTGGCTCGCGCCGTATGCGTAGAGCGCCCACACCTCCATCTCGCCGAAGCGCTGGCCGCCGAACTGGGCCTTGCCGCCGAGCGGCTGCTGCGTGATGAGGCTGTAGGGCCCGATCGAGCGGGCGTGGATCTTGTCCTCGACCAGGTGCGACAGCTTGAGCATGTAGATCTGCCCGACCGTCGTGCGCTGGTCGAAGGGCTCGCCGGTCTGCCCGTCGAAGAGCTGGATCCGGCCGTCCTCCGGCAGGCCCGCCTCGCGGAGCTTGGCCGCGATGTCGTCCATCGTGGCGCCGTCGAAGGCCGGCGTCGCGTAGGTCTCGCCGAGCTTCTCGCCGGCCCACCCGAGGAGGGTCTCGAAGATCTGCCCGAGGTTCATCCGGCTCGGCACGCCGAGCGGGTTGAGGCAGATGTCGACCGGCGTGCCGTCCTCGAGGAACGGCATGTCCTCGACCGGGACGATCTTGGCCACGACGCCCTTGTTGCCGTGGCGGCCGGCCATCTTGTCGCCCACCTGGAGCTTGCGCTTCTTGGCGATGTAGACCTTGGCGAGCTGGACGATGCCCGGGGGCAGCTCGTCGCCCATCTGGATCCGGTACTCCTCCTGCTCGGCCGCGCCGGTCACCTCCTGGTGGCGGCGCTGGTAGTTGGCCAGCAGCTTCCACGCCTGGCGGTTCGTGTCGTCGTCGGACGTGAACGCCTGGCGGATCTTGAGGTCGGCCGGCTCCACCTCGGAGAACGCCTTCTTGGTCAGCTTGGCGCCTTCCGAGACCACGACCGTGCCGTCGCGCAGCTCGATGGCCGCGCCGGCTTTCTCAGAGCCAACGAGGCTGAAGAACCGCTCGTAGAACGAGTTCTGGAGCGCCTCGACCTCGCGGCCGAGCTGGCGCTGGATCTCCTCGAGCCGCTTCTCCTCGGCCTTCTTGGTGACCGCGTCAGTCTTACGGCGCGAGAAGAGCATCGTGTCGATCACGACGCCGTTCATGCCCGGCTTGGCCTTGAGCGAGGCGTCCTTGACGTCGCCCGCCTTGTCGCCGAAGATGGCCCGGAGCAGCTTCTCCTCCGGCGTCGGGTCGGTCTCGCCCTTGGGCGTGATCTTGCCGACGATGATGTCGCCAGGGTTGACCTCGGCGCCGATGCGGACGATGCCGCGCTCGTCGAGGTCCTTGGTCGCCTCCTCGGAGACGTTCGGGATCTCGCGCGTCAGCTCCTCCTCGCCGCGCTTGGTGTCGCGGACCTGGTGCTCGAACTCCTCGATGTGCACCGAGGTGAAGATGTCCTCCTTCACCACGCGCTCCGAGATCACGATGGCGTCCTCGAAGTTGTAGCCCTTCCACGGCATGAACGCGACGAGCACGTTCTTGCCGAGGGCCAGCTCGCCCTTCTCCGTCGAGGCGCCGTCGGCCAGCAGGTCGCCCTTTTTCACCTTCATGCCCGCCCGGACGGTCGGCTTCTGGGTGACGGAGGTGTCCTGGTTGGTCCGGCGGAACTTGACGAGGTCGTACGTGCGCACGGGCTCCTCGAAGGCCGCGTCGGCGTCCTCGGGCGTCTCGTCGTAGCGGACGGTGATCTTGGTCGCGTCGACGTACTCGACCGTCCCGGCGCCCTCGGCAACGAGGATGGCGCGGCTGTCGCGGGCGATGCGGCCCTCGAGGCCGGTGCCGACGAACGGCGCCTGCGGGCGCAGCAGCGGCACGGCCTGGCGCTGCATGTTCGAGCCCATGAGCGCGCGGTTGGCGTCGTCGTGCTCGAGGAACGGGATCAGGCTGGCCGCCGGCGAGATGATCTGGTTCGGCGCCACGTCCATGTAGTCGATCTCGTCGGGCGAGACGAGCGGCACGTCGCCGCCGATCCGGGCGCGCACGAGGTCGTTGGCGAACGTGCCGTCCTTGTTGAGCGGCGCGTTGGCCTGCGCGATCGTGTAGCGGTCCTCGTCCTCGGCCGAGAGGTACTCGATCTTCTTCGAGACCTTGCCCTTGGTCACCTTCCGGTACGGCGTCTCGATGAAGCCGAACTGGTTGACGACGCCGTGGGTGCAGAGCGACGAGATGAGGCCGATGTTCGGGCCTTCCGGCGTCTCGATCGGGCAGAGCCGGCCGTAGTGGGTGTAGTGGACGTCGCGGACCTCGAAGCCGGCGCGCTCGCGCGTCAGGCCGCCCGGCCCGAGCGCGGACATCCGACGCTTGTGCGTCAGCTCCGCGAGCGGGTTGGTCTGGTCCATGAACTGCGACAGCTGGTTCGTCCCGAAGAAGGTGTTGATCACCGACGAGACGGTCCGCGCGTTGACGAGGTCCTGGGGCGTGAATTTGTCGGCGTCGCGGAGGTTCATCCGCTCCTTGATCGTCCGCGCCATGCGCGCGAGCCCGAGCGAGAACTGCTGCCCGAGCTGCTCGCCGACGGTGCGGACGCGCCGGTTGCCGAGGTGGTCGATGTCGTCGACCGTCGAGCGGCCATTCTGGAGCTTGACCAACTCGGTGATGATGGCCACGATGTCGTCCTTCGAGAGCGTGACCGAGGCGGTCGTCTCGTCGAGGCCGAGGCGCTTGTTCATCCGGTAGCGGCCGACGTCGCCGAGGTCGTAGCGCTTGTCGGAGAAGAAGAGCCGGTCGAGCAGCGCGCGCGCCGCGTCGACGTCGGGCGGCTCGGCGCCGCGGAGCTGCTCGTAGAGGTGCCGGAGGGCCTCGTCGGACGAGTGCGTCGGGTCCTTCTTGAGCGTGTTGAGGAGCGTCGACATGTCGAGCGCCTCGTCGTCGTCGTTCGCCTCGCGGCGGAGGATGACCGTCTCGACGCCGGCCTCCTTGAGCGTTCCGTAGTCGTCGTCGGAGAGCTCGTGCTCGGCCGGGAAGACGACCTCGCGCTCGGTGCGCTCTTCGAGCACCTCGCCGGTGTCCTCGTCGATCACCTCGTGCTTCACCTCGACCGTCACCGAGGCGGCGAGCGTGCGGCCCGAGATCTTGGCGTAGTTCTTCTTGTTCGAGATCTTGACCTCGTCGGCCAGGTCGAACAGGTTGACGATCTCCGAATCCGACGAGTACCCGAGCGCGCGGAGCAGCGCGGTCACGGGCAGCTTCTTCTTGCGGTCGATGTAGGCCCACATCACGTTCGCGACGTCGGTCGAGAACTCGATCCACGACCCCCGGAAGGGGATCACGCGGGCGCTGTAGAGGTCGGTGCCGTTGGGGTGAACCGACTGGGAGAAGAAGACGCCGGGCGAGCGGTGGAGCTGGCTCACGATGACGCGCTCGGCGCCGTTGACGACGAACGTCCCCTTCTGGGTCATCACCGGGAGGTTGCCCAGGTAGACGTCCTGCTGGATCGCCTCCTCGGGCTCGTCCTCGTCCTCGTCCTCCTTGGCGCTCAGGCGCAGCTTCGCCTTGAGGGGCAGCGCGTACGTCAGGCCCTGCGCGAGGCACTCCTCGATCGAGTGCTTGGGCGCTTCGAGCGTGAAGTGGAGGTACTCGAGCGTGTAGCGCTCGCGGGTGTCGGTGATCGGGAAGTGCTCCTGGAAGACCGACTCGAGGCCCTTGGCGGGGTCCCGCTCCTCGGGCACGATCTCGGCCTGGAGGAAGTCGTGGTAGGACCGGAGCTGGATCTCGAGAAAGTCCGGGAAGTCGAGGACCGGTGCGATGCTGGCGAACGACTGGCGCGTGGCCTCGCCGCTCGGCATCGGCTTCGTCGCACTCTTGCTGTTGCTCAAGGCGTACCCCTGGGGTTTGGTGACCGCTGATGCGAAGGTCCGACCGAGCGACCGCCTCGGGGAGCGGGAGCTCGTCGGGCGCACGGCCCCGAGGCGGGCTCGGGCGTGCGGGCATCCGCCGCGCCGACACATGTGTCGAGGGCGACGGAGCGTTACGCGATCCGGAACGCGCGGTTCCGGACGGCATGGTTTGTGCTACCGGGCGGGCTGGGACCGCCTCGGCGCACGGGCGGCGGCCTCACCGAGGCGGGGCCGCCGGATGCCGCGAACGCCCGCCCCCCTCCGGCGGAGCCGGGGAGAGCGGGCGGGACGCGAGAGCCGCAGACCGCCTCGGGGGCGGCGCGGCGGGCGGGCTACTTGAGCTCGACGGTGGCGCCGGCGCCCTCGAGCTTGCCCTTGACCTCGTCGGCCTCCTCCTTCGGGACGCCCTCCTTGATCGGGGACGGGGCGTTGTCGACGAGCTCCTTGGCCTCCTTGAGGCCGAGGCCGGTGATGCCGCGGACCTCCTTGATAACGGCGATCTTGTTGCCGCCGATGCCGGCGAGGATCACGTCGAACTCGGACTGCTCCTCGGCCGCGGCGGCGCCGTCGCCCCCGGCCGGGCTGGCCATGACGGCGGCGGCGGCGGCGGGCTCGATGCCGTACTCGTCCTTGAGGACCGTGAGCAGCTCGTTGGCCTCCTTGATGGTGAGGTTGACGAGGCTCTCGGCGATGCTGTTGATGTCTGCCATGGGTTTGGGTGGTTCCTGCGGCGGTCTCGGCCCGGCCGGGTGGCCGTTCGGCTGCGCCGCTGATTAAGGGATGGAAGGGGAAGCAGGACGGGGCGAGCGGCAAGGGACAAACTCCCTCTTGCCTCTTCCCTCATCTCTCCTCCCCTTTTTCAGCGATTTGCTGGATGACGCTGGCGAGGCCGGCGCCCTGCGCGCCGAGGGCCGACGCGACGTTCGTGATGGGCGCCGTGAGGAGCCCGAGGATGTCCGCGAGCAGCTCGTCGCGGCTCTTGAGCTTGGCGAGGACGTCGAGCTGATCGTCGCCGTAGATGGCGCCGTCGATGTAGGCGCCCTTGAAGCGCGGGATCTCGAGGTCGTTGTCCTCGAGGAACTTCTTGAGCACCTTGGCCGGGCCGGCCGGGTCGTTCGTGAAGGCCACGGCCGTGGGGCCGTTGAGCTGGTCGAGGAGGTCGTCGAACCCGCCCTGCTCCTCCATCGCGCGGCGGAGGAGCGTGTTCTTGAGCACCTTGTACTGGACGTCCGCCTCGCGGAAGGCGCGGCGCAGGCCCGTGGCCTGCTCCACGGAGAGGCCCTGGTAGTCGGTGAGATAGACGGTGTTGGCGTCGGAGAGCTGCTCGGCGATCGCGCCCAGGGCCTCCTGCTTTTGCTCTTTGGTGAGCGGCATGGGTTCAGCGGTTGGGGTGGGCGGGGTTAGCGAGCGGCGCCGATGGCGGCCGAGCGGTCGACCGGGACGGCCGGGCCCATCGTCGTCGAGAGCGTGACGCTCTTGACGTAGGTGCCCTTGGCCGCGGCCGGACGGAGGCGGACGATCTCCTTGAGGAAGGCGTCTGCGTTGTCGCGGATCTGCTCGTCCGAGAAGGTCGACTTGCCAATCGAGGTGTGGACGATGCCCGACTTGTCGACGCGGAAGTCGATGCGCCCGGCCTTGACCGCCTCGACGGCCTCCTTGAGGTCGTTCGTGACCGTGCCCGACTTCGGGTTCGGCATCAGGCCGCGGGGCCCGAGCACGCGCCCGAGGCGGCCGACCTGCGGCATCACGTCCGGCGAGGCGATCAGGACGTCGAAGTCGGTGAAGCCCTCGTTCTGGATCTTGTCGACGTACTCGTCGAGGCCGACCAGGTCGGCGCCCGCCTCGGTGGCCTCGGGCTGCTTGCCCTCGTTGGTGAGGACGAGCACGCGGACCGACTTGCCGGTCCCGTGCGGGAGGGCAACCGAGCCGCGGACCATCTGGTCGGCGTGCTTGGGGTCGACCCCGAGGCGGATGTCGATGTCGACGGACTCCTCGAACTTGGCGCGGCCGGTCTCCTTGACCAGCTTGGCCGCCTCGTCGAGCGGGAGCGCGCCGCCGGCCTCCTCGGTCGCCTGCGCGACGAGTTCGGCCGCCTGGCGGTAGCGCGTGCCGTTCTTTTCCAGGAGTGTAGGTGCTGTGCGGTCCAAACGCCGGGGTCGCCGGCTCCCGCGAGGTTGAGTTCAGAGTTCGGGGTTCAGAGTTCAGGGGTGGCCAGAGAGAACTCTGAACTCCAAACCGTGAACTCCGAACTCGCTTAGACGGCCGGAGCGCCGGTGACGGTCAGGCCCATCGAGCGGGCCGTGCCGGCGATCATGCGCGCCGCGTTGTCGAGATCGGTCGCGTTGAGGTCCTCGAGCTTCTGCTCCGCGATGTCGCGGCACTGGTCCCACGTCACCTTGCCGACCTTCTCGCGGAGCGGGTCGCCGGCGCCCTTCTGGATCTTGGCCGCCTTCTTGAGGAGAACGGCCGCCGGCGGGCTCTTGGTGATGAAGGTGAAGCTCTTGTCCTGGTAGACCGTGATGACCACCGGGATCACGAGGCCCATCTTGTCCTGCGTCGCGGCGTTGAACGCCTTGCAGAACTCCATGATGTTGACGCCCTTCTGGCCGAGCGCCGGGC
>JBCCQJ010000117.1:0-12999 GCA_039024395.1 Bacteroidota bacterium | reverse complement strand
GCGGCGCGGTTCCGGTTCGACCGCCACCGGCGGCGCTACGTCGTCGCGCGGGGCCGGCTTCGCGAGATCCTGGGCCGCTATCTCGGCGCGCCGCCCGAGGCCCTCGCCTTCCAGTATGGCGACCACGGCAAGCCGGCGTTGGCCGAGGCCGCCTCGGGGCTGACGTTCAACGTATCGCACACGGCCGACCACGCGCTCGTGGCCGTGGCCCGCGGCCGCCGCCTCGGGGTCGACCTCGAGGTCGTCCGCCCGCTGCCCGACGCCGACGCCATCGCCGAGCGGTTCTTCTCGGCCTCCGAGGTGGCGGCCTACCGCGCCGTCCCCGAGACGGGCCGCCCGGCGGCCTTCTTCGCGTGCTGGACGCGCAAGGAGGCGTTCGTCAAGGCCGTCGGCGACGGCCTCACGTACGGCCTCTCGACGTTCGACGCCGCCGTCGCCCCCGAGGCGGAGACGCCGCTCCTGCGCGTCCGCAGCGCCGACGCGCGCGCGGCCGGCTGGGACGCCGCCGACGTGCCGCTCGGCCCCGGCCTCGCGGCCGCTGTCGCGGCTGACCGCCCCGGCTGGCGGTGGGTCGGCTGGCACGATCCAGCCCATGAGCCCGGCGCCGACAGGGCGCCCGGCGTACTCTTGTCTCCCTCATGCTAGAGCTTGTCACGAACCCGGTTCAGACGGGGCCACACCTTTCAGTCCCGCGAAAGCGGGACCCGACAGGACGGCGCGGCCCATCCATTCGGCCTCTCCATGTCACTCGGACGCTGGATGGATCCCGGATCGGGGTCCGGGATGACTCGATGAGAACGGCTGAACAGGCCGACTGCTGATTCGGCTCTGTTCTGAGCGCCCCCGTTCATGCCAACCTCTACCCCCAAGCCCCGCTCCGACTTGTCTGTTCGTACGCTCCTCGGCGCCCTCGCGCTGCTCCTGGTCCCGCAGATCGCGGCGGCCCACAACCCGGACCAGAGCTACCTCTACCTCCGCGTCTATGACGACCGCATCGAGGTGCGGGTCGAGATGGAGGCCTCCGACCTCGACGACGTCCTCGACCTGACCCTCAGCGCCGACGACTCGCTGAGCGTGGCCGAGGTGCAGGCCCGCCTCGAAGCCATCCGCGCCTTCGTCGAGCCCCACGTCGCGTTCACGCTCGACGGCGAGCGGCTGCCGCTCCGGTTCACCGGCGTGGACGTGACGAACGGCAACCGGCTCGACTTCGTCCTGCTCCAGTACGTCATCGACGGGCTCGACGGCATCCCGGACGCCGTCGACGTGCAGTTCGACCCGTTCTTCGACCTCCTCTCGGACCACGTCAACCTGCTCATCATCGAGCACAACTGGAAGACGTCGACGTTCAACAACGAGGCGGAGCACGCGCTGTCGTTCTCGCCGCTGGCCCGCGAGCAGACGCTCGACCTCTCGGACTCGAGCCTGCTCAACGGGTTCTGGGGGGTCGTCAAGCAGGGCGTGTGGCACATCTGGATCGGGCTCGACCACATCCTGTTCCTGCTGGCGCTGCTGCTGCCGGCGGTGCTCAGGCGCGAGGACAAGCGCTGGGTGCCGGTCGCGGGCTTCCGGCCGGCGTTCATGAACATCCTGGCCATCGTGACCATGTTCACGATCGCCCACAGCGTGACGCTCACGATGGCCGCACTGGACGTCGTGAGCCTGCCGTCGCAACTGGTCGAGTCGATCATCGCCGCCTCGATCGCGGTCGCGGCGCTCCACAACCTGTTCCCCATCGTGAAGGTGCGCGAGTGGATGATCGCGTTCGCGTTCGGGCTGTTCCACGGCTTCGGGTTCGCGAGCGTCATGGGCGACATTGGGATGGGCCAGGAGCGGCTGGTGCTCTCGGTGCTGGGCTTCAACCTGGGCGTCGAGCTGGGCCAGATCGCGATCATCGCCGTCCTCTTCCCCGTCCTCTACCTCATCCGCACGCAGCGCTGGTACGTGCCCGTGGTGGTCCGCCTCGGGTCGGTGCTGCTGATCGGGGCGGCGGTCGTGTGGCTCATCGAGCGGATCACCGGCTCGACAATCGGGTGGCTCTTCTATCAACTGCGCCAGCGCTTCGGCTTCTGACCCCTCTGCTCATGGATACCCTGCTGCTCACGGGCGACGACGTCCACCAGATCGCGCGCCGCGTCGGCCTCGACGCGCTCATGGACGCGCTGATCGCCCGCCTCACCGAGGCGTTCGAGGCCTACGACGCCGCCACCACCCACATCCCGGAGCGCGACGGGCTGACCTACACCGCGCCCGTGACGGGCCTGCTGGAGTGGATGCCCTGCCGCCAGGGCACCGAGGCGACCGTCAAGACGGTCGGCTACCACCCCGAGAACCCGGCCCGCCTCGGGGTGCCCACGATCCTGTCGACCGTGAGCGGCTACGACACCGAGAGCGGCCACCTGCGCTGCCTCATGGACGGGACGCTGCTGACGGCGCTGCGGACGGGCGCCGCCTCGGCGGTCGCCACCGACCGCCTCGCCGCGCCCGACGCCGAGACGGTGGGGCTGATCGGCGCCGGCGCCCAGGCCGTGACGCAGCTCCACGCGCTGCTGCGCGTCCGCGACGTCCGGCGCGTGCTGGCCTACGACACCCACCCGGCGACGCTGGCCAGCTTCGCCGACCGCGTGGCGGCCATCGCGCCCGACCTGCCCATCGAGGCGGCCGGCCCCGAGGCGGTCGTCGCCGCGTCCGACATCCTCTGCACGGCCACCTCGGTGGAGATCGGCGGCGGGCCGGTGTTCGCCGAGACGGCAGCGTTGCCGCCCCACGCGCACGTCAACGCCGTCGGGTCGGACTTCCCGGGCAAGGTCGAGCTGCCGGCGGCGCTCCTGCGGCGCGCGCTCGTCTGCCCCGACTTCCGGGCGCAGGCCGTCCGCGAGGGCGAGTGCCAGCAGCTCGCCCCCAAGGCCATCGGGCCGGCCCTCTACGAGGTGCTCCAGGACCCCGGCGCCTACGCCGAGGCGTGGCGCGGCCTGACCGTGTTCGACTCGACCGGCTGGGCGCTCGAAGACCACGTCGCGCTGGGCCTCTTCGTCGACTACGCGACGGCCTGGGAGATCGGGACGCGCCTGCCCATCGAGGCGATCGCCGACGACCCCCACGCGCCCTACGCGTTCGCCCGCCGCCCGGCCGCCCTCGCGGCGCTCGCCTCCTGACCCGCACACGCCATGACGACCGAAGCCACCCTCGACCTGACCTCCAACGGCATCGCCCTCGACACGCGCCCCGAGGCGTTCGGCGAGCTGGAGCCGGCCAACGACCTCCTCGGCGACTCCGCCGCCCTCCAGGCGCGGATGCGCGACGCCGGCTACCTGTTCTTCCGCGCCCTCGTCGACCCCGAGGTGGTGCTCCGCGCGCGGCGCGAGATCCTGCTCAAGTACGCCACCGTGGGCGAGATCGACGGCATCCACCACCCGGTGATGGAGGCGATCCAGTCCGACCACACGTTCATCGACCAGGTCAACCTGCGGGCGTTCACCGAGAGCGTCCGCACCGGGATGGCCTACGAAGCGGTGGTCCTGAACCCGGCCCTGATGGCGTTCCTCGAAGACCTCCTCGGAGGCGACGTGCGGCCGTACGACTTCCGGTGGCCGCGGTTCGTGCGGCCCGGCGAGGGGTGCGGCTTCCACTACGACGGGCCGTACATGAACCGGGGCACCGACTCGGTCTTTACGACGTGGATCCCGCTCGGCCGGGTGCACCGCCACGAGGGCGGTCTGATCGTGCTCGAGGACAGCCACAAATCCGAGAAGCTGCTGGCCGGCTACGCCACGCAGGACGCCGACAAGGAGAAGATCAGTTGGCTCAGCACCGACCCGGTCAAGCTCCAGGGCGCCCTCGGCGGCCGGTGGCTCACGGCCGACTTCGAGCCCGGCGACGTGCTCTGCTTCGGGATGCACATGCTCCACGGCGCTCTCGACAACCGCTCGCCCACGCGCCGCTGCCGCCTGACGTCGGACACCCGCTATCAGCGGGCCGACGAGCCGCTCGACGAGCGCTGGAACGGCGCCAACCCCGAGGCGCACGGCTACGACAAGGTGTTCCTGCCCGGCCTCGGGCGGTGGAACAACCAGGACTTCCAGGACGAGTGGAAGCGCGTCGACGCCTACGGCCGCCTCGACATCGCCCGCTGACCCGCCTCGGGGCCGTGCCCCAGGGTCTCTTCCGACGACACCCGATGGACTTCTCCTGGACCGACGACCAGCTCGCCCTGCGGCGCGACGTGATCGCCTTCGCCGAGGCGTGCCTGAACGAGGACCTCGTGGCCGACGACCGCGCGGGCGCGTTCTCGTGGGACAAGTGGCGCGCCTGCGCCGACTTCGGCTTCCAGGGGCTCAACGTCCCCGAGGCGTACGGCGGGCGCGGGCACGACATCCTGACGACCGTGCTGGCGATGGAGGCGCTCGGCTACGGGTGCCGCGAGAACGGCCTCCCGTTCGCCATCAACTCGCAGATGTGGAGCGTCCAGCCAGCGATCCTGGCCGTGGGCTCCGAGGCGCAGAAGGAGCGCTTCCTGCCACGCCTCTGCTCGGGCGAGACGGTCGGCGCGTTCGGCATCACCGAGGCGGAGACCGGGTCGGACACGTACGCCCTCCAGGCCCGCGCCGAGGCGGTCGACGGCGGCTACGTGATCAACGGCCGCAAGAGCTACATCACGAGCGCGCCCGTCGCCGACCTCGCCGTCGTGTTCGCGACCACCAACCCCGACCTCGGGCGATGGGGCGTCTCGGCGTTTCTCGTCGAGCGCGGCGCCGAGGGCTTCTCGACGAGCCCCGTCCGCGACAAGATGGGAATGCGGACGACGCCCATGGGCGACCTGATCTTCGAGGACTGCTTCGTGCCCGAGGACCAGCGCCTCGGGCCGGAGGGCGTCGGCGTGAGCCTGTTCGCGACGGCCATGGAGTCGGAGCGGGGCTACATCTTCGCCAGCCAGATCGGGCGCATGGAGCGCCAGCTCGAAGAGGCCGTCGCGTATGCCTCGGAGCGCAAGGCGTTCGGGCAGCCGATCGGCAAGTACCAGTCGGTCTCGAACCGCGTCGCCGACATGAAGCTGCGGCTCGAGACGGCCCGGATGCTGCTCTACAAGGTGGCCTGGCTGGAGCACACCGGCCAGCCGGCCGCCCTCGAGGCGGCGATGGCGAAGCTCCACCTCAGCGAGGTCTTCGTCGACTCCAGCCTCGACGCCATCCGCATCCACGGCGCGCGCGGCTACGTGACCGAGTTCGAGGTCGAGCGCGACCTGCGCGACGGCGTCGGCGGGCTGCTCTACTCGGGCACGTCGGACATCCAGCGCAACGTGATCGCCCGGCTGCTGGGCCTCTGACCATGCCGCGCCTGCTCCACGAGATCGTCGACGAGAGCGCCGCGCGGGCGCCCGACGCCGAGGCGTTTCGCTTCAGCGACTCTGCGCTGACGTATGCCGGCCTCGCCGAGCGGTCGGCCCGCCTCGCCCACGTCCTGGCCGCCGAGGGCGTGCGGCCCGGCGACCGCGTGGGCGTCTATCTCCGCAAGGGGCTCGAGACCGCGGTCGCCGTCTACGGCATCCTGCGTGCGGGTGCGGCGTTCGTGCCGCTCGACCCGAAGCTGCCGCCGGCCCGCCTCGGGGCCGTGCTGCGCGACGCGGGCGTGGGCCACGTCGTCTCGCACGACGCGCTCCGCGCCCAGCTCCTCGCGCTCGGCGCCGAGGCGCCTGCCGGGCTCCGCCTCGTCGGCCCCGAGGCGGCGGACCTCGAGGCGGCCGGGCTCGAGACCATCTCGTGGGCCGAGGTCGACGCCGCGCCCGCCTCGGGGCCGCTCGTCACCTGGGACGCCGGCGACATGGCCTACCTGATGTACACCTCGGGGTCGACGGGCCTCCCCAAGGGCATCGTGCACACGCACGCGAGCGGGCTCGCCTACGCCCGCTGCGCCGCCGACGTGTACGGCCTCGATCCACGTGACCGCATCAGCGGGTTCGCCCCGCTCCACTTCGACCAGTCGACGTTCGACCTCTTCGCGGGGCCGCTCGCCGGGGCCACGGCCGTCGTCGTCCCCGAACCGCACATGATGATGCCGGCCAGCCTGGCGGCCCTCATCGAGGCGGAGCGGCTGACGGTGTGGTACTCGGTCCCGTACGCGCTCACGCAGCTCCTCCTGCGGGGCGCGCTCGACACGCGCGACCTGACCGCGCTCCGGTGGGTCCTCTACGGCGGCGAGGCGTTCCCGATGAAGCACCTCCGGGCGCTCATGGCGCGCTGGCCGCACGCCCGCTTCAGCAACGTCTACGGGCCGGCGGAGGTCAACCAGTGCACGGTCCACCACCTCGACGCGCCGCCGTCGCCCGACGCCGAGGCGGTGCCCATCGGACCGGCGTGGCCGGCCGCCACGTGCCGCGTCCTCGACGGCGAGGCGCCGGCCGCCCCGGGCGTGCCCGGCGAGCTGGCCGTCGCCACGCCGACCATGATGGAGGGCTACTGGAACCGGCCCGACCTCAACGCGCGGGTGTTCGTCCGCCTCGGGGGTGACCCTCGCCTCGGGGGCGAGCGCTTCTACCGGACCGGCGACCTCGTGCGCGAGGCCCCGGACGGCGCGCTCTGGTTCCTCGGCCGCATGGACCGCCAGGTGAAGGTGCGCGGCCACCGCGTCGAGCTGGACGAGGTGGAGGCGGTGCTCGTGCAGCACCCGGCCGTCGCCGAGGCGGCCGTCTACGCCGTCGACGCGGCCGACGGCGCCCGCGCGGTCCACGCCGCCGTCTCGCTCCGCCCCGAGGCGGACCCGCCCACCGCCGCCGACCTGCTCGCGCACGCCCGCGCCCACCTGCCGCCGTACGCCCTGCCGGCCCGCCTCGACGTGGCCGAGGCGTTCCCGCGCACCACGAGCGGCAAGATCGACCGCCGCGCCCTCCAGACGGAGGCCGCCCTCCCCACGCCCTGACGGCATGACGACTGAAGAACGCCTCACGACCTACATCGGCCAGGAGCTGCTGGCCGACGGCGGCCCACCCCTCCAGCCCGACGACAACCTCTTGCTCAGCGGGCGCGTCGACTCGATCGGCGTGATGTCGCTGCTGCTGTTCATCGAGACCGAGATGGGCGTGCGCGTGCCGCCCGAGGACGTGACGATCGACCACTTCGCCTCGGTGCGGGCCATCGACACCTACCTCGCCGGGCGGCAGAACGGGAGCGCGCATGGCTGAGGGCGCCCCCCTCCTCGACGACCGCGAGGTGCGCGACGGCTCGGCAGCGCTGGGGCTGACGACGAGCCAGTACCTCCTGTGGACCGGCCAGAAGCTCCACCCCGAGGCGCCGCTCTACAACATGGTCCACACCTTCGAGGTGCGCGGGCCGCTGGACCCGGCGCGCTTCGAGCGGGCCTACCGGTCGGTGCTGGGCCGCAGCGACGCCCTCCGCATGGCGATCGAGGAGCACGCCGGGACGCCCGTGCAGCGCCCGCTGCCGGCGGACGCGTTCGACGTCCCGCACGTCGACCTCTCGGCCGAGCCCGACCCCGAGGCGGCGGCGCAGGCCTGGGTGGCCGAGCGGGCCGCCGCGCCGCTCGACCTCGGCGCGGGCCTCGTCGACGCGGCGCTGCTGACGCTGGCGCCCGACCGGCACGTCTGGTACCTCAACCAGCACCACCTCGTCACCGACATCACGTCGACGGTCCTCGTCTGCCGCCTCGTGGCCGACGCCTACGCGCGCGACGAGGCGGGCACGCTGGACGCGGCGCCCCCGCTGCCGCCCTTCGCCGACTACGTGGCCCACGAGGCGGCCTTCGCGGCGTCGCCCCGCGCCGAGGCGGCGACGGCGCACTGGCGCGCGCAGCGCGAGGCGCTGGCGGCGCCGGCCCCGCTGCTCGGCCGTCGGCCGGCGACGCCCTCGACGCGGACCGAGCGGGTGCGGATCGACCTCGGGGCCGAGCGGTCGGCCCGGCTCCGCGCCCTCGCCGAGGCACCGGGCGTGCGGATGCTCACGCCGCACCTCACCTTCTTCTCGCTCTTCGCGACGCTCCTGCTCGCCTACCTCCACCGGGCCAGTGGGGAGCGGCGCCTCACCTTCGGGACGCCCACGCACAACCGGCCGACGGCGGCGCTCAAGGAGACGCTCGGCCTGCTCATCGAGGTGTTCCCGTTCGGCCTCGAGGTGGCCGACGACGAGACGTTCGCCTCGCTCGTCGCCCGGGTGCAGCGCGAGGCGCTGACGTTCTTCCGCCACGCCCAGCCCGGCACGAGCAGCGCCGCTGCGAACCGCGGCTTCCACGCCGTGCTGAACTACCTGCCGGTCGCCTTCCCGGCCGACTTCGCCGGGCGCTCGATGACGACCGAGTGGGTCCACGCCGGGCACGGCGACGCGGCGCACCACCTGCGGCTCCAGATCCACGACTTCGACGCGAGCGGCCGGTTCGTCCTCTTCGCCGACCTCAACGCGGACCTCTTCGACGCCGAGACCCGGGCGCGCATCGCGGACCACCTCGTGGCGCTTCTCGACGCGATGCTGGCGGACCTCGACGCCCGCCTCGACGCGGCCGACCTCCTCGGGGAGACGGAGCGCGTCCGCCTCGCGGACAGCTTCGTGCAGGACGACGCGACGCCCTACGACGCGCCGGCGTCCATCGTCCACGCGATTGAGGCGCAGGCCCAGAAAGCCCCCGAGGCGGTCGCCGTCGAGCAGGACGGGCGGACGCTCTCCTACGCCGACCTCACGACCCGCGCCGACGCGCTCGCCCGCGACCTCCGCCGCCTCGGGGTGGAGGCCGGCGACCGGGTGGCGGTGGCGCTCCCCCGCAGCGCCGAGGCCGTCGTCGCCTTCCTGGGCGCGATGAAGGCGGGCGCCGCGTACGTCCCCCTCGACCCGGCGCACCCGACGGCCCGCCTCGAGGCGCTCCTCGCCGAGGCGGCCCCGCGCGCCGTCCTCACCGACGCCGCCTCCCACAGTCACTTGACCGACACCGAGGCGGCGGTCGTACTCGTGGACCTCTCCGGCCCGCTCCCCGAGGCGGCCGAGGCGTTGCCGCTGCCCGCCTCGGGGAATGCGGCGTACGTCCTCTACACGTCCGGCTCGACGGGCACGCCGAAGGGCGTCGTGGTGGAGCACGGGGCGCTGGCGAACTACGTGGCCTGGGCGGCGGCGCACTACGGCGAAGGGCGGCCCCTCGACGCGGCGCTCTTCACGCCGCTCACGTTCGACCTCACGGTGACGTCGCTCTACGTGCCGCTCGTGACCGGCGGGCGCGTCCGCGTCTACGCCGAGGCGGAGCGGCCCGGCGCGGTCGTCTTGAAGGTGGTCGAGGACGACGCGGTCGACCTCGTCAAGCTGACGCCGTCGCACCTGGGGCTCCTCCGCGGGCGCGGCCCGACGTCCCGTATCAAGCGCATCGTCCTCGGCGGCGAGGACCTCAAGACCTCCCAGGCGCGCCTCGCGCTCGACGTGTTCGGCCCCGAGGCGGCCGTCTGGAACGAGTACGGCCCCACCGAGGCGACGGTCGGCTGCACCGTCCACCGCTTCGACCCCGCGGCCGACCGCGACGCCTCGGTGCCCGTCGGGCGGCCCGCAGCAGGCGCCCGGATCCGGCTCCTCACCGAGGCGGGCGCGCTCGTGCCCGAGGGCGTGCCGGGCGAGATCTGCGTCGGCGGCCCCGGCCTCGCGCGCGGCTACCTGGGCCGGCCCGGCGAGACGGCCGC
This sequence comes from Bacteroidota bacterium, assembly GCA_039024395.1. Taxonomy (GTDB): domain Bacteria; phylum Bacteroidota; class Rhodothermia; order Rhodothermales; family Rubricoccaceae; genus Rubrivirga. Next base: position 3,344 of record JBCCQJ010000117.1, on the reverse strand, counting down.
GCGCTTCACCGACCGCCTCGGGGCGCGCGTCTACCGGACCGGCGACCGCGGCCGCTGGCGGCCCGACGGCACGCTCGAGTACCTCGGCCGTGCGGACGAACAGGTGAAGGTGAGCGGCGTGCGGATCGAGCTGGCCGAGGTCGAGGCCGCCCTCGCGGCGCACCCGGCCGTCACCGAGGCGGTCGCGGCGACGGTCGCCGACCGGCCCGCCTACGCCGAGCCCGAGGCGTTCTGCACGACGTGCGGCCTCCCCTCGACCTACCCCGGCGCCACGTTCGACGACCAGGGCGAGTGCCACCTCTGCCGCGCATTCTCGACGTATGAGCAGCGCGCGCGCGCCTACTTCCGCTCGATGGACGACCTGCGGGCCGTCTTCGACGCGGCGCGCGCGCGCAGCACGAGCGACTACGACGCCCTTGTGCTCCTCAGCGGCGGCAAGGACAGCACCTACACCCTGGCCCGCCTCGTCGAGATGGGCGTCCGCGCGCGCGCCTTCACGCTCGACAACGGCTACATCTCCGAGGAGGCCAAGGCCAACGTCCGCCGCGTCACCGAGGCGCTGGGCGTCGACCACGTGTTCGGCTCGACGCCGGCCATGAACGCCATCTTCGTCGACAGCCTGGAGCGCTACAGCAACGTCTGCCAGGGCTGCTTCAAGGTGATCTACACGCTCGGCATCCAGGAGGCCCGCCGGCACGGCATCCCGATCCTCGTGACGGGCCTCTCGCGCGGGCAGTTCTTCGAGACGCGCCTCACCGAGGAGCTGTTCACGCGCGACGACGTGGACGTCGACCGCATCGACGAGACCGTCCTGGAGGCCCGCAAGGCCTACCACCGCGTCGACGACGCCGTCCGCCGCCACCTCGACACCGAGGCGCTCCAGCGCGACGAGACCTTCGAGGAGGTCCAGTTCGTCGACTTCTACCGCTACTGCGACGCCTCGCTCGAGGAGATGCTGGCCTACCTCGACCGGCGCCTCCCTTGGGTGCGCCCGAGCGACACCGGCCGCTCGACCAACTGCCTCATCAACGAGGCGGGCATCTGGGTCCACAAGCGCGAGCAGGGCTACCACAACTACGCCTTCCCGTACGCCTGGGACGTCCGCGTGGGCCACAAGACGCGCGCCGAGACGCTCGAGGAGCTCGACGACGAGATCGAGGAGGCGAACGTCCGCCGGATGCTGCGCGAGATCGGCTACGACGGCCCGGCCCTCGACGACGCCCCGCCGGCGCACCGCCTCGTGGGCTACTACGTCGCCGCGTCCGACGTCCCCGCCTCGGAGCTGCGCGCGGCCGTGGCGGACCGCCTGCCGGCGTCGCACGTGCCGTCCGCGTTCGTCCGCCTCGACGCCCTCCCGACGACGCCCAACGGCAAGGCCGACCGGTCGGCGCTGCCGGCCCCCGAGGCCGAGCGGCCCGACGACCTCGCGACCGACTTCGTCGCCCCCCGCACCGAGGCGGAGCGGACGCTGGCCGCCCTCTGGCGCGACGTGCTGCGCGTCGCCGAGGTGGGCGCGACGGACAACTTCTTCGACCTCGGCGGCGACTCGATCCTGGCCATCCAGATCGCCGCGCGGGCGGCCGAATCCGGCCTGAAGATCCCGCCGGGCCTGCTGTTCCAGCACCAGACGGTGGCCGAGCTCGCTGCCGCCGCCGAGGCCGCCTCGGGGCCGCCGGCCGAGCAGGGGCTCGTGTCGGGGAGCGCGCCGCTGCTGCCCGTCCAGCGCTGGTTCGCCGCGCAGAGCCACCTGGCGCCGTGGAACCAGGCGTGGGCGTTCGAGGCCGACGAGCGGTTCGACACAGACGCCCTCCAGACCGCGCTCGACGCCGTCGTGCGCCACCACGACGCCCTCCGCCTCCGCCTCGACGGCGACCGCCAGACCTTCGCCGCCCCCGAGGCGGTGCCGCTCGCGACGCTCGACCTCACCGATCCCGTCGCCTCGGAGCGCGCCCTTGCCGACGCCGAGGCGGACGCGCACCGGTCCGTGGACGCATCCTCGGGGCGGCTCGTGGCGGCCGTCCACGCCCGCCTCGGGGAGCGCGACCGGCTGACGCTCGTGATCCACCACCTCGGGGTGGACGGCGTCTCGTGGCCGATCCTGGTACAGGACCTGGAGACGGCGTACGGGCAGGCGCTTCGCGGCGAGGCGGTGGCGCTGCCGGCCAAGACGATCTCGTTCCAGCGCTGGGCCGAGGGCCTGGCCGACCACGCCGAGACGCCGGAGGTCCGCGCGACGGCGCCGCGCTGGGCCGCCCACCTCGACGCCGCGACCGGACGCCTCCGCGCCCCCACACCCGGCACCGAGGCAGAGGCCGAAACCCACACCGTCACGCTCTCCGAGGACGACACCGAGGCGGTCCTCAAGGCGGTGCCCGCCGCCCACGACGCGCGCACGCCCGAGGTGCTGCTGGCGGCGCTCGCGCAGGCGCTCGGCCCGCTCGCCGACGGCGGCCCGCTCCGCGTCGACGTGGAGGGCCACGGCCGCGACGCCCTGCCGCTCGACGTCACCCGGACGGTCGGGTGGTTCACGACGATCGCGCCGGTCGCGCTCCCGCTCGGCGCCACGACGTCCGCCGAGGCGGTCCGCCAGGCGCGCGACGCCGTGCGGGCGCGCCCCGAGGCGGCCACGTTCGGGCTCGTGGCGGACGGCCTCGACGCGCCGCCGCCGGCCGTCCTGTTCAACTACCTCGGCCGCCTCGACGCCGCGCGAGGCGACCGGCTGACGCCGGACGGGCCGCTCTCGCTCACGCGCCACCCCGACCTCGTGCGGCCCTACCCCGTCGAGGTCAACGCCTGGGTGGCCGGCGGCCGCCTCGTGGCCGAGTGGTCGGGCCTCCCCGAGGCGGGGCTTGACCGAGCCGCCTCGGCGTTCGCCGACGCGCTGCGGGCGCTCGCCGCCGAGGCGGATGCGGTGCCTGCGCCGACGACCGACTTCTCGCTCTCCGGCCTCGACGCCGGCGGCCTCGACCGTCTCGCCGCCCTCCTCCGCGACGCCGATGGATAGCTTGGAGCGCACCCGGTTCGACGCGCTTCTCCTCCCCCCAGCGGGGGGAGGCCGGGAGGGGGGCGATGAACCGACCGCTTCGGTGTGGATCGCTCCCCATCCCCGAGGCGGCCCAGCGATCGCCGTATCCGGCCCCGAGGCGGAACCCCACACCCAGTCCCACTCCCCTGGGGAGAGGGGACGTCGGATTAACCGCCGCGGTACAATCATGCGTCTCCTCCCCCTAGCGGGGGGAGGTCGGGAGGGGGGCGACGAACCGAACGCCGCACACGGCACCGAGGCGGCGTGCGCTAAAAGGACACCCCCGCCTCACCCATCCTGACCATCCGGGGACCTGCGG
>JBCCQJ010000116.1:0-13142 GCA_039024395.1 Bacteroidota bacterium | reverse complement strand
TCCGGGTGCCAGACAACGTAGCGCTGCTGCCGCTGCCGCCGTATAGCCCAGAGCTGAACCCGGTTGAGCGGCTGTGGCTCCACGTCCGGCAGCGGGTCGACGTCTTCGACGAGGCCGTGCGGACGACTCTCGGGGGCCTCCCAGAGCACGTCGCCGAGATCCTCCGGGGGCTGACGCTGGAAGAGGTGCGCTCCCTGACGGGGTACGACTACATCGTCAGCGCCGCAGATGGACTATGATCCTAGCGAAATGGTATAAGACGGCCGACGACCGCCTCGGGGCCTGTGCTGCACCGAGGCCGGTGAGTGGCGCCGTCGCCGTCCGGAGCAAACGGCAGGTGCGTGGTTCGTAGGGCGTGGGACGGACGTCATGCCCTCCGCATGTCGCATCGGACGTGTTCCCACGCCCGACGGCCCACGTCCCATGTGGGAACCGATGACCGTCCTGCCAACGGCTCTAGCAGATCCGGGGCAGCGGGTCGCCGATCAGCATGTCGACCACGCGGGTGCCGCCGTACGACGCCCGCGTGAGGACCGTCCGCGCCGGCTGCTCGCGGACCTCGCCGACGAGCGCGGCCTCCTCGCCGCCCGGCACGGCCCGCACGGCCGCGAGCGCCGCCTCGGCGTGCTCGGCCGCGACGACGGCCAGGAACTGCCCCTCGTTGGCGATGTGGAGCGGGTCGAGGCCCAGGATCTCGCACGCCCCGCGCACCGGCCCGCGCACCGGCAGCGCAGATTCCTCCAGCACGACCCCGAGGCGGGTCTCGCGGGCCAGCTCGCTGAGCGCACTCGCCACGCCGCCGCGCGTTGGGTCGCGGAGCCAGCGCACGCCCGGCCCCACCGCGCCCGCGAGGGCGTCGACGAAGGGCCACACCGGGCGGGTGTCGCTCCGGAGGTCGGCCTCGAGGTCCAGCTCGCCGCGGGCGAGCAGGATGGTGATGCCGTGGTCGCCGATCGGCCCCGAGAGCAGGACCCGGTCGCCCGGCCGCACCGAGGCCGCCGACAGCGCCAGGCGGTCGTCGACGAGCCCGAGGCCCGCCGTGGTGATGTAGACGCCGTCGGCCTTGCCGTTCTCGACCACCTTCGTGTCGCCGCCAACCACGTCGACGCCAGCCCCCGAGGCGGCCCGCGCCATCGCCTCCAGCTCGGCCTGGAGCACGTTGCCCTCCAGCCCAGCCTCGACGACGAGCGTGCAGAGGAGCGCCGCCGGCTTTGCGCCCGCCATCGCGAGGTCGTTCACAGTCCCGTGCACGGCCAGCTCGCCGATGCTGCCGCCGGGGAAGCGGAGCGGCTTGACCACAAACCCGTCTGCCGTGAGCGCCACGCGCACGCCGCCGAGGTCGAGCACGGCGGCGTCTTCGAGCTCGGCGAGCGTCGGGTTGTGGAGCAGCGGGGCGATGAGCCCCTCGACGAGGCGCCGCGTGGCCTTGCCGCCGGCGCCGTGCGACATCTCGATCCGCTCGTCGCGGAAGCGGACCGGCGGGCGCACCGCCTCGGAGGCAGCCGCCTCGGGGATGGGCGTGCCGGTGGGCGTGTCGGTCATGCGAGGATCTCGAGGTCTGCGATCCGCGGCGCGTAGTTGTAGTGCGCCGCGCAGGCCCCCTCGCTCGACACCATCAGCGCGCCGACGGGCCGCTCGGGCGTGCACTCGACCGAGAACAGCCCGCACTCGTCCGGCTGGAGCGTGCCGGTGAGGACCTGGCCGCAGCAGGCTCCGCACGGCTCGGCCACCTCGACGGCCGGCGCCTCGTACTTCACCTCGGCGTCCCAAGCGGCGTAGGCGGGCGCGATGCCGTGGGCCGACCCGGGGATCGAGCCCATCCCGCGCCACTCGAAGTGCGGGCGGAGCACGAACGTCTCGGCCATCGCGCGCTGTGCGGCGAGGTTGCCCTCCCACAAGACGGCTCGCGTGTACTGGTTCTCGACGCGCGCCTCGCCGGCGTTCATCTGCCGCAGCAGCATCGTGATCGACTGGAGCAGGTCGAGCGGCTCGAACCCCGACACCACGACCGGCCGGCCGTAGTCCTCGGGGATGAACGCGTAGGGCGCGCACCCGACGACCGTCGACACGTGGCCTGGCCCGATGAAGCCGTCGATCCGGCAGTCCGGCCCGTCGAGCAGCGCCCGCAGCGCCGGGAACAGCACGACGTGGTTGCTCATGACCGAGAAGTTGTCGATCCCTTCGGCCTTGGCCTGCATCAGCGTGAGCGCCGTCGAGGGGCTCGTCGTCTCGAAGCCGATGGCGAAGAAGAGGACGTCGAGGTCGGGGTGTTCTCGCGCGAGCTTGAGCGCGTCGAGCGGCGAGTAGACCATCCGCACGTCGAGACCGCGGGCCTGGTGCTCGAGCGGGCTGCCGTTCACGCCCGGCACGCGCATCATGTCGCCGAAGGCGGTGAACGTGAGGTCGTGGCGCTGGGCCAGCTCCAGCCCGTCGTCGAGGCGGCCCATCGGGAGGATGCACACGGGGCAGCCCGGGCCGTGGAGGAGCGTGATCGCGTCCGGCAGCAGGTCCTGCAAGCCGTAGCGGTAGATCGCGTGCGTGTGACCGCCGCAGACCTCCATCAGGCGGTACGCGCGGCCCGGCTCGCAGAGCCGTTCGATCTCGGCGAGGGCCTTCTGGATCAGGTCGCCGTCGCGGAACTCATCGACGTATTTCATGGCGTGGCCGCCTCGGGGGCGGGGATATGAGTGAGAGCGACGCCGGCGGCAACGAGCAGGACGTCGCCGGGCCGGGCGTCGGGCGTGAAGGCGGTGGCGACGGTCGCGCGCGCGCCGAGGCGGTCCTCGACCGTCATCTGCCCCGGCCCCGCCTCGGCGAGGGCGCGGACGGGCACCGTGTTGTCGCCGCACACCGAGCAGGACTCGTCGTCGAGGGTGCAGGCCCCGAGGCGGGCGAGGTCGGCGGCGGTCACGGGGCCTGGGGCTCGACGACGTGGCCGTCGCCCGAGATGAGGTCGGGGGGCGGGTCGGTCGCCGGATCCGGGTCCGCCTCGGGGGCCTGCCCCATGCGGGCGGCCATCTGGGGCGGCAGGCCGGTCGGGGCGCCGAAGGCGTAGCCCTGGATCTCCTCGAGGGCCTCGTCGGCCTCGCCGAGCATCTCCAGGAGCCGGATCTGCTCCTCGGCCTGCTGCGCCGAGATCTTGCTCATCGCGAACCCGACGTGGATGAGCACCCAGTCGTCGACCTCGAGGCCCTCGTCGCGGAGCAGGTCCACGTTGACGCTCCGGCGGACGTGGCCGACCTCGACGGTCGCGTAGTGGCACTCGTCGTCGAGCTGGCGGATCTGGCCGGGGATGGCGAGACACATGACAAGGGGGGATCGATGGAGAAACAGAGTTAGAGGGCCACGGGCGGACTCGCGCCGCGGAGCAGGGCGGCCGCCTCGGAGCCCGCGGGCGCCTCGGCCGCCTCGGCGGCGAGGTCCCAGACGGTGACGCGGTTGTTGCCGCTGTCGGCCACGGCGAGCGTGTCGCCGCGGAGGTGGAGGCCGTAGGGCCAGCAGAGCGTGTCGTCGCGGATAGCGTCCCAGCGGTTCTCGCCGGCCCCGTCGAAGTCGTGCTGCCCCAGGACTCGGCTCGCGGGCACGCCCACGCCCCGAGGCGGGAGGTCGTCCCACACCAGGACGCGGTTGTTGGCCGTGTCGGCCGCGGCGAGGCGGCCGGCGTCGAACGAGACGGCGTAGGGAAACCGGGTCGTCCGGTCGCCGGGCGCGGCGTAGGGCCACTCGGACCCCTTGGCGATGTCGTCCTGGCCGAGCAGGAGGTCGGCGTCGCGCTCGGGCGTCGGGCGCCCCGCCCACCCCAGGATGCGGTGGTTGCCGGCGTCGGCGACGAGCAGGCGGCCGGCGTCGCCTGTCACGTCGTGGGGCCAGCGGTAGGTGCCGTGCCCGGCCTCGCGGCCCCGGTTCTCGTCGCGGCTCTCGAAATCGTCCTGTCCGAGGAGGTAGCGCGCCGGCTGGCCCGCCTCGGGGAGGCCGTCCCACCCGAGCACGCGGCGGTTGCCGGTGTCGGCCACCCAGAAGATGCCGTCCACGAGGTCGAAGCCGTAGGGCCAGTGCAGCGTCGCCGCCGTCGGCGCGCCGCCCGCGTTGGCCTCCACCGAGGCGGCGTCGGGCTGGCCGAGCACGCGGTCGGGCGCGGCGAAGTCCGCCTCGGGGAGGGCGTCCCAGACGAGGATCCGATGGCTCCAGGCGTCGGCGACCACGAGGCGGCCGTCGATCACGGCGACGCCGCACGGCAGGTGGAGCCCGCGCTCGGCACTCGCGCCGTCGGCGTGCGGCCCCTCGCTCGCCATGTCGGGCTGGCCAAGCACGACGTCGGCCGGCTGGCCCGCCTCGGTGGGGCGGCTGTGCCAGACGAGCACCCGGTGGTTGCCGCTGTCGGCGACCACGCACAGGTCGTCGCCCAGGTACACGCCCCGAGGCGCGTAGAGCGTGTCCGCGGCCGGCTGGGCGCTCGGGAGAGCGAGCACGCCGGGCGCAGAGGCTCCGAGGCGGAGGACGGGTGCGGCCATTACGGGGTCGGTACGAGGTACGGGGTACGAGGTACGGTTGGCGGGCAGGCATCGGCAGATCCTCCACCCCGGCACGCCCGGTCTGAAACGACCATGAGCGTCCGGGCCGGCGCCGGCGCTCCGTGTACCCCGTACCGTGTACCCCGTACCCTCATTGCGGCAGGACCATGACCACGCCGTCGTCGTCGACGCGGAGGGGGAAGGGTTCGAGCTGGGCCTGGGGGACCGAGATGCACTCGCCCGAGGTGAGGTCGTACTTGAACCCGTGGAGGCGGCAGCTCAGCCACTCGCCGTCGCGGAGCCCGTCGTGGAGCGGCGCGCCCATGTGCGCGCAGGCGTTGCGGTAGGCGTACACCTTCTCGTCGTAGCGGACGAGCAGCACGTCGTACCCCTCCCCTTCCATCCGCTGCGGCTCGCCGTGGCGCATCGTCACGAACGGCGGCCCGGCGACCCACCCGACCGCCTCGGGGTCGCTCTCGAGCTCGATGCCTGCGCCGGGCTCGGTCGGGAGCACTTCGATCTTCGAGATCTCCGGCACCTCCTCCTTCAGCCGGTCCTCGACGCCGCGCTTGAGGGTGAACGCCGAGAGCGAGCATCCGGAGCAGTTGCCCTTCATCCGCACGAACGCCACGTCGCCCTCGACGCGGACGAACTCGACGTCGCCGCCATGCGACTTGGCGTAGTCGCGGATGCCCTCGACCACCTCGGCCACGCGCGCGTTGAGGTCGGGCTTGAGGAGGCCGTGGACCGTGAACGCCGACAGGATCGCCGGGTCGTCCAGCAGCCCGATCAGCAGCTCCTTGCCGCGCAGATCGTCCTTGAGGCCGCGGATGAGCTGGGCCAGCACGTGCTTCTGGAACCCTTCGAGCGCCTTCTTGAGGCGCATCGACGCCTTCCGGCCGTCGTCGTCGAGCACGCGGCACTGCTCGAGGGCGGCGTCGACCTCGGTCGCGAGCCGCTCGAAGAGGATCGCCTCGGGGCTCACCTGCGGAGGGGGAGACTCGACCTGCATCACGCGCCGTAGGCCAGTTGCTGGGACAGGGACTCGTCGAGCTTGCGGACCAGGAGCGCCCGGAAGGCCTGCTTGGCGAGCGCCTGGAGGTGGTCGCCGATCCGGGCCTCGCCCGCCCCGAGGCGGACCGTCTGGCGCTCCAGCGCCTGCAGCACAAAGGCGGCGCCGGCCGGGTTGTCGAGCAGCGCCTCGGCGAAGAAGGCGTCCAGGAAGTCGCCCAGCCACACGCCCTCCCCGTCGGGGTCGTCGCGGAGCTGGCCCAGCGCGCCCGTGGCGCCCTGGGACCGCTGGACGGCCCGCTCGGTGAGCCGCTCGACCGCGAGGTGGAGCAGCGCGTCGAAGTGCTGGCGCTCGTGGAGATTCATCAGGTACGGGGTACGAGGTACTGGGTACGTGGCGGGGCGTCTGGGTACCTCGTACCCCGTACCGATTCTAGGCGTTGTCGGCGGCGGGGAGTTCGCGGGCGGCGGCGATCTCGGCGAGCGCCTGGTCGACGGTCTGCGCCGCGTCCTCGTCGCCCGCCTCGCGGAACCGGTCGCGCGCCTCGATGAAGCGCGGGATCGCGCGGCTGAACGCCCCGAGGTGGGCGAGCGCGTTGGCCTGGTTGGCGAGCGTCCGGGCGTGCCCGATGGGGTCGGCCTCGGGCGTGCGCACCTCCAGCACCTCCTCGTAGAGCTCGACGGCCTGCCAGAGGTGCTCCTCGGGCATCCCGGACGGTGCGTGCTGGAGGGCGTTGGCGAGGTTGAGCGTCGTCGAGGCCCACGGCTCGGGGTAGGCGTCGCGGGTGTAGATCTTGAGCGCGTCGCGGAGGGCCTGAAGGGCGATCGCCGTGCGGAGCTTGTCGGTCGCCTGCGTGAGCGGGACGGCGAGGTAGGCCAGGGCGAGGTTGTTGAGCGCGAGCGCGTGGCGCTCGGGGTCGGCCTCGGCGGTGAAGATCTGCGAGGCCCGCTGGTACGCCTTGGCCGCCTCGAGGAGCAGGTGCCGTCGCCCCTCGGACATCTCCTGGTAGAGGCTGCCCATGCCGAGGAGCGTCAGCCCGTGGAGCCGCTCCATGGCGGTCTGCTTCAGCTCCTGGTCGGCCCGCTGGTAGAGCGCCACGAGCGCCGGCGACGGCCCCTGCAGCTCGTGGAGCGTCCGCGCGCGGGTCGCCACCAGGCGGGCGGCGACGGCGCGGGCGTGGCCCCGGGCGGCCTCCTCGGCCGCCTCGAGGTCGTCGATCCCGGCCTGGCTCTCGCCGGCGCGCAGCCTCTGCCCGGCCCGCGTCGCGAGCACGAACGCCCGGAGCGGGGCGGGCCCGTCTACCTCGGGGTCGGCCAGGGCCTCGGTCTCGTAGCCGTAGACCGTGCCCACGGCCCGGACCAGCCCGAGCGCCGGCCCCGAGGCGGCGGCCGTGAGGGCGGCGTACTGCGCCTCGTCCGGGGCCAGGATGAACCGGTTGTAGTCCGCCTCGGGGCCGTCCGGGATCGCCTCGTAGGCCGCGCCGGCGTCGCCCGCGAGGGCGTGGCCGACGAACGCCCAGGCGTCGGGCGCGTCGCCGGGCCAGGTGCCGCGCGCGAGGATCTCGCCCACCGCCTCGGCGTGCGCCTCGGCGTCGGGGAGGAGGAGGTAGGTCGCCGGCGCCGCGAAGACGCCGAGCGGCTGGGGATCGAGGGTCACGGAGGTACGGGGTACCAGGTACAGGAGGAGAGCAAGCGGCGGTCGGTTCAGGAGACCGTACCCAGTACCTCGTACCGAGTACCGTTCATCTAGAAGCCCAGGCCGCCGAAGCCGGGCGGGAGGTCGGCGTAGCGCCGGATGTAGGTGGCGTGGATCTGGGCGCGGCGCTCGGTGCGAAAGGTGCCCAGGTGGAACCGCTTGACGACGTCCGGGAAGGCAATCTCGGCGTAGACGGCCCACTGCCCCGCCTCGGGGACGACGCGCGTCGCGATCGACAGCGCCTCGTCGCGGTCCTGGCCCGGGCCGACTTCCATAGGCTAGAGAGGCAGGCGGATGGCACAGGCGTCGGAGTCCCAGATGGCGGCCCGGGGGCCGGGAGGTGTCCCCTCGGGGAGGGCCTCCCAGAGGAGCACCGCCCGGTCGCCGTGGGGATTGCGCTGCTTGAGGATGAAGCCGCCGCCGGCCGGGCCGCGCGCGGGCAGCAGCCACAGCTCGCCGTCGCGGACGCTCGCGAACACGAGGTCGTTGGGGAAGCGCGAGGCGGCCAGCGCGCGCGGGACGAGCAGGTAGCCGTCGTCGCGGATCTCGACGGTCGCCTCGGCGATGGGGGCGGCGTCGGTCACGAGGCGAGGTCGGCATCGAGGCGGTCGACGAGGTCGCGGACCGTCGCCTCCACCTCGGGGGTGAGCGGCGCGCCGAAGTCGGTCTGGGCCGCCTCGACGAGCCAGACGGTGATGTCGGTCGGGTAGTCGTCCTTGAGGAGCCACCGCGCGAACCCGAGCGCGTGGTCCCACCGGAAGGCGTGGAGGTGGAGGCCGTCCGACGGGACGTCTTCGACCTCCTCGCCCGGGACGCGGTAGAGCGTGCCCGGCGCCTCGCCCGTCTGGCAGGCGTCGACCAGGATCACGCGCCGCGCGCCGCGCATCTGGAAGGCCACGTCCATGCCGGCCGTCCCGCCGTCGACCACGCGGACGCCCGGCGGCACCGCCTCGCCCCAGCGCTCCCAGAGGTAGCGCACGGCCAGCGGCCCGGCGGCGTCGTCGCCGCGGAGCAGGTTGCCGCACCCGATGAGCACCGTCTCGCCGTCGGGCGAGACGTAGCCGGGGGCATGGTCGAGCGTGGGCGTCTCCATAGGATCGAAGCGGGGAGGCCAGCGACGCTCGGGCGTGTGGGCATTCGCGAGGTCAGGCGCACGCGGGGTCATGATTCTGGACTCGCAAGAAGTGCGAGGAGTGCGGGGCCAGAGCCCCGGACGACGAGTGCGACGCGGCGAGGGCGGAATCTGGGCCGTGTGCGCCGATCTGGGTGATTGGCCACACGCCCTCCCCTCCCCGAGGTGGGGTCGAGGGCGAGGGGTCAGCAGCCGCCGCCGACCTTGAACCGGCTCAGCTCCTTGCCCGTCTTCGCGTCGTAGGCGTGGACGGTGCAGACGAGGCACGAGTCGAACGAGCGGGCCACGTGCGCCAGCTCGATCGGGTCCTCCATGTCGGTGAGGTCCATGCCCGTGAACGCCTGCTCGATCGGCCCGAGGTGGTCGTGGCCGTCGCGCGGGCCGACGTTCCAGGCGGTCGGCGTGATGACCTGGTAGTTCTCGATCTTGCCGTCCTTGAGCGTGATCCAGTCGGCGAGCGACCCGCGGGCCGCCTCGGTGGCGCCGAAGCCGCGCCCGTCGGCGTGCTCGACGGGCTTGGTGTAGAACGACTCGTGGAGGTCGATCTCGTCGATCCACTGGCGGACCCGCGCGTAGAGCTTGGGCGCCTCGTGCATCCGCGCGAAGACGCGCGTGAAGACGCTCGGCCCGAGCTTCTCCACCATGTCGAGCACGAGCGGGTCGTAGTCCTGGTGGTCGGCCGCGCCCTCGCGGCCGGCGATGATCTGGCGGGCGAGCGGGCCGGCCTCGAGCGGGACGTAGCCCTTGCCGGGCACGTTGTAGCGCGGGGCCTTGGCCCAGGTGTACTTGTTCTGCTTGGCGCCCTCCTTCGGGTCGAGCGGCTCGGTCTTGCCGTCGAACGGGTGGAGCTGGCCCGAGCCCTCGAAGAAGGCGTAGGTGTGGTCCTCGGCCACGGCCGCCTGGTCGAAGTCGTGGAACTGGCCGTCGGCGTAGACGCCCGAGCGCGACTGGAGGGCGGCGTTGCGGCTCTCGATGTCGGGGTGCGCGAACAGCTCGGGCTGCATGTAGGTGCCCGTCGCGAGGAACTGCCCCACGCCCCGGCCGATCTTGTCGAGCCCGATCGTCTGCGCGTAGCGGAGGAAGAGGCCGCAGTCCGAGTTGCGCTGCGCCTCGTTCTCCTCAGCCCACGCCTGGACGTCCTCCCAGGTCTTGTTCTCCATCCACCGCTCGATGGAGCAGCCGAGCCACTCGCTCTCGAGCCAGTTGTCCTTCCAGAAGTCGAGGATGGCGATCGAGCGCGTGACGTCGCTCAGCGTCGGGGCGCACATCACGCCGCCGGGCACCATGAACGACGAGTGCGGCCACTGGCCGCCGTAGATGGCGTACACCTCGACGGGCTTGTTCGAGAGCGTCACGCCGCGCTCGTAGCCGGTGCCGACGAACGGGGCAAAGCGGCGCACGATCTCGTCGTATTCGTCGGCCTTCGCGTAGTTCTTGTTCACCATGTCGGGCGCGAACAGGGCGTAGAACCAGCGCGGGATCGACTGGAGGGTCTCGCAGGCCTGGGCGATGTTGCGGACGCGGTGCGCGTTCGGGGGCACGTGGACCTTCCAGGCCACGTCGAGCGCCTGGGCGCTCTTGAAGAGGTGGCTGCCGCCGCAGATGCCGCAGATCCGCGGCGTCACGATGAGGCCCGCCTGGGGGTCCTTGCCCTTCAGGATGATCTCGAAGCCGCGGAACATGCCGGCCTGCGTCCACGAGTCGACCACGTGGCCGTCCTCGACGATCAGGTTGAGGTCGAGGTCGCCCTCGACGCGGCCCATCGGGCTGATGTGCATCTCGACGCGCCCGCCCTCGCGGATCTGCGTCTGAATGTCCTTGGTGTCCATGATGTCAGAGAGTCGAAGACGGGGCGGCTAGACGACGAAGATGTCGTCGCGGGACCAGGCGGGCGCGGCGACGCGCGCGGCGGCGGCGTGGGCCGAGTAGGTGACGGGGTCGGTGCCCTCGGGGAGCGTGTCCTTGGGGATGGCCCCGAACAGCTTCTGCGTCTTGAAGACGGTGCCCGGCGCGAGGTCGTAGAACGGGAACTCGGGCTCGGTGCAGCCCACGCACGGCATCCCGGCGCGCGTCTTCGAGGAGTGCTTGTTCCAGAGGATGCGGTTGCACGGCGAGTGCGTGACCGGCCCGCGGCAGCCGTACTCGTAGAAGAGGCAGCCCTTGCGCGTCCCCTCGCCGAAGCTCTCGGTCGACTCCTTCCACTCGAAGTACTGGTTGCGCGTGCAGCCGGTCTGGGTGAACGTCTTGAAGAACGTCTGCGGCCGGCCGAGGTCGTCGAGCGCGATGTCGCCGGCGCGCCCCGAGGCGACGGCCACCAGGATCTGCGTCACCCAGTCGGGGTGGGCCGGGCAGCCGGGGATGTTGATGACCGGGAGGCCGGCCTTGGAGCGCCAGTCGGCGCCGAGGTAGCCACCGGCGTCGCGCTTGAGGTACTGGAGCCCGATCGAGTCGGTCGGGTTGGGGGCCGTGGCCGGGATGCCGCCCCAGCAGGCGCAGTCGCCGAGGGCGACCACGATGTCGGCCTGCTCGCACAGCTCGGTCACCCAGTCCTTCATCGGCCGGTCCGAGAACATGTCGTAGCGGCCCGACCCGTTCGGCCCCAGCATGACCGTCCCCTCGTAGACGAAGATGTCGAGCTTCTTCTCGCCCGAGGTGAACTGGCGGAAGAGGCGCTGGGCGGCGTCGCCGAACTCGACGCCGAGCGAGGGGTGCCAGGCGATGTCGATGCCGAAGTCGGTGACGAGGTCGCAGGCGGAGGGCTCCTCGGCGTTGAGGAACGACATGGTGTTGCCGCTGCACGCGCCGCCTTGGAACCAGAGGAGAGAGGCCATCGAGGTATGTGCGCCGAGAGCGCTTCCAAAATGAGAATGTCTTGTTTAGAACGATTCTAAACAATTGGCTCACAACGAGATGCGGGCTTGGCGAAGGATAGGGCTTCGTGTACCTTGTGTCAAGGAATCCCCGGTAGCCCGCTGGGGGATCCCCCGTGACCCACGCCTGTTCTCTGGTCCATGTCTGCCTCCGACTCGCCCCCCCCTCTCGACGCCGAGACCGTCCGGGGTCTCGCCCGCCTCGCGGCCCGTGCCGGCGAGATCGAGACGCTCCTCGACGGCTTCGGCGCGCTCGTCGAGCGTGGCCCGGTGATCGCCGAGAACCTCAACGACACCGTCGAGCAGGTCCGCCAGGCGAGCGCCGGCGGCGACGGCGCGGCGGCCTACGCCGACCACCTCCCGCGCCTGCGGGCGCTCGCCTCCCCCGAGGCGGCCGCCGACGCGCTCGACGCCGCCGAGGCGGTCTCGGGCGCCCTCGCCGACCCCGACGTCAAGGCGTTTCTCCAGAGCGACCTCGCCGCCTCGCTGGCCACGCTGAGCCGGCTCGCCCACCGCCTCGACGACCTCGAGGCGGCCCTCGACGCGGTCTTCCGGTTCCTCGAGCGCGGCCCGCAGATCGCCGAGAACCTCAACGACACTGTCATCCAGGTCCGCCGCGACGCGACCAAGGGCGGCGGCGTACTTGGCGCGTACGGCCCCGTGATCGAGCAGGCGCAGGCCTTCGCGACGCCCGAGCGCATGAGCGGCCTCCTCGAGGCGGGCATCGTCTTCCAGGAGGCGTTCGCGTCCGAGGGCGTCCAGTCGCTGCTCAACTCGACGATCCTCGACCCCGAGGCGGTCGAGACGGTCGGCGACCTTGCCGGGGCGCTCATCGCGGCCACGAAGGAGGGTCCGAACGACCAGCCCGAGGTCAAGGGGCCGCTCTCGCTCGTCAAGGCGCTCCGCGACCCGTACGTCGCCCGTGCGCTCGGCTTCGGCCTCGGCGTGGCGCGGGCGTTCGGCCGGCAGCTCGAACAGGCCGACCGCCGCTGAGGCCATGCACGAGCTGTCGATCGCCACGAGCCTGGTCCGGCTCGCCGAGGCGTCGGCCCGCGAGGCGGGCGCGGCGCGCGTGACGCGGGTGCATCTCCGCCTCGGGGCGCTGGCGGGCGTGGTCCGCGAGGCGCTGGACTTCGCCTACGAGGTGGCGACGGAGGGGACGCTGCTGGCCGGCTCCGAGCTGGTCGTCGACGACGTGCCGGTCGCCGTGTGGTGCCCGGCGTGCGAGGCCGAGCGGACCCTCCCCACGATCCACCGGTTTCGGTGCCCCACCTGCGACACGCCGACGCCCGACGTCCGCGCGGGCCGCGAGTTGGAGATCTCGCACCTCGACGTCGAGGTCGAGGACTCCGTCTCGGGACCGCCCGCCTCGGGGGACGGGCACGCCGACCGTCTTCCCCAGCCCCCCTGGTCACCGCTCCGGCGCGGCTAGAGGATCGTGCTCCTGCGCGTCATGGACTCGTTCCGGCTTCCGTCTCCACCTCACACCTCGTCGTCCCCATTCAGGGGCAGGGCCATTAAGCTCTGGCACCAATCTCCAAAATCCCGTCATTCCCGCGCAGGCGGGAACCCATACGGCGTCGATTCTGGGTTCCCTCGCATGGATCCCCGCGTTCGCGGGGATGACTCTGTGGGGAGGAAGAGGCTGCGAAGGAAGAACGTAACAGCCCTGCCCACCTGGGAAGCTCTGTCCTGCGTCTCCGCTCTGCTCCAACGCCGTATGGATCCCGGCTCGGGGGCCGGGATGACGGTGGGGTCAGGGTTGAAGCACGTCCGCTGGCGCCTCCACTCCGTCTGTACGCCTTCTGTTCGCAACACGCTGTCGTCATGACCAACGCTCGCATCGTCGACGTCCGCAAGAACGTCCTCCGCAAGAACGACGGCCTCGCGGCCGACCTGCGAGCCCGCTTCCGCGAGGCGGG
>JBCCQJ010000115.1:0-13192 GCA_039024395.1 Bacteroidota bacterium | reverse complement strand
GTGGGACTTCGACAACGTCTACGGCACCGGCCAGTCGACGCTCGACGGCATCCTGCGCGCCTCCTCGGTGCTGGTGGCCGGCAAGAACTTCGTCGTCGCCGGCTACGGCCACTGCGGCCGCGGCGTCGCGATGCGCGCCGCCGGCATGGGCGCCAACGTCATCATCACCGAGGTCAAGCCGACGGCCGCCCTCAAGGCGACCCTCGACGGCTTCCGCGTGATGACGATGGAGCAGGCCGCGCGCGAGGGCGACATCTTCGTGACCGCCACCGGCATGAAGGACATCATCCGCGGCGAGCACTTCGTCTCGATGAAGGAGGGCGCCATCGTGTGCAACACGGGCCACTACGACGTCGAGCTCAACCTGAAGGAGCTCGCCGAGGCCTCGCAGGACACGCGCATGATCCGCGACGACAACCGCGAGTACACCCTCGACAACGGCAAGAAGATCTACGTCCTCGCCGACGGCCGCCTGGTCAACCTCGCCGCCGCCGAGGGCCACCCCTCGGAGGTGATGGACATGAGCTTCGCCAACCAGTTCCAGGCGCACCTCGAGCTGATCAAGGCCCACGAGGCGGGCGAGACGATGCCGAAGACGGTCCTCGACCTCCCCGAGGAGCTGGACCAGCAGATCGCGCGCGTCAAGCTCGACACGATGGGTCTCGAGATCGACTCGCTGACCGACGACCAGGTCGCCTACGCGACCGACTACTCGGCCGGCACCTGAGCCTCCGCCTCGGGGGGCATCCCCCGGGGCGCACGCCCTCGCACAGGCCGCCTCGGAGACGGGGCGGCCTGTTTGGGTTCTCCTCTGCGGCTCGGGTACGTCCTTGGGAGGCAGAGCGGTGCGGACGTCGCCTGGAGCGCTCGGGCTGGCCGCAGACGAGCGTCTGGTCCCGCTCCTGGCCCTCACCGGGTCGGGTGCAACGGCGGCCCGGGCGGTCTCTTCGAGCGGCCTGTGCCGCCAGAGAGCCCCGGCGACGTCCTCGCGGCCGATGCTGTGGGGCCCCGAGGCCGTTGGGGCGTCGCGCGCCGAGCACGGCGACCGCAAGAATCGGCCGAAACGTCTACTTTTGGACCGGCCTGCGAGGCATATATCTCTGTGTCGCGAGCGTGGCGTGGCTTCGGATCCCCTCGGTCCGGACGAAACGGTCGTTTGCCCTAGCTTTCTGCGCGCCGCCCCGGTGCCGCCATCAGCCCCTGGACCTCCTATGCCGGACGCTCGCTACCGCATCAACACGCCCACCGTCGCCAGCAAGGTGATCGGCGGTGATGCCGTCCTGATCCACTTCACCTCGGGGCACTACTACAGCACCGACCAGACGGGCGCAGCCATCGTCGAACGGCTCGACGGCCGCACCGTCGCCGAGGTCGCTGGCGCCATCGGCACGGCCTACACCGGCGACGGCGAGGCCATCGCCGAGGCGGTCGCCGCCTTCGTGCGCCGCCTCGAAGCAGAAGGTCTGGTCGTCGAGACGGCCGATACGGCCGCCGCGCCGCTGCCGGCCGTCGAGGTGGGGGGCGCGTTCGTGGCGCCGGAGCTGCACAAGTACGCGGATCTCCAGGACCTCCTCGTCCTCGACCCGATCCACGACACCGACGAGGCGGGCTGGCCGGTCACGCCGGCCGACGGCAATGGCTGAGTCGGCCGCGACGCTGCCGGACACCGGGATCGCCTTTCTCCACGACCTTCGCGCGGCCTTTGACCGGGCCGCTGCGGATGGCGTCGTCGAGCGGACGTACCGGATCGCCGGGCGCCCCGTGCGTCTCCGCATCGCCGGCGACGTGCTGGACGCGCGCATCACGCCGGCCCTCGCGCACCTCGCGGCCCCGATCCCCGAGGGGGCGGCCCTGACGGTGCGGATGTGGGACTCGGGCGCCACGGGCGTTCGGCCTCCGGCTCCGCCGTGGCCCGCCGACGCCTACCGCGAGCGGTGCGAGATCCGCCACGACTACGACTTCCGCGCGGCGTTCAACATGATGTCCGGCGTGCTGAGCGTGCTGGAGGCCGGCGACACCGAGGCGACGGTCTGGGTGCGCGACGCGGCTGCGCTGCCGCTCTGGGAGACCGCGGCCCCGCTCCGTGCCCTCCTCGGGTGGTGGGCGCCGGCGGTGGGCGGACAGCTCGCCCACGGCGCAGCGGTCGGGACTAAGCAGGGCGGGGTGATCCTGGCCGCGATCGGCGGCTCGGGAAAGTCGACGACGGCGCTCTCGTGCCTCGACGCCGGGCTGCTCTACGCCGGCGACGACTACGTCATGATCGAGGGGGGCGCGTCTCCGACGATCCACAGCCTCTACGCCTCGGCGAAGCTGGTGCCGGCCAACCTCGAGGCCCGGCTCCCCCACCTCGCGGCCCTCGCGCAGGCGTCCGGCGTCGAGGCGCCCGGCGACAACCCCTTCGACAAGGTGGTGATGCTCCTCCAGGACCACTTCCCGGAGCAGATGGCCGCCCAGCTCCCGCTCCGCGCCGTCGTCGTGCCGCACATCGACCCGGACGGGCCGAGCCTCGCGCCGCTCTCGGCGCGCGACGTGCTGCGCGCCCTGGCGCCGACGACCGTGTTCCAGCTTCCCGGCGCGGGCGGCGACAGCCTCGACCTGCTCTCGGGCATCGTCGAGACGGTGCCCGGCTACGCGCTCGGCGTCGGCCCCGACCTCGACGCGAACGTCGCGGCCATCCGTGCCCTCATCGACCGCGAAGCCCATGCCTGAGCCCCGCGTCAGCGTCGTCGTGCCCGTGTACAACGGGGCGCGCCACCTCGGGGAGGCGCTCCAGAGCGTCCGGTCGCAGGACATCGCCACCGAGGTGGTGGTGGTCGACGACGGCTCGACCGACGACAGCGCCGCCGTCGCCGAGGCGGCGGGCGCCCGCGTGATCCGGCAGGCCAACGCCGGCCCGTCGGCCGCCCGCAACGCCGGCATCGGCGCCACCTCGGCGCCCTACCTCGCCTTCCTCGACGCCGACGATGCGTGGTCGCCCGGCTTCCTCGCCCGCCTCGTGGAGGCGCTGGACGCGGACGACGGGCTGGGCGCTGTGCTGTCGCAGCTTCAGATGGTCGTCGCCGATGGCGACAGGCTCCGGCCGATCATGCCGGCCCAGTTCGGGTTCCACTTCGGGGCCTCCCTCATCCGGCGCACGACCTTCGACGCCGTCGGCCCGATCGACCCCGCCGTTCGGATGAGCGAGGACGTCGACTGGTTCATGCGTGCCCGCGACGCGGGCGTCACCATCGGCCGCGTTCCGGAGGCCCTGTACCTCTACCGCCAGCACGAGGCGAGCGTGACGGCCCAGCCGGGCGTGGGCGACGACTTCGGGATCGCGGCCGCCATCAAGCGCTCCCTGGACCGGCGCCGCGCCGCTGGACTCTCTGGCCCCTCGCCCCTGCCTACCGTCCCATGAACCCGCCCCTCGCCAGCGCCATCATCCCGGTCTACAACGGGGCGCGGTTCCTCGCCGAGGCCGTCGAGAGCGTCCTCGCGCAGACCTACGCGCCGGTCGAGGTCGTCGTCGTGGACGACGGCTCGACCGACGGCAGCGCCGAGATCGCCGAGCGCTACGACGGCGTCCGCGTGATCCGGCAGGCCAACGCTGGCGACGGCGCCGCCCGCAACCGGGGCGTCGCCGCATCGACGGGCACCTACCTCGCCTTCCTCGACGCCGATGACCGCTGGCGGCCCGAGAAGCTGGCCGTCCAGATCGCTCACCTCGAGGCCCACCCCGAGGCGGGGCACGTGCTGGGCCACATGTGGTCGTTCCTCGAGGACGGCATGGAGCGGCCCGACTGGGTGAACCCGGCGACGGTCGAGACGGCGATGCCGGGCGTCCTGCCAGGCACGCTCGTCGCGCGGCGGAGCTTCTTCGACCGCGTCGGGCCATTCGCGACGTCGTTCGAGACCGCCGCCGACTCGGACTGGATCCTCCGCGCGCGCCGCCTCGACGGGCCGCCGCACGTCGTCCCCGAGGTGGTCCTCGACCGGCGGATCCACCAAGCCAACATCTCCGGCAAGGCGGCCAGCACGGTCGAGATCATGGACCTCGTCCACGCCTGGGCGACCCGGAAGAAGGAGGGCACGCCATGAGCCCGCCCGCCATCGACGTCGTCATCCCGGTCTACAACGGGGAGCGCTTTCTCGGGGAGGCCATCGCGAGCGTCCTCGGGCAGACGTACGCCGGCGAGGTGCGCCTCACGGTGGTCGACGACGGCTCGACGGACGGCTCTGCCTCGGTGGCCGAGGGCCACGCGGGCGTCCGCGTGGTGCGCCAGGCGAATGCGGGGCAGCCCGACGCCCTCAACCACGGGGTCCGCCTCGGGGGGGCGCCGCTGGTGGCGCTCCTCGACGCCGACGACGTGTGGGTGCCCGAGAAGCTGGCGTGGCAGGTCGCCGCGCTGGCCGACGACGTCGACATGGTGTTCGGGCACGCCGAGCAGGTCGCCCAGCCGGGCCTCCCCGAGGCGGCCGCCCGCCTCGCGGCGATCCCGCCGGCGCAGCGCGTGATGCCGGCGCACCTCCCGAGCGCGCTCCTCATCCGCCGGCCGGCCATCGAGGCGGTCTCGTTCCGCACCGAGGGGGCCGTCGGAAACGTGATCGACTGGTACGCCCGCGCCCGCGAGGCGGGCCTCCGCGTGGTGATGCTCGACCGGGTCGTCTACCGCCGCCGCATCCACGACGCCAACCCGGGCCTCCGCGAGCGCGAGCGGGCGCAGGCCGACTACCTCGCCGTGGTGAAGGCGGCCCTCGACCGCCGCCGCGCCGCCGACACGGGCGGATGACCGTGCTCGCCGCCTCGCTCCGCCACCTCTGGGCGCGCGTCGCCCAGCCGCGCCGCGTGCTCGCGGTCGCCGCCGTCGGGGCCGTGGTGCAGTCGCTCCTGGTGGTGACCGTGCCGGTGGTGGTGCAGTACCTCTTCGCCGAGGTGCTGCCCCAGCGCGACCCCACCTCGGTGCTGCTCTGGGGCGGCGTGATCCTGGCCCTGTACGTCGGCCAGGCCGGGGTGGCCGTGTGGGACCGGCTGACCCTGGTCGACTGGTTCAAGCGCGACGTGGCGGCGCTGCGCGAGGCCCTCCTCGACCGGATCCACCGGCTGCCGCGCGCGCGCGTCCACGCCGAGGACCGAGGGCACCTCCACAGCACGCTCGTCCACGACACCGAGCGGGTCGACGTGATGGCCAACGCGGCCCTCGCGGAGGTCCTGCCGGCCGCCCTCAGCAGCGCCCTCCTCGTGACGGTCCTGCTGACGATCGACGTGGCCCTCTTCGGCGTGCTGGTGCTCCTGATGGGGCCGGCGAGCCTCGCGCTCCGGCTCTGGCTGCGCCCGCGCCTCGTCCGCGACATCGACGCCTTCCACGGGGCCGTCGAGCGCTACCACCGAGCCGCGTACCGGGCGCTCGAGGTCCTGGACCTGACGCACCTCCAGACGGCCCGCACCGAGGAGGCCGCCCTCCAGGGGGCCGAGGTCGAGCGCCACCGGGTCGCGGCCCAGCGGCGCGTGGCGACCGGCGTGATCTACACCTCGATCCAGCAGACGCTCCTGGCCGCCTCGGCGGTCCTGATCCTGGTCATCGGCGGGGCCTTCGTGGCCGAGGCGGCCCTGTCGACGGGCGACCTCGTCGCGTTCTACGTGGCCGTGATGATGCTGCGGGCGTCGGTCAACGTGCTCGTCACCCGCTACCCGCTCGTGATCGAGGGGTTCGCCGCGAGCCGCCGCCTCGATGCGCTCCTGACCGACCCCGAGGCGCCGCCCTACACGGGGCGCCAGCCGGCGCCGACGGCCGGCGCCTACGTCTTCGAGAAGGTGGCGTTCGGGTACGGCGCCGAGCCGCTGTTCGAGGACGTCGACCTGGCCGTCGCGCCCGGCCAGACGGTCGCGATCACGGGGGCGAACGGGAGCGGCAAGACGTCGCTGCTCTACCTCCTGCTCGGCTTCTACCGCCCGACGGCCGGCCGCCTCGTGGTCGGCGGCACGCCGTACGACGCGATCGACATGGAGAGCCTTCTGCGCGGGTTCGGCGTCGTGATGCAGGACGCGATGCTCTTCGCCGGGACCATCCGCGAGAACCTCACCTACGGGTCGGCCGGGGCCACCGAGGCGGAGGTCGTCGAGGCGGCCCGGCTCGCGAACGCCCACGACTTCGTCGCGTCCTTCCCCGAGGGCTACGAGACGCCGGTGGGGGAGGGCGGCACGTTCCTCTCGGGCGGCCAGCGGCAGCGGCTCGCGCTCGCGCGGGCGCTTCTGCGCCGACCCCGCGTCCTCGTCCTCGACGAGCCGACGAACCACCTCGACCAGGACGCCGTCGACGCGCTCCTCGAGCGCATCCGCGCGCTCCCGGGCAGCCCGGCCCTGGTCCTCATCAGCCACGACCCGCACGTGATCGAGCAGGCCGACACGGTCTACCGCCTCGACGACCGGCGGGTGTGGGAGCTCCAAACCGCATGACGCCCTGGACCCCGATCGTCGACGACTACTGGCCGTCGCCCGACCACGAGCTGCTGCTCCGCGCGTCCCTGCTCGACCGCCCCGAGGCGGAGGCCGCCTGGGAGGCGTGGCTCGCGACCAACGACATCGAAGACGTCGACATGCCGACGTACTTCATCTTCCCGACGCTCTACCACAACCTCCAGCGCGTCGGCCTGCAGAGCGCGGTCGTGACGAAGCTGAGCGGCGTCTACCGCTTCACGTGGGCCAAGAACGAAGTGGCCCTGCGGAGCCTCGCCGAGGTCGTCCGTGTGCTCGACGCCGAGGCGATCCCGACGGTCGCACTGAAGGGAGCCGCGCTCCTGCGGCGGCACTACCGCGACCCCGGTGCCCGGATGATGAACGACGTCGACGTGCTCGTGCGCGACGGCGACGCGATCCGCGCGCTCACGGCGCTTCAAGAGGCCGGGTGGACGCCCGAGACCCCGATCCCGGACGCGCGCCACCTCCCGTTCCTCCACGCCATCCCGGTGCAGCACGCCCAGCACGTCGAGGCCGACATCCACTGGCGGCCGTTCCTCGTCGACGCCCCGCTCGGCGCCGAGGCGGCCCTGTTCGACCGCGCCGAGACGGCCCCGGCCGTCGGCACGCGTGCCCCGGACGCGACGGACCTCCTGATGATGGTGTGCGTCCATGGCCGCAAGCCCGACATGCACTCGACGTGCCGGTGGATCGCCGACGCGGTCACGATCGCGCAGTCGGCCGAGATCGACTGGGGCCGCCTCGGGGACGACGCGCAGGCGCTCGGCGTGCTCCTGCCGCTGCGCGACGCGCTGACGAAGGTGGCTGAGCTGTTCCCCGCCTCGGTGCCCGAGGCGGCGCTGGCGGCGATGTGGGAGGTGCCGGCGACAGCGGCCGACCGGCGGCGCTACCACCAGCTCATGCACGAGTCGCGGGCGTACCGGCGCCTCCGCGACCTCGCCGCCACCCACTGGTGGCGCTACACGAGCGGGACGCGCTCGCGCGGCCTCCGCCCGACGCCCGCCGGCGCCGTCCGCTACGGCCTCGAGCACTACCGGCGGGTCTGGGGGCTCGACCGCGCGGCGCAGGTGCCCGGCTATGCTGCGGCCGAGCTTGGGCGGCACCTCCGGCGCGTCGCGCGCGAGGGCGGGCCGACGGCCGAGGGCGAGATCGAGCTGGTCGCCGCCGAGGCGAACGGCTAGCGATTCGCGCACGACAAAAAACCTCGGCCGGCGATGATCCCTCGTCGGCCCGTTCTACGTGGTACAGGTGAACCCATCCATCTCCTGATGCGCGCGCTCTCCGTCCTTCTCCTTCTGGCCCTGGTCGGCTGCGACTCGCAGGCTCCCGATCCGACCTCCGCCGCGGCCCTCGACGCGCCGCCGCTGATGGCCGCCTCGAAGGCCGAGTCCGTGCCGTACCGCGTCACCGAGGCGGTGAGCGTTGGCGCCGAGGGAGAGGCGATCCTGCTCACCATCGAGGGTGAAACGTTCGCATTCGACGCCGGGCAGGCGTACCTGCTCGGCCAGGCGCTTGCTCGGGCGGGCTTCGAGACCCTCGACCCGGAGTTGGCCGCCGGCTTCCGCCGGCCCCGAGGCGGGGACAAATGCGAGCCGCCGTTGCCGGGCAGTGCCGTCGCGCGGATCGGTGGACAGGCCTTCGGGGGGGATCGGTGCCCGCCGCCGCCGCCGCCAGGGTTCATGGAGAGGAGCTTCCTGAGCAACCTGCTCGACGGCAACGTCGAGGTGATCACAGCGCCCAAGGGCTTGGAGTGGCTGAAGGTGCCCGGGGGCTTCGTCGCGGAGCTGTAGCCGCCCGCCTCGGGGAGCGATAGTCCGTTCCCCGAGGCCGTCTCACTCGGCGAGGATCGTCTCACGTCGGCGCTCTGCCGCCTGCGCCTCTCCAGTCCGGCCTACGCTCTGCAGAACAACGGCCGCCCTCTCGAGGATGGACGCTCGGAGGGACGAGCCGGACGGGTCTCGGGTGAGCACCTCCTCGACCTCGCGGAGCACCGATAGGCCTTCGGACACCCGCCCGTTTCCGATGAGTGCGATGCTGCGCTGTGCGCGCGCGGCCAGCGTTCGGGTGTCGTCCTCGCCGAGCTGGTCGGCGAAAACGGCGCTCGCCGCGTCGAGATAAGGGAGCGCCTCGTCGAAGCGCTCCGCCTGGACCAGGAGCCCGCCGAGACCGGCGCGGGTGTACTCCGTCCAGAGGTGGCCGGCCTCGAACGCTGAACTGGCGTAGGCATCGAGCGCGCCGCGGTAGTAGCGCTCCGCCGTCTCGGCGTCGTCGGCGTGGTGGAGCACGGCGAGCGTGTAGAGGCTCCGCGCGGTTCGGTGGTCGCCCCGACCAAACACCCGCTCGTAGACGCCGAGGGCCTGCTCGTGAAGGGCCTTCGCTCGCACGACATCACCTGCAGCCTGGGCCGCGCTGGCGTGGGCGTAGAGGGCCGCGGCCGTGCGGGGATCGGTCGGACCAAACGCCGCCTCGGCGACCTCTCCGGCAGACCGGTACAAGTCGAGCGCGACGTCGAGGCTATCGGCTTCGATCTGCTCGGCGAGTCCTGTGAGCGCATCGACCCGAACCTCGGCGTCGCTCGTGTTGTCCAGGGCGGCGCGGAAGAGCGACGTGGCCGCCTCGGTGTCGTTGCGGCGGTCGAGGACGTAGGCGAGGGTGACCTGCGCGGCGGCGAGGGCGTCGGGGTCGCGCCCCGAGGCGAGCAGCCGAACGGCCTCCTCGCCCGCCTCGATGGCCTCGTCGTACCGGCGCTCGGCCATTCGCGACTCGGTGAGCAGCGTGAGCGGCGTGGCGAGGTCGGGGTGGTCGGATCCCTGGGCGAGGCGGCGGACCTCGACGGCCTGTTGCAGGAGCGAGTCGGCCGTGGGGAAGAGGCCCAGGCTCACCCCGAGGCGGCCGAGGCCCTCCAGCAGCGACGCCTGCACGAGCGGCTGTCCGTCGAGCGCGGCCGCCTGCCGCAGGCCGGGCTCCAGGAGGTCGCGCGGCCGGATCTGCCCACCCTCGAGCGCCTCGGGGTCGACGGCCTCGAACGTGCCGAGCACGTACTCCAGCGTCGCGTTCGCGCGGGCCGCCTCGCGGGCGGTCTCGCGGGCCTGCCACAGCACCGCCGCCACGCCCCCGAGGAGGGCGACCACGAGCGTCGCCGCGGCCGCGACGCCGGCCCGGTGCCGCCGCGCGAACCGCGAGGCGCGGTAGCCGAGCCCGTCGCCGCGCGCCTCGACCGGACGCCCGTCGAGGTGACGGCGGAGGTCGTCGGCGAGGTCGGCGGCGGTGGCGTAGCGCCGCTCGGGCTCCTTGCGGAGCGCCTGGAGCAGGATGGCGTCGAGGTCGCCCCGGAGCCGCGTCGCCGGGACGGCCGGGAGCCCGCCCTCCGCCTCGGAGGCGACCGGGGCGTCGCCGGTGCGCGTGGCCGCGGCGCTCGGGCGCGCGGGATCCGTCTCGCAGACGACGCGGGCCACCTCGGCGGGCGCGCTGCTGCGGAACGCGTACGGCCGCCGCCCGACGAGCAGCTCGTAGAGCAGCACGCCGAGCGCGTACACGTCCGTCGCCGCCGTGACCGGGTCGCCCGTCACCTGCTCCGGCGCGGCGTAGGCCGGCGTGAGCGCCGTGCCGGTCCGCGTGAGGAGGTCGTCGTCGTCCTCGTCGAGCACCTTCGCGATCCCGAAGTCGAGGAGCTTGACGGCAGGGGACGAGGGAAGAGGCAAGGGCGAAGGGGCATTTCCCCCTTCCCCCTTCCCGCTGGCCCCTTCCCCCGAGTCGCCGACGGCGACGAGGACATTGGATGGCTTGAGGTCGCGGTGGACGATCAGGAGCCGGTGGGCGTGGGCGACCGCGTCGCACACGTCGAGGGCCAGCGCGAGGCGGGCCTCGAGGCCCAGGCCGTGGCGCTCGGCGTAGTCGGTGATCGGCTCGCCGTCGACCCGCTCCATCACGAAGTAGGCGCGACCCTCGGCGCCCGGCGCCGCCTCGGTGACGCCGCCGTCGAGGAGGCGCGCGATGCCGGGGTGGTCGAGGCGGGCCAGCACGCGGCGCTCGCGGTCGAACCGCCGCGCGGTCTCGGCCGAGACGACGCCGGCGCGGACCAGCTTGAGGGCGACCGCCTTCTCGAACACGCCGTCGGCCCGCTCGGCGGCGTAGACGACGCCCATCCCGCCGCGCCCCAGCTCCTCCCCGAGGCGGTAGCCGCCGATGACCTCGGGCGGCGCCAGCGCCTCGTCGATCAGCGTGCCGATGCCGGCCTGAAGCAGCGACCGCGTCTCGTCGTCGAAGGCGAGCAGCGCCTCGACCGCCTCGCGGAGAGCGCCGTCGTCGCCGCATGCCTCGGCGAGGGCGCCCTCCCGCTCCGCCTCAGGGAGGTCGTAGACGTCGTCGGCGATCGCGAACGCCCGGCGCTGGCGAAGCACCGTCGGGTCGGTCGTGTCGGGGAGGAGATCGGCCATGCGTGAGCGCGGGACCGGAGTATCGCCCCCTCGCCCTGGAGACACAACCGGCGCCGAGATGCGCTTCTGGCTGCAACCGCCCCGAGGCGGCGCCGTAGCCGGCAGGCCGCTCCCCCCGTCTCCATGCGTTTCGCTCCGCTCGCCCTGCTGCTTTTCGCCGTGTCGGTGGCCGCTCAGCCGGCCGACCCGCCACCTCGGGGCGTGCTGATCGGCGCGGGTGGCGTCGGGATTGGTCTGGGCGACGTGCCAAGCGTGACGGGCATCCGGCTCAACGTCCGCGACCGCGCGATGGAGCGCGTGACGGGTCTCCACGCGACCGTCCTCCGGCCGAAGCCACCGGCCGACAGCGCCGGCCGCGTGACCGGCCTCGCCCTCGGCCTCCCGATTACCGGCGCCGGCGACATCGAGGGGATCGCGCTGGGCCTCGCCGGCGTCGGGGCGGACGACCGCCTCGACGGCATCGCCATTGGTGGACTCGGCGTGGGCGCGGGCGGCGACCTCCGCGGCATCGGCGTGGGCGGGCTGGGCATCGGCGCGGGCGGCGACGTGATCGGAATCGCAGTTGGCGGTCTCGGCGCTGGTGCCGGCGGCGACCTAAACGGGGTGGGCCTCGGCGGCCTGGGGATTGGTGCCGGCGGTGACGTGACGGGCATCAGCATCGGCGGCTTCGGCGTGGGCGCCGGGGGCGACGTCAATGGCATCAGCGTCGGGGGCCTCGGCGTGGGCGCGGGGGGGACGCTCCGCGGCATCGGCCTCGGCGGGCTGGGTGTTGCAGCCGGCACCGAGGCGGTGGGCCTGCTCGTCGGTGGGGTGGGCGTCGGCGTCGGCGGCGACCTCCGAGGAATTGCCCTGGGCGGGATCGGCGTGGGCGTCGGCGGGCAGGCGCAGGGCCTCCTCGTCGGCGGCGTGGGCGTGGGTACGGCGGACGGGCAGGGACTCCTGCTCGCGGGCGGCACGGTCCAGGTACCCTACGACGGCCAGCTCCGGGGCATCGCCATCAGCCCGTACAACCGCGTCGGCGAGATGCGCGGGCTCAGCGTCGGCATCGTCAACATCGCCGGATCGCTGCACGGCGTCCAGATCGGATTGCTGAACTGGGCCGGCAACAACCGCGGCTGGAAGCGGCTGCTGCCGTTCGTCAACGCGCATTTCTAGGACGCGGCACGTTGGGGCATAGGAGCCCCGAGGCGGCGCCCTCCGCCTGAGCGCCGAGAGGGACGTCCCACGCGCCTCGGCACGCGGTCCTAGCCGTCCCGAGACCGACGTGGGCGACGGGCCGAGGCCGCCGGGAGGTCGGGTGCGCTGCGGTCGGTGTAGAGGGGGAGCCGCTCGAGGAAAGCCTCGACGCTGGTCGGGAAGAGACCGATGCGCTCGACGACAGGCCGCATGGACCACGTGGGGAGCACCCGCGCGTCGGTCCCGGTCAGCGGCGTTGACGCGCCCTCGTAGAGCACCTCGCAGGCCGTGTGGCGCCGGTCGAGGGCAATGCGCTGGTGGTAGAGCGCCTCGACGGCCTCCCGCGGACCCTCGAGCCACTGCATGAACAGGCCGCCTCGGTGAGGCGAGACCGAGGTGTAGAGCAGGAGCCCGGTGATATCGCGCTCGCGGTTGGCCGCGGCGGACCGTTTTGCGAGGGCACCCACCTCCGCCTCGGAGAGCGGAGCCGTCGCGACGGATCGGTAGAGGAGAACGTGCACGCAGGCTACAGGGGCAGCCAGACACCCGAGGACACTGACAGATCTTTCTGAAAGTAGTGTTTTGTAGGACAAACGCCCCACCCGACGCCATCGGCGGAGGTCGTCCGCGCCAGATGCGGAGTCCCGAGACGATCCGCCAAGCCGCGTCTCAGGCCGGCGTTTCCACAGGCGTACAACTGCGCCAAGCGGCTCAGGACGTTCCGAGCCCTGACGTCGTACGAGCATGCGTGTCGGGAAGGGCAGCGTGAACCCGACCGCCTCCACGGCGCCCCGCCGGGGACACTCCAGGACCCTACACCTGGATGCCTTCGATCCGGCGGGACCGCTGCTGAGCGACCGCCGTTGGGAGGCCTCGGCGAGCGTCACCAGCATAGAGCGGCAGCCGCGTCAGGAAGGCGTCGGCGCTGGCCGGGAAGAGGCCGAGACGCTCGACGACAGGCCGCATCGACCATGTGGGGAGCACCCGCGCGTCGGTCCCGGTCAGCGGCGTCGACGCGCCCTCGTAGAGCACCTCGCAGTCGGTGTGGCGCCGGTCGTGCGCGATCCGGCCGTGGTACAGGCGGGTGACGTCCTCCTGCGCCCCCTCGATCCACTGCATGAACAGG
>JBCCQJ010000114.1:0-13216 GCA_039024395.1 Bacteroidota bacterium | reverse complement strand
GTCGCCAGCAGGCGGCAGTACTCGAGGCCCGCGCGCCCGTCCAGCGCCCCGAGGCGGAGAACGTACATGTAGCCGAACCGCAGCGCCGGCCGGAACGGCATCCGCGCGGCAAGCGCCTTGAGCGCCCGGCGGCGGCGCGTCCGGTCCCCCACGGCGAGGTCGCCCCAGGGGATGGCGTCGCCCGCGCGCGCGACCGCCTCGTGGGCCTCGTCGGTCGAGTACTGGTTGTGCTTGGCGTACCACTCGGCGAGCCCCTTCGAGAACGAGTAGTGCTCCATCGGGTGCTCCAGCGTGCCCACCGCCTCGGGGGGCAGGTCCTCGCGCTGCCCGTGGCCGACCTGCACGAACCGCAGCCGGTCGCGATGCCCCAGGCGAACCTGGTACGCCGGGTACATGCCGGCCCGTCGGAGCCACTTGCCCTGGAACATCATCTTCGAGGCGATCCGGTAGGCATCGTACGGACCGTCGCCCGCAGCGATGGACAGGATCTCGTCGCGGAGGGCGTCTGGGATCACCTCGTCGGCGTCGAGGTGGAGGACCCACTCGTTGCGGAAGGCGCCCTCGTCGAGGCCGTAGTTCCGCTGGCCCGCGAAGTCGTCGAACGCCCGCTGCAGCACGCGCGCGCCGGCTGCCTCGGCGACGGCGACCGTGTCGTCGGTGCTGAACGAGTCGACCACGAGCACGTCGTCGGACCACGCCACCGAGGCGAGGCACCGCGGCAGGTTGGCCGCCTCGTTGTAGGTCAGGATGAGGACGGAGACCGGCATCAGACGTCGAGGCGGCGCTCCTTGACCGGCGCGGCGGGGTTGCCCGACACGATCATCCACGGCTCGACGTCGCGCAGGGCGACCGCGCGCGCGCCGACGATGGCGCCCTCGCCCACCGTCACGCCCGGACCCACGAAGGCGTCGGCGCAGACCCACGCCTGCGGTCCGATCGTGATCGGCGGCTTCAGGAGCGGGAGGTCGGGCTTGCGGTAGTCGTGGGTGCCCGCGCACAGGTGCGCCTGGTGCGAGACGGTCGCCCGCTCGCCGATCGTGACCGGCCCGAGGTTGTAGACGAGCACGTCCTCGCCGATGGCCGCCCACGCGCCGACCGTCAGGTTCCACGGCATGTAGATCCGCGTCGAGTTGTAGACGTGGACGTGCGGCCCGACGGTCGCGCCGAACGCGCGGAGCACGAACCGCCGCCACCCGAACGCGGGCCGCGGGCTCCACCGGACGAGGTATTTGCCGGCCATCCACAGCACGCGCAGCGCCATCTCCTTGCGCGTGTACTTCCGCGCCGCCCGGTTCTGGCCGACGTCGAGGCCGTCCGCCTCAGGGATGGCCGCCTCGGGGGCGTCGGATTCGGGAGTTGCCGCCTCGGGGGCGGTGGGGCGAGGGGCGCTCATGCCGAGGCGGGGTCGATCACCGAGGCGGGCCGGGAGCCGCGCCCTAGAATCCAGCGGTAGAGGTCGTTCATCTCGCGGGCCGCCCGGTCCCACGTCAGCTCGCGGAGGACGTACGCGCGGCCCCGCGCGCCGGCCGCGCGGAGAGCGTCGTCGTCGAGGGTCGTCGCCTCGGCGAGCGCCGCTGTGATCGCGTCGGTGTCGACATCGGTCCACCACCCGCACCGTTCCTGGTCGATCACCGACCACGGCGCGCCCTTCGTGGTCAGGACCGGGATGCCTGTCGCGAGGGCCTCGGCGACCACGATCCCGAAGTTCTCGCTCCGCGTCGGCAGCACGAACAGGTCGGCCGAGGCGTAGAGGTCCCACTTCTCGGCGTCCGGAACGGGTCCGATGCAGCGGACGGCGCCGTTGAGGCCCGCCTGGCGGGCCTGCTGCTCGATCTCGGCCCGGTGCCCGTCTTCGTCCGGACCGGCAATCGTCAGCTCCCACCCGTCGGGAGCGACGCGCGCCCACGCCTCGATCAGCATCGCGAGCCCCTTGCCGGGGTGGAGGCGCGACAGGAACAGCGCGCGGCGCAGCCCCGGACGCTCACGCATCTCAGGCTCCGGGGGCACCTCCACGCCGTGCCGCACGAGCGCGACCGGCGTCCCGACCCCGAGGCGGTGCGCATCGTCCAGCTCGCTGTCGGACGTCACCTGGAGGAGCGCCGCCCCGGCGAGCACGCGCTTCTGGTAGGCCCGCCACGCCACGGCCTTCTTGGCCCGGCGGTGCTGGAGCGCCCACCGTGAGGCGGCCCCTTTGAGAGACACCACGAGGGGCACGCCCGACCGCCGCGCGGCGCGGGCCGCGGCCACGTTCGACGGAAGCCAGAGGCCGTGGTCGTGCACGACCGCCCCGGCTCGCGCGTGCACCTGGACGGCCGCCTCGAACGCCGTGGGACGCCCCACGAAGGCCGTCCACGACGGCATCGGGACGTGATGAACCGCCACCGCCTCGCGCGGCTCGATCTCGGGTCCATCGCTCGCTGAGGTCACGATCTCGGTCCGCCCGCCCGCCCGTGCGAGGCCATCCGCAAGGCGCGTCACGCTACGGCTGGGACCGCCGCTGGCGTCGGCGAGGTCGGCGACGGTGTGGACGGTCCGGACGGCGCTCCCCGCCTCGGGGGAGGGCGTCCGGCTCGCAGAGCCCTCACGCATGGCTCGGCTCCGGGTCCTCCTCGTCCGTCTCGTACGCCAGCGACAGGTCGTGGTCGGTGATGCCCAGGAACTCCCGGATCCGCTCCTCGAACAGCCGCAGGATGACGGCCAGCACCAGGAACTTCACCACAATCCCCGCGACCAGCTTGACGGCCGCGATCTCGTACTGGTACGCCACGAGGAGGACCGCCAGGGAAAACGCGAACCCGAGCAGCGCGCTCCCGCTCCGGCTCATGAAGTAGCGGTACATCAGACCCCACAGGAACCCGAGGATCAGGATCGGGCCGAACATCCAGATCGGGCCGAAGTCGATGTAGCTGTCGGCGACGTACCCGAGACTGATCGACGTCCCTTGGGTGTCACTCGCCAGGTAGAACCCGGTGTACTGCATCGTGTGCTCCGAGTCGGACACGAGGACCGGCTTGTCGGGGTAGAGCAGGCGGGGCACGAGGTTCTGGAGCGCCTCGAGCCAGACGCGGCCTTCCTGGTGCGCCACGACCGTCGGGACGTAGTCCATCGAGGCGGCGAAGAAGTCGACGTACGCCACACGGCGCAGGAGCGGGTCGAAGCCTCGTCCGATGTCGTTGAACGACAGGTTCGTAACCAGCTCGGCGAGCTTCGCAAGCTGCTCCTCCTCGGAGACGACCGTCTCCTGCATGCCCGAGCCCTGGTTGAGGAACGCCCGGTAGTCGGTCTTCACGACCGTCCACGCGCTCCCGATCACCAGAAGCCCCGCGAGGCCGGCGAGGCCGAACCCGAGCGCACGGCCGTCGATCCGCCGGCTGGCCGTGAAGAAGGCCAGGATGAGGACGAACACCACCGTCTTGAAGCCCGAGAAGAAGCCGATGCCCTGGACGAACTCGAACACCGTCGCCCCGGCGAGCAGCAGGTAGCCGCTCCGCTGCGTGAGGGCGACGTAGGCCAACACGTAGAACCCGATCCACTTGAAGCCTTCGAGGGCAATTGCGATCTGGTGGACGCCCGGCACCACCCACGCGGCCCCCTTCGCCCCGACGGCCATCAGGGCACAGACGATGTAGAACACCGCCGCCTTCGAGAGCGGAACGACCCATGCCTCCCGTGTGGCCTCGTCGCTCCGGCTCCACTGGAACGTGCGGAGCGCGAGGCGCATCCCGACGGCCAGGGTGACGACGGCGAGGAGACCGAGCCAGATCGCCAGGTCGACCGTCGGCGTCAGGCTGATCACGCTCACAGGCACATCGAGGAGGTTGGCCTGGAAGATCTTGGCCGACACCTGAAGCCACTGGTACCCGACGGCGAACAGCAGGATCGGGATCTCGCCGCGTCGCCACAGCAGCGTCACCAGGATGGGCAGCGTCAGGATCGAGGCGGCGGTCAGCAGCGGGTTCGCCGACAGAAGCCCCAGAATCACGCCGACCGCCACCACGGCCCACACCGGCCCTTCCAGCGGGGCGTAGATCGCCTGCTGCTCGTCGGCTGGCGCCTCGTGGTGGTCGATCGGGGGAGCGTACGCGATCATGCTGAACGATAGGGAATGCGCCGACCGGATGCACGGCCCCGCGCGTAGGCCCTCCGTGAAACAAGGACCGCGCCGGCCGGACTGAGGGGGTTCTATCTGCCTCGGGAACGGCCTCAACGAGACGAGGGGCCAGGCTATTCCCCCTGACCCCTACCGCCCAGCGGCCGCGATGACGGCCGCCTCGATGCGCTCCGCCTCGGCCTCGATGGACCAGCCGCGGATGCGCTCGCGCGAGACCGCGCCCATCGGCTCGGCCACGCCGTCGGCCAGCACGGCCTCCAGCGCCGCGGCCAGCGCGGGCACGTCGCCCGCCGGCACGACGCGCCCGTTCCGGTCGTCGACGAGGTCGGGCGCGCAGCCGACCTTGTCGCTCACGATGACCGCGCGCCCCGAGGCCATCGCCTCGTTGACGGCCAGCCCCCACGTCTCGCCCGGGCCGCGCGACGGCAGCGCGAGCACGTCCCCGAGGCGGTACACCGTCGGCATCCGCGACTGGTTCTGAAAGCCGAGGAAGTGAACGTTCGGGTGGCCGGCCGCCCGGGCGTGCAGCGCCGCCTCAAGCGGACCGCTCCCCACGACCGCGAGGTGCGCCGGCCGCTCTGAGGCCGACGCGGCGTAGCGGAGAAACGCCTCGAGGAGGACCTCCGGGGCCTTTTTGGGCTCCAGCTTGCCCGCGAACACCACGACCCGGTCGCCCTCGCCGATGCCCAGCTCGCGCCGCCACGCGACCGCCTCGGCGTCGTCGCCCGCCGCAAATCGCGTGGTGTCGACGGCGTGCGGCGCCCACACCAGTTGGTCCTCCCGGAGACCGTGCGCCCGGAAGTACGCCCGGTTGTGCGTCCCGACCGTGAGCGCGACATCGACATGCCGATACACCCACCGGAGGACCGCCCGCCGGGCCGTCCGCTTGAGCGCGCCGACGAGGCCCGGCGGCTCGTCGATGAGCGTCGAGTCGCCGCGGAAGAGGACCGGCACGCGGCGGTGGAAGTGGCGCATCGCCCCGAGGTGGCTGCGGTAGCTCCACCCGAAGACGAGCACCGCCTCGGGGCGCCACGCCTCGATCTCGGCGACGAGGCCCGGCGTGTCGATCCCCTTGAAGTGGTGCGGGCCGGGGTCGTCGGCCACGTTGTCGACGAACGTCGAGGCGTAGCCGTCGAGGAGGGGGACGTCCCACGCGAACGCCTCGCCGAAGCCGTGGTCGTGGGCGGCCTGCCCGGCGGCCCCCTCGTAGCCGTAGAACACGTGCGGCGCGACGGCGCCCCGCTCGGCCAGCGCGCGGAAGAGCGGCGCGTTGTACTGGATGGGGTGCGTCGAGACGACGGCGAGGCGAGGCGGGCTCACTGGTTCCAGTGCGAGAGGTCGCGCCCGAGCATCTCCCCGAGGCGGCGGTTGGGCTCGGCGAACCGCTCGACGAGGCGGGCGCGCGTCTCGGGCCGCATCGCGGGGTAGCCCTTCTTGCGGAACGCCCGCTCGAGGAGGGGCCGCACGCGGAGGGCGTCCTTGACCGCCGCCGCCCGCTCCTGCCCGACGGCCTTCTTCATCGGGGTGTAGACGAACCGGTTGAGGCCACTGTAGACGCGCGCGCCCCACCGCGCCGCCTGCGCGCTCCGCGGCGACGTGCCGGCGCGGGCCTCGCTGCCGGTCTGCTCGATCGTCGACGGCGACCACCCGGGATCGACGCCCACGAAGTCGTACACCGAGGCGACGACCGCCTCGGGGTCGGCCTTGAGATCGTCGAACAGGAGGAGGTGGAACCGCTCGCGCGGGAAGTGCTCCAGCCACCGCTCGAGGTGGTCGGCGTAGAGGGCCGGCGTGACGAGCCGCCAGTCGAACCGGTCGAGGGCGCCCTCGAACGAGAGCTGTCCCGCCTCGGCGTCGGCCGTGTGGAAGTTCTGGCGCTGGAGGTGCCAGTAGTGCGAGTAGACCTGGTCGACCGGCTTCCGGAACGCGGCCACGAGGCGGACGTCGGGCAGGTCAGCGCAGATGCGCGCCGGTGCCTCGGCGTGCTCGAGGTAGTGGACCGAGAACTCGCCAGCGGCCTTTGTCTGCGGCGTCGGCTCGTAGAGCGACTCGTAGTAGCCCGGCGGCATCCCGCCGTACTTGTACGTGAAGTAGTCCGACTCCTTCTCCTTCGAGAAGCAGATCTCGGGGTGTGCCGCGAGGGCGTTCGCGAGCCACGTCGTGCCCGCCTTCGGGGCGCCGATGCCAAGGAACGTCGGGAGCATGGAGGCTTAGAGGGCGTTGAGGTTTTTAGATCGTGGGCGTGCGCGAGCGAGCCGGGCCTCCGGAAGGAGCGCGAAGCAGACGACGCCAGAGCGTCGGCGATGCAGCGCGACGCGGCGGAGGTGCCGGCGCAGCCGCGCAAAGCCCGATCTGATGAATCCTCAACGTCCTCTTAGAGCGCCCTTCGGGTCGCTCGGAGGAATGGAGAGAATGGAAGGCGCGCTTCGCGCGCGGGGGAATGGGGGACGGACGCTGGTGGCGCTTCCCGGGCCATATGCTACCCTCGGAACAACCCGCTGCCAGCTCTAGGGCATGTTGTAGACGGGGCTGCCAACAACTCACCGGAATCGGTGACGAGCCCGTTCACTGCCTCGCTCCGAGTCATCCCGGGCTCCAATCCGGGATCCATCCGTCGCGAGAGCAGAATCGAAGGGCGGAGATGCCGGTCGTCGTGAAGGTCGTGGCTCCGCCCTCATCGGGTCCATGACAGGCTCTAGGCGCCGAGCGCGCGGTCGAAGGCGGCCGCCAGCCGCCGGGTCATCTCGCGGGCGGTGTAGGGCTCGAAGGCGTCCCAGTCGGTCTCGGGGGCCTGGTCCCACGCCCGCGTCTCGAACCACGCCTCGCCGATCGCGCCGGCGAACGCTTGCGGATTCGCGCCGTCGCCGAACGAGACCACGACCCCAGCCCCCGCGCCGCGGATCACGTCGATGACGGTGCTGGCCTCGTGGAAGACGGCGAGGAGCGGCTTCCGGGCGAGCACGTAGGGGTACACCTTCGAGGCGGTGTAGGCGGCGTCGTCGGAGCCCGGCACGATCAGCGCGTCGGCGTCCATGAGGCACTGGAGCGCCTCGAAGTACGGGATCCGGCGGGGGATCTCCTCCACGAGATCGGCAACCCCGTGGCGCTCGGCGACCGGCTCGACCGTCTTCTCCCCCCGGTCGCCGGCCGCGTACGACGTCCCGACGAAGTGGAGGCGGACCCGCCCGTACGTTTCTGGATCCGCCTCCCGAGCCGTTGCGAGGGCGCCGAACAGGCCCGAGAGCGAGAAGGCCATGTCGCCCCCGGCCCGGCCGACGTAGACCCAGTGGACGAGCCCATCCTCGGGGTCGTAGATCGGGTTCGTGATGCGCCGGCGGCGGAGCGCCTCGAAGTCCGCCTCGGGGGCGCCGAACGGGAGCACCGTCGCGTGGCCCTCCGCGAACCACGGGTAGCGATCCGCCAGCTCACGCGGGTACGCGGGCGAGACCGAGATCACGTGCGCCGCCTGCCGGAGGACGTACGGCTCGAGGCGGCGCGAGATCTCGTTGGAGATGGTGTACTTGACGCGCCCGCCCGGCGGCGCGGCGCCCGTCCGGTCGTAGTACTCGCTGTACCACGGGTCGTGGATGTCGATGAGGAACGGCACCCCGTAGCGGCGCTTCCACCGCGGCCCCAGGACGGCCACACCGAGCGCGGTCGTGGAGAAGAACACGAGATCGAACGCGCGCTCGTCGAGGAGATCGGTGCCTGCGCGTGCGAGCGTCGCGAGCGATCGCGCCTCGAGGCTTCCCACGCCCAGCCGGCGCGTCCACCGGATCGGCACCGCCCCGACGCGCACCACCTCGGCGTCGTCCGGGATCGTCTGGACCAGGAGCGGGTCCTGCGGCGCCTCGACCTCGTCGGCCTCAACGGCCAGGACCGTCGGCTCCCATCCCGTCTCCCGGAGATACGGCAGGGCCTGCCGCACCCGGTGCATGTCGGCCGCATTCGAGGGCACGAACCGGGGGGAGACAATGAGGACGCGCTTCATGAAGGGCAGGACCGCAACCCGAACGATAGCGCCATCGAAGCAGAGGAAGGGGCGTCAGGGATGAGAGACGGGAGGATTAGCGTCGTGGCACGGCGCTCTGGAGAGCACGCTCGACGGACGAGACCAGTGTCGCCCGCTGAACCTCCCACGAGAACTCCCGCTCGGCTGCAGCGAGGGCGGCCCGTCCCGCCACCTCGGGGTCGGCCGCGAGCGCCTCGATGGCGGCCCCGAGGCGGCGGGCGTCGCCGGACGGAAAAACCGAGACCGCATCGGGCGCCTTGTGGGCGATCTCCCGCTGCCCGGCTGTGTCCGTCGCCACCACCGGAAGGCCCGCCAGCAGGTAGTGGAGAATCTTGTTGGTGACCGTGAGGTCCCGGCTGGGCGGGTCCGGAGCCTCCAGCGCCAGCCCGATGTCGTGCTCGGCGATCCGGCTCAGCAGCTCGTCCGGCGGCACGGGGTCGTGGAGGTGGAGGGTGTGCCCGCGGTCTGCGGGCAGCCGCGCCCGCAGCGCCGCCTCGGTGTCGGGGTCGCACAGCCCGCGCAGGTGCAGCTCGACGGGTGTCTCGACGTGGTGGAGGGCGTCGCACACGGTCTCGAGCCCCCGTCCCGGCCCCACCCGCTGCGACACCCAGTGGAGCGATATCGCCTGGCGGTCGCCTCCGAGGCGGTCCTTCGTCTCGCCATCCAGCGCCGCGCGGTCGGCCCACGGGAAGGCGTTGTAGACGGTCGTCGGTGACGGACCGTCGTAGGCCGCCGCGAACGCCGCCGCCAGCGCGTCCGAGGTCGTCGTGACGTGCCCGCCCCGGCGGACGGCCAACGCCTCCTCGCGGCGCAGGAGGTCGAGCGGACGCGACCGGCGCGCCTCGGGGAGCAAGTCCTCGGCGTACCAGTCCTCGAGGTCGAACCCGACGCGGCGCCCCGCCTCCCCGAGGCGGTTGACCACCCAGAGGCCCACCTCCTGGTGCCCGATCGTGAGATCGGCGTCGGCCGCGCGGGCCAGGGCCAGCGTCCGGCGCAGGCCGTACCCCAGCGCCTCCGGCCGCTCCACACCCCGGCGAACCGCCTCGATACTCGCCCGGCGGACGAGACGCGGCCAGACCCGCTGCGCAGTCAGGTCCACGGTCGTCTCGACGGCCCACGCCGCGTCCGCTACGAGGGCGCGGTCGAGCTCGGCGAGCGGACGGCTGAAGACAGGCCGGAAAACGGCCACCCGAAAGCCCGCCTCGGCGAGGGCTGAGGCCTCCTTGACCACGCGCGGGTTGCGGCAGAGCGGAGACCCCGTGACGATGGCGATGTGCGTGCTCACGATGGCGCTACACGGCCGATGGGTCTCGGCGAAAGCCCCACGTCTCGACCGGGAAGCCGAACACCTCCTCGAAGCGGAGCATGTCGTCATGGAGGGCCGCCTGCAGTTCGGCTCGCTCCGCCTCGGTGGGCTCGTGCGTCGCGGGCGTCCCGCGCGACCGGAGCACCGACTTCAGGCCCTCGCGGACCGACGGCGGCAGGAGGTGGCGGAGCTTGTGGAGGGGCGACCGGACAAGCGCCAGCTCGGCTTCCGACCGCGCCTGCGTCGCGTTCCGAGGCGGCGCCACGTCGACGGCGAACGGCTCCAGCCCGAGCCATGCAAACAACGAGGCGGCCAGATCCGCCGGTGCCCGTTTGAGGTCCTCGAAGTCCACGACCCGGTAGCGCGAGCGGTCCGGGAAGACCTCCAAGAACTGGCTGAGTTGGAGGTGATACCTCGACACGTCGAGTGCGAAGCCCTCGCCCAGTGTCTCTCCCCCCCACGCGAAGTCGTTCATTCGCGCGAAGTTGTGCTGCGACACGATCCGGTCGACCGGATCACGCACGATGTAGATGAACCGAGGGTGCAGGCCATACGCGGCGATCCGGTCGGGGACGCCGACCTCCTCGGGGTACTTCGTGTAGCCGGTCGAGGCCTCCAGGCACACGGCGTGCGTGGCCGGGTCGAAGGGGAAGAGGTCTTCGTACCGCTCGACCTCGACGCGGTGGCCCTGCGTCTCCGAGAAGAACTCGGGCTCCTTGGCCGTCGACGCGCAGATCGCGGGGTGCTGCGTCAGCAGGTCGAACAGACTCGACGTCCCCGACTTCATCGCCCCGATGACCATCGCGTAGGCGCCGGGCGGGATGGAGGAGGTCATGGGCGACGAGAGGGGTCGAAAGACAGGATCAGGAGCACGGGCAACCTACCCTCGGAGCATCGAGACCGGGTCATCTCAGGTCTTGGCGGCGGTCTGCAGGGCCGACTCCATACCCTCGATCATGTGCTCGGTGAGGAACGACGCCCGGACCCTCTCCTGCGCGGCGCGCCCCAAAGCGTGGCGACGGTCCGGGTCCTGCAAGACCGTCGCGAGCGCCTGCGCCAGCGCCTCAGGGTCGTGGCGAGGCACCAGGAGGCCCGTCTCGCCGTCGGCCACCACCTCGGGGATGCCGCCGACGCGGGTCGCGACGGCGGGGACGCCCCGGACGCCCGCCTCGGCGAGGGTCAGCCCGAACGGCTCGTCGAAGCGGCTGGGCATGGCGAGGAGGTCCAGGTCGGCGTACATGCGGTCCTGGTCGCGCTCGAATCCCATCCACCGCACCCGGTCTGCGATCCCTCGGGCGTCGGCCCGCTCGCGGAGGGCGGCCACGTAGGCGTCGTCCCCCGACCCGTAGATCCGGAGCTCGAAGGGAACGCCCTGGCCGGCCACGTGGCCGAGCGCATCGAGGAGGTCCTCGTGTCCCTTCCAGGCCCCGATCTGACCGCAGATCCCGAGGACCGGAACGTCCGTGCGGTCCCGCCTCGGGGCCGGCGTGGACTCCGGCAGCTCGACCCCGTTGTAGACCACGTCCACGCGATCGGGCGCGATGCCGCCGGCGAGCACCTGACCTCGGATGAACCCCGACACCGTCAGAAACCGGTCCACGACTCTCCCGAGGCGGGACGTCCACCGAGGCGGCATCGGGGTGTGCACGTGGTAGACCAGCGGCACACGGCCGAACACACCGGCCAGGCCGATCACAGGGTCGCGGTTGCACGCGACGACCACGTCCGGGCGCACCTCCCGCGCGAGCCGACGCGCCGTGCGCCGCGCACCGGGGAGGTGGCGCAGCGTGTCGAGCATCCACGACGGCTGCCGGACGGTGAGCTTGCCCGAGTGGATCGGCGTGTGGGGGATCTCGGCCGCCTCGAGGCGGCCGATGAAGTCCCCGTTGTTCCACCCGCTGACGAGGGCGTGGACGCGGTGCCCTCGGGCCGCCAGCCCGCGCATCACGGCCAACTCGACGACTTCCATCCCGGAGACGTACGATCCGCTGCACTGAAAGAGGACCGTCACCGGAGCACCCGGTTGTAGAGACGCTGGAGCCGGACGGCCGCCTTCCAGCCGACGTAGTCTCGGATGGGCCGGAGCGGGCGCGAGACGCCAGGCGTGCGGTACATCCCGCCCAGCGCCTCGATGCGCGCCTCGGCCTGGCGGACGAGATCAGGGGCGGTCGGGTAGGCCTCGAACAGCAGCATCTGCCACAGCCCCGAGGCGGCCCGCCGGTGCGCCTCGGAGTCTTTGTGGCCGAGGAGCGTTCGTTCGCACCGCTCGGTGGCATCGGCAAGCGACTGCGCGATGGCCCGCCCCCTGCGCGCGCTCACACTCCCCGAGCCAGAGGTCCGGTAGAACCCCCAGGCGCCCTCGCAGAACGCGATCCGCTCGGTCTCGACCAGGATGCGCGCCATGTACTCGCCGTCCTGGTTGCGGAGCAGCCCCTCGACCCACGGCCCGGCCGCCTCGGCGATGGCGCGCGGGATCAGCCATGCGAAGAGGGGGATCGTGCCGTCGCCGCCCCACGACTGCACGAGCCAGTCGGTCGCCGGCTCGTAGTCGCGCCAATCCGACTCGCGCGGAACGGCGGTGAGGTCTGCAGGGATCTCGTCCTGGAATCGGGTCCACGGGCCGGAGGCGACGGTCCCGAACGGCTGCTGGGCGAGCCGGCGGACCTGCCGCTCGATCTTCTGGGGGTGCAGCAGGTCGTCGGCGTCGAGGTACTGGATGAGGTCGCCCGTCGACGCCTCGAACGCCCGGTTTCGGGTCGCACACGCGCCGCGGTTCTCCTGGCTCAGGATCGTCACGTCGCGGTCGGTCCCCGAGGCGGCCGCCTCGATGGCAGCGAGCGTGCCGTCGGTCGAGCCGTCGTCGACGATCACCACCTCGAGGTGGGGGTACGTCTGGTCGAACACCGACCGGAGCGTCTCTCCGATCCACGGCGCGGCGTTGTAGGCGCCGATCAGAACCGAGACGGTGGGGCTATCCATCGCGGTCTTCGGGAGAACGGGCGACGTAGATCCGTCCGCGCATCTGGCCGAGGGCGCCGGCGAGCTGTCCCACCGCCGCGTGCCGCATTCGCCTCGACCCGAGCACGCTGTGTTTGACGACGCTCGCCCCGGCGCGGAGCACCGACCCCACCGAGGCGGGGAGCGATTCGGGGGAGCGGAGCCCCTGCGAGACGCCCTCCTGGTACCGCCGGCGACGGAGCCACGCCGCCGTGCTGCGTGACCTCGGGACGTAGTGCCACACGCGCGCGTCGGGCACGTCGACCGGACGCGCGCCCGCCGCGCGGAGGCGGCGCTGCATGTCCGACTCCTGCCCTCGCGCCCCCGTCGGCGAGCCCGGGCCGTAGGCCGGGTCGAAGCCCCCCGCCGACCCCACCTCTCCTGCCCACGCTGCCCAGTTGAAGCCGAGGTATTCGTCGGCCATCACGCCGCGGTCGCGCAGTTCGTAGCCCTGGACGGACCGCGGAAACAGCGCGAGCAGATCATCGGGCGGCGCGTGCTCGTAGTCGCAGGCGACGGGTCCGCCGAAGTACGCCGCCTTGGGGTGCGCCACCGCCACCGCCGCATAGGCCTCCAGCGCCGCCGGCGCCACCCGCACGTCGTCGTCGAAGAACACTGCCAGGTGCCCCGCCTCGGAGTCGGAGACGGAAGCGGCCTCCGGCCCCGAGGCAGCCAGCGCCGCCAGCGCCGCGTTCAGCGCCGCGCTCTTGTTCGCCCGCGCGTGGTGGAGGTAGCGGAACCCCGCCTCGGGGTGCGCCGCCGCCGCCTCGGCCACCACCGCCGCGGCGCC
>JBCCQJ010000113.1:0-13320 GCA_039024395.1 Bacteroidota bacterium | reverse complement strand
CTCCGGCAACCGAGGAGGCTGCCGCTGAGACGCCGGCCGCTGAAGGAACCGTCGCTGATGAGGCTGCCCCCGAGGAGGCCGCGGCCCCCGAGGCGGAGACCCCGGCCGAGGAGCCAGTCGCCCACGCGACCGAGGAGGCGGTCGCCGAGGAGGCGCCCGCCGCCGCCGAGGAGCAGCCGGCCGTCGAGGCGGAGACGACCGAGGAGGTCGCCGCCGCCGCCGCTGAAACGGTCGCCGAGCAGACCGAGGCTGCTGCGGAGGAAGCCGACACGGTCGAGACGGAGGCCGATGCTGAGCCGGAGGCTGGAGCTGAGCCGGAGGCCGCCGAAGAGGCCGCCTCGGAGCCCGAGGAGGCCGACACCCTGGAGGCTGACGCCGCCCCCGAGGCGGAGGCGACGCCCGCCGAGGAGGCCGCCCCCGCTGAAGACACTCCTGAGGCGGAGGCCGCTTCGGCGGCCGAGGCCGGAGGCGACGACCTCACCGCCATCTGGGGCGTCGGGCCGAAGTACGCCGGCATCCTCACCGACGCCGGCCTCGCGACCTTCGCGGCCGTCGCCGAGAAGACCGTCGACGAGTTGCAGGCCGTCCTCACCGAGGCGGGCTCGACGACGGCCG
Source organism: Bacteroidota bacterium (assembly GCA_039024395.1). Taxonomy (GTDB): domain Bacteria; phylum Bacteroidota; class Rhodothermia; order Rhodothermales; family Rubricoccaceae; genus Rubrivirga. Next base: position 12,705 of record JBCCQJ010000113.1, on the reverse strand, counting down.
GCAACGAGGAGACCTGGCCCGAGCAGGCCCAGATGCTCGCCGCCGGCGACACGGACGCTCACGAGGCCTACGTCGCGAAGCTCAAGGACGCCTAAGCGCTCGCACGCTCCGGGCGGGGTCGGCACCGGCTGGCCCCGCCCGCGCATGTCCAGCCATGACGCCCGACCCCGACCGCCTGCTCCTGATGGGCCGCCTCGGCAAGACGCACGGCGTCCGGGGCGAGATCAAGGTCGTCCCCGACACGGACGACCCGCAGCGCTTCGCCCAGGTCGAGCGGCTCTACGTCGGCGCCCGCCCCGAGGCGGCGCACGGCTACGAGGTCGAGGGCGCCCGCTTCCAGTACCCCAAGGGGCGCACCGTCGTGCTCCTCGCGCTCGCCGGCGTCGACTCCGTCGAGGCGGCCGAGACGCTCCGCGGCCAGCAGGTCTTCGCCGACCCCGACGACCTCCCTGCCCTCGACGACGGCGAGGCGTACCTCCATGACCTGATCGGGCTGGAGGTCTACGAAGTCGACGAGACCGGCGCGCCCGCCTCGGGGCCGTTCGGGCGCGTCCGCGACCTCTACGACGGCGCCCAGCTCCTGTTCGCCATCGCGCGCGACGGCCAGCCGGAGGTGCTCCTGCCGGACGTCGACGAGTTCGTCGACCGGGTCGACCTCGAGGCGGGGCGCCTGTACGTCCGTCTGCCGGAGGGTCTCGTCGAGTAGCATGGTGCGCTTCGATCTCATCACGGCACTGCCGAGCCTCGTCCGGAGCCCGCTCGACCACTCGATCCTCAAGCGCGCCCAGGACAAGGGGCTCGTCGAGGTGGCGGTGCACGACCTCCGCGACTGGGCGCCGGGCAAGCACCGGCAGATCGACGACATCCCGTACGGCGGGATGGGAGGGATGGTGCTCAAGCCGGAGCCGCTGTTCGCCTGCGTCGAGGCGTTGCAGGAGATGCACGGCCCGTACGACGAGGTCATCTTCCTCACGCCCGATGGCGAGCCGCTCGACCAGCCGCTCGCAAACGCCCTTTCGCTCAAGGAGCGCCTGCTCCTCATCGCCGGGCACTACAAGAACATCGACCAGCGCGTGCGCGACACCCTCGTGACGCGCGAGGTCTCGGTCGGCGACTACGTGCTCTCGGGCGGCGAGCTGCCGGCGCTGGTCCTCATCGACGCCGTCGCCCGCCTCGTGCCGGGCGTGCTCGGCGACGCCGGCTCGGCGCTCAGCGACAGCTTCCAGGACGGCCTCCTCGACGCGCCCTCGTACACGCGCCCGGCCGAGTTTCGTGGCCTGAGCGTGCCCGACGTGCTCCGTTCCGGCGACCACGAGGCGATCCGCGCCTGGCGCGACGCGCAGCGGCTCGCCCGCACCCGCGATCGCCGCCCCGACCTGCTCGACGGCCCCGCCTCGGGGCCGGGCGAAGAATCCCCGTAGACCACCCGCCGAAGTCGTTTCGGCACATTGGCTCCGTAGCTTTCGAGGTCGCGCTCGACCTGCGCGGCCCCCACCCACACAGACGACGTACCGACCCATGGCGACCGACCTCATGAGCCTCGTGGAGGCCACGCAGCTCCGCGACGACCTCCCCGACTTCGCCGCCGGCGACACCGTGCGCGTCCACGTGCGCGTGATCGAGGGCGACAAGGAGCGCATCCAGGTGTTCGAGGGCGTCGTGATCGCCATCCAGGGCGGCGGTTCGACCGAGACGTTCACCGTCCGCAAGCTGTCGAACGGCGTCGGCGTCGAGCGCATCTTCCCGTTCGCCTCGAAGCGCGTGGCGAAGATCGAGGTGGTGCGCCACGGCCGCGTGCGCCGCGCGAAGCTGTACTACCTCCGCGGCCTCCGCGGCAAGGCGGCGCGCATCCAGGAGAAGCGCCGCACGAGCTAGCGAGGCTCGCCCGTGCGCCTCGCCGTCTGGCCCGTGCTCCCGGCCCGCGCGCTCTCGCGGGCGCTCGGCGACCTTGTGACCGAGGTCGTCGAGGTGGAGCCCCACGAGGCCCGCGCCGCCCTCGACAGCGGGCGCGCCGACCTGGCCCTCGTCCCGACGCTCGACATCCTGCGCGCTTACGCCGGGCTCGAGCTGCTGCCGGGCGTCGCCCTCGCCGGCGAGCGGAGCCCGCGGCGCCGCCTCGTGGTCGGCTCGGCACTCGACGCCATCGAGACGATCGGGTTCGACCCGCGCGACGCGCAGGAGGCGCTCCTCTTGCAGCTCGTCCTCCGCGAGCACTACGGCACGCAGGCCACGTTCGCCCTCGCCGACCCCGAGGCGGCCCTCGCCGAGGTTCTGGGCGAGCAGTCGGCCGCCCTCGTCGACTACGCCGAGGCGGTGCCCGACGGCGCGTTCACGCTCGACCCGGGCCAGGAGTGGACCGACCTCACCCTGCGGCCCTACGTCTGGGGCCTGCTCGCCGCGCGCGAGGGCGAGGTCGGCCCCGAGACGGCCGAGCGAATCCGGGCGGCAGCCCTGGGGGCAGCCCCGACGGATGACCTCGCGGTTGAGGGCGTCCACGTCTACCAGATCACGCTCGACGGGTACGCGGTCGACGGGCTCGACCAGATCGGCGACTACCTCTTCCAGACCGGTACCCTCAGCGAGATCCCAGCGCTCCCGTTCGTCGAGATCCCGGACGACGGCGCGGCCGCCTCCGAGGAGGACTGATGGCCGGAGGGACCCAGACGATCGTCACGAACCGGCGCGCCCGGTTCGACTTTGAGCTGGGCGACCGCTTCGAGGCAGGCATGGTGCTGACGGGCTCGGAGGTGAAGTCGCTTCGTGCCGCGAAGGCCAACCTCCAGGACGCCTTCGTCATCCTCCGCAAGGACGGCGTGGACCTGATGAACGCCTACATCGCGCCGTACACGATGGGCGGCTACGCCAACCACGAGCCCACGCGGCCGCGCCGGCTGCTCCTCCACAAGGGCGAGATCGACAAGCTGCGCAAGGGTACCGAGCAGAAGGGGTTCACCATCGTGCCGACGAAGCTCTACTTCAAGGGCGGCCGCGCGAAGGTGGAGATCGCGCTCGGCAAGGGCAAGAAGACGGTTGACAAGCGGCAGACGATCGCCGACCGCGAGGCGAAGCGCAAGATCCAGCGCCTCCTTAAGGACCGGTAGCTCGGGTATCGTCTGGGGCGGAACAGTTGCCTTGACGGCCGTGCCGATGCGTCGGACGTTGGGCACACGGTGATGCCCTCTTTCCGGCCCCTCACGATCCTCCTCCTCGGTGTGACGTCTGCCGTCTCGGCGCAGGCATGGCTCGACGGTGGCCTCGAGGACCTCCGCGAGGGGGACCGCACCGAGGCGGCCGCGTGGTTCGCCGAGGGCGTCGCCGCGGATCCCGGAGATGTGCAGGCCCGCGTGCTCCTCGCCCTCGCCGAGGCGGCCGACGCCCGTACCGAGGCGCAGGCGCTCAACCGCGCCCTCCTTGTGGTGCCGGATCGGCCCGAGCTGTATGCGATGCGCCTCGACCGTTTGCGTCGCGACGTGGGCGAGGCGCGCGTCGTGAGCGTGGCCGACAGCCGACGCATCGAGGCGGCACGCCGCCTCGTGGCCCTCGACGCCGGCTCTGCGTTGGGGCACGAGGAACTGGCGCTGTACGCGTTCCTCGACTACCAGTGGCGCCGCCGAAATGCCGAGCGCCGCCAGATGTGGAACCCGTCCGATCCTCCCTCCGCCACCCGCGCCGCGCTCCGCGCACTCGCCGAGGCCCACCGCCACCTCGATGCCGCTACCGAGGCGGACCCAGCGTGGCCCGGTGCGCACCGCCTCCGGATGCGGATCGCCGCCTTCGATCGGGATCCGCAGGCACTCACCGAGGCGGCCAGTGCCGCTCGTCGCGCCCGTCCGCGGGACCCGTGGACGGCCCTCTACCAGGGACTCGCCCTCGCCCGGAGCCGCCGCACTCCCGAGGCCGAGGCTGCCTGCCGCCTCGGGGCCGACGCGCTGCCGAGCGCCGAGCGTGCGGTGTTCGAGAGCCCCGCCCGGTTCGTCCGCCCCGACGACCGCGCGGCGTTCGAGGCCGACTCGGCGGGGTGGTCGGCTCGGTTCTGGGCGCGCCGCGACGGCCGGCTCCTCACCGAAGCGAATGAGCGGTGGGTCGAGCACTGCGCCCGCGTCGTCGAGGCGGATCTGCTCTACCGTGCCGACGACGTGCGGGGGTGGAACACCGCTCGGGGCGACACGCACATCCGCTACGGGGCGCCGCAGGCGGACACGTGGTGGCTCGCCCTCGGCGACGGGCGCTTTCACCGGTGGGTCTACCCCGGCTTCGCGGTCACCTTCCACGACTGGGTGTCGAGCGGTGACTACCTCCCGCAGAGCCGCTCCGACGGCGAGGACGACGCGACGCGGCTCCGGAGCCGCAACAACCCCGTCGGCGAGGTGGGCGCCGACGCCTCGGGGAGTCCCCTCGCGGTCTCCGCCTCGGCGTTCCGGAGCACGGACGGAGGCGTCGAGTGGGTGGTGGCCTACCGCGCCGAGACGTCCGGCTCGCGGGCGAGCCTTCGCGCAGGGCTGTTCGTGAGGGATGCCGAAGGCGACATCTTGGACCGCCGCCGTGTGCCGAGCGCGTCGCTGGTCGCGCACCGAGGCGGGTGGACGGGAGCTGCGACCGTTCCGGCACGCGGCGCAACCCTCGTCGTCGAGGCGGACCGGCCGGGCGCGGAGACGTTCGGCCGGGGAGAGGTGGCGCTCCCCGAGCGCTCGTTCGCAGGTGACAGCCTGCGCCTCTCGGATCTCCTCCTCGCCTACCGCGTCGATGTCGCCGGCCCCGAGGCGGTGCCGCCCGGGCACGTTCGCCGGGGCGACGTCGTTCTGCATCCGGCCCCCGACGAGCCGCTCTCGACCGGCGACCCGCTCGGCGTCTACGTCGAGGCGTACGGCCTCCGCCTCGACGGCGCATCGACGCGGTTCGAGGTCGAGGCCGTGCTTCAGCCGGTCGACGAGGCCGGCCGTCTGCGCCGGCTCGGCCGCCGCCTCCTCGGCCGCCGCGGCCCCGCCTCGGTGTCGGTCGCTGCCGAGCAGACCGGCTCCGCCTCCGACGACGCCGTCGCGCTCACGCTCGATCTTCAGAACCAGCCGCCCGGTCTCTACCGGCTGACTCTCACCCTCCGCGACCTCACCGCCGCCGCGACCGCCTCGGTGTCGCGCACCGTCCGACTCGACTCGCCATGACCTTTCGGATTGCTCTTCTCACGGTTCTCTTCGCGGGGGGCGTCGCCGCCCAGGAGACGCCGTCCCTTCTCGCCCAGGCCGACGAGGCCTACCGCCAGGGCCGCTACGCCGAGGCGGTCCGGACGCTCGAGCGGGTCACCGCCGCCGAGACCGAGAACGCCGAGGCGCACTACCTGCTCGCGCGCGTCCTCTTCGACCCCGACAACCCCGCACGGAACGAGCGACAGGCCGGCCGCGAGATCGCCCGCGCGCTCGATCTGGATCCGCAGAACGAGGTCTACCTCGTCGCGCAGCTCGAGCAGTTCCGCGGCGATGCGTGGAACTTCTTTCAGGAGCTGATGCGCGAGCGCCGGCGGCGGGAGATCTCGCGTCAGCTCCTGGCCATCGACTCGACGAACGCCTACGCGCACGAGGAGCTGGGCGTGCAGGCGATCGGCGACTACTACAAGTACCGCAACGCGATCGCGCTCCCGGGCCTCGGCTTCGCCTCGACGGCGGCCCCGCTGGGGGAGGAGGAAGTCGCCGAAGTCCAAGAGGACGCTGGGTTCGGAGCGGGGGGCGCACTCGACCAGACGCTCGCGGGCGGCCCCGTCGACCTCGGCGGCTCGGAGATCCCGACGCAGGGGATGTTCGACGGCGACGCCGAGTTCGCGACCGACCGCTTCGACGTCGAGGGCTTCGAGGAGCGAGGCATCCCCGTCACCACCTTCGAGGAGCGCGCCGCGCGCTCGTACGACCGCGCCATCGGCCACCTGCGGCAGGCCGTCGAGAGCGACCCGCGCCGCCGCCCGGTGTACGACCACCTCGTCCGCCTCGTGGCGCTCTCGGGGCAGTACGAAGACGCCATCCCGCTGCTCCGCGAGATGTACGTCCAGTTCCCCGAGGACCCGTGGATGTGGCTCTACCTCGGCACGGTCAACCACCGCCTCGGGGACGACGAGGCAGCGGACGTGGCCTTTCGCAACGCGCTCGAGCAGATGGACGAGGAGACGCGCACGGCCTTCACCGATCTCACCCTCATCCTCCCACCCGACGAGTGGCGCGATTTCCGCGCCGACCCCGAGGCGTTCGCCCGCCGGTACTGGACGAGCCGCGATCCGCGCTTCCTCAACACGGCCAACGAGCGCCGCTCGGAGCACTTCGCGCGCCTCGTGACGGCAGAGTTGCTCTACCGCTCCGAGGACCTCGAGATTCCCGGGTGGAGGACCGAGCGCGGGCAGCTCCACGTCCGCTACGGCGTGCCCCAGGCCGACGTGGTGATCGAGGGCGAGTTCGGGCTCATCGTCGAGCAGTTCGACGGCCGCGACGAGAGCTTCGCCGACGACCCGTTCCAGGCCCTCAACCGGTTCAACGTGTGGGACTACGGCGACTTCCGGCTCGTCTTCGAGGACCCGCTCCGCAACGGGCGCTTCCAGCTCTACTCGCCGCCGGCCGACGTCTTCGGCCTCTCGTCGGCCCGCTTCGTGCAGAACATGGACTTCGTCCAGATCGCCCAGGACGTCGTCCGCGAGACGCCCGAGCGCTACACGTTCGAGGCGCCGGGCCGGCAGGTCGAGCTGCCCTACCGCGTGACGGCCTTCAAGGGCGACGGCGGCCAGACCGACGTTTACGTCAACTACGGCGTCCCCGTCGACGACGGCGCCGAGGCGGCCGGCGCCGCCCGCCCCGACGTGGACGTGACCATCCGCACCGGCGCGTTCCTGATCGGCCCCAGCCGCGACCTCCAGATCGAGCGGCGGCGCACGGTCTACGGCCTGCGGGGCGCCCAGATCGTGCCGTTCGCGCAGACGAGCCTGTGGACCAGCACCGAGGCGATGGAGGCCGCGCCGGGCGACTACGAGGTGTCGCTCGAGTTCGAGACCGCCTCGGGGCAGACGAGCGCGGTGCAGCGGCGGGCCATCGAGGTGCCGTCGTTCGGCGGCGACCGCCTCCAGCTCTCCGACGTGCTCCTCGCCTACGACGTCCAGGAGGCCGATGCGCCGTCGCCGGGCCGCGTCTTTCGCGACGGGCTCGCCGCGCAGCCAGCGCCCTGGGGCGTCTTCGGCAACGACGAGCCGATCTTCCTCTTCTTCGAGGTCTACGGGCTTGAGCTCCAGAACGGCCAGTCGGACTTCGAGGTCGAGGCGCGGCTGGTGCCCAAGGACACGTCGCGCGGGCTCGGTCGGGTGGTGCGGCGCATCTTCGGCGGCCGCGACCGCGGCGTCTCGGCCAGCACCGAGGCGCAGGGATCGTCGACCGACGAGCCGGCGCAGTACCTGATTCTCGACGCGTCGAGCCAGGAGCCCGGCCTCTACACGCTCACCGTGACGGTTCGCGACCGCGTGTCCGGCGATTCGGCTGACCGCGAGACCGACTTGCTCCTCGAGTAGCCCGGACCCGCCTCGGGGATTGCACCAAGGCGTGCGATTTGTCGCCCCACTCCCAACCTCCCCCCGCTGGCAGGGCCGTTAAGTGCTGCCGCCAATCCCTAAAATTCAGTCATTCCCGCGCACGCGGGAATCCATACGACGCCGATTCTGGCCACCGTTGCATGGATCCCCGCGTTCGCGGGGATGACTCTGTAGGTGGAGCAGAGCCGCAGAATGAGAACTTAACGGCCCTGCCCCCGCTGGGGGGAGGAGGCCGTTTGGGCCAGCGCCATTCCAGGCCCCGAGGCGGCTCAGCCCTTCGCCCGGCCCGCCTCGGTGACGCGCGCGTCCATGTCCGCGACCGTCGCGCGGAGGTCGGACCGGTAGCGGTCAAGGATGGCGGCAAGGTCGGTGTCGGCCGTCGCCAGGATCTGGATGGCCAGCAGCCCGGCGTTCGTGGCCTGCCCGATGGCGACGGTCGCGACCGGCACGCCGCCGGGCATCTGGACGATCGACAGCAGCGAGTCGAGCCCCTTGAGGGTCCGCGTCGCGACCGGCACGCCGATGACGGGAAGCGTCGTCGAGGCGGCGATCATGCCGGGCAGGTGCGCTGCGCCACCGGCTCCGGCTACGATCACCTTGAGGCCCCGCTCCGAGGCGGTCTCGGCGTACGCGGTCATGGCGGCCGGCGTGCGATGGGCCGAGAGGACGCGCGCCTCGAACGGCACGCCGAAGTCGGCCAGCACGTCGGCGGCGGCTTCCATCGTGGGCCAGTCCGACTCGGAGCCCATGGCGATGCCGACGAGAGGGGAGGGGTCAGGCATGGGAGCGGGGGCGATGGGGGGGTACAAGGAATGGAAGGCGCGCTCCGCGCGCGGAGGGATGGAGGCCCGGCCGCTGACGAGATCCCGAACGGAGAAGACCTTCTCCTACCAGCAATGTCCCGTTCGCTCCAGACCCCCTTTCGTGTGGATACGCGGTACGAGGCACGGCCCGTGGAGCCCTCGGCGCTCGTGTACCCCGTACCTCGTACTCCGTACCATTCTGAACTTCGCTCTAGAGAGTGATCGCAGCAGCGGCGTGCTCGGCGCGGGACCGGGCCGCCTCGGGGTCGGAGGCCGTGACGGTGACGTGGCCCATCTTCCGCGCCGGGCGCACGTCGGTCTTGCCGTAGAGGTGGACGCTTGCGCCGGGGACGGCGAGGGCGGCCTGGAGGTCGGGGCGGGTCTCGCCGTCGCGCTCGCCGAGCACATTGACCATGCACGCCGCCGGCACGCGCAGACCTGGATCGCCGAGAGGGAGCCCCAGGACGGCGCGGACGTGGTTCTCGAACTGCGACGTGTGGTGGGCGTCGATCGTGAGGTGCGCCGTGTTGTGCGGCCGCGGCGCCACCTCGTTGACAAGCACGTCCCCCGAGGCGGTCACGAATACCTCGACCGTCGCCACGCCGGTGGCGTCGAGCACACGGATCGTCTCGCGCGCGATCTCGCGGGCGCGATCCTCCACCTCGGGGCCGAAGCCTGCCGGCACGGTCGACGCGTGGAGGCGGTGGTCGCGGTGCTCGCTCCGCACGACCGGGTAGACCACCGTCTCGCCGTCGGCGCGGCGCGCGACCGTGACCGCCGCCTCGGCGTCGAAGTCGACGAGCGCCTCGACGAGGAGGCCGTCGTCGGCCGCGAGGTCGGCCCAGGCCGTGCGCGCCTCCTCCTCGGTGCGGCAGGTCGCGTTGCCGTAGCCGTCGTACGACCCCTCGAACCGCTTCAACACGGCCGCGCCGTACGTGCGGACCGCCTCGACGGCCTCCGCCTCCGAGGTGGCACACACGTGCTCCGGCTGAGGCAGACCGTGCTCCGCCAGACGTGCCTTCTGCCGTCCCTTGTGCCGAATGGCGATGAGCGTGTCGACGCCGGGGCGGAGCACGACGCCGTCGGGGAGCACCGCGAGCAGGCGGTCGGCGGGCGCCCACTCGCTCTCGACCGTCACCACGTCGCAGCCCTCGGCCCAGTCGCGGAGCACCGACGGGTCGGTCCAGTCGGCGACGGTGACGCCCGCGAACGGCGCCTCCGGCCCCGAGGCGGATGGCGTCAGGATGCGGGTCTCCACCCCGAGGCGGGCGGCGGCGAGGGCGGTCATGCGGCCGAGCTGGCCGCCGCCGAGGATGCCGAGCGTCACGGGCGGAAGGTGCGGGGTGGACGGTGGACAGTGAGAGCGTGTCCCGACAGGAGTCTGGAGGCCGTCACGGGTCGTGGCGCTCGATCTGGCTGAGCTGGCGGCTCCGCTCGGTCGCCATCGCGACAGCGTCGATGAGCATGGTCCGGAGCCCGTGCTTCTCCAGCTCGGCAACGGCGGCGATGGTCGTGCCGCCCGGCGTCGTCACCTCGTCGCGGAGGATCGCCGGGTGCTTCTCGGTCTCGAGGGCGAGCCGCGCGGCCCCGAGGACGGTCTGCGTCGCCAGCTTCAGGGCGACGGGGCGGGGGAGGCCCTGCTTCACGCCGGCGTCGGTCAGCCCTTCGATGACCATGAACACGTAGGCCGGACCGCTTCCCGAGAGCCCCGTCACGGCGTCCATCAGGTGCTCCGGCACCACCTCGACGTGCCCCACGGCGCGGAACACCTCGCGGGCGAGGTCGAGGTGCGCCTCGGTGGCGTGTGCGCCCGGCGCGAGGGCCGTCGCCCCCTCGTCGACGAGGGCCGGCGTGTTCGGCATTGCGCGCACGATCGGGAGGCCGTCGTCGAGCGCCGTCGCCAGCACGCGCGTCGTGACGCCGGCGAGCGTCGAGAGGACCAGCGTGCCCGGCGCGACGTGGTCGCGGACCTCGTCGAGCAGCCCGGCTGCGTTCTGCGGCTTCACCGCCACCAGCACGATCGTCGCCCCGCGCACCGCCTCGGGGTTGTCGGTCGTGACCGCGACGCCGGGGAACCGCTCGCGGAGGGCGTCGAGCCCCGAGGCGGACCGCCGCGTGGCGCGGATCCGGCCGGCCGGCAAGTCGTCGCCTCGGAGGAGGCCGCCGACGAGCGCCCGGCCGATGTTGCCGGCGCCGAGGACGGCGAGCGTGTGGTCGCGGAGCACGGGCGGAGCGGTGGACGCCGGAGGCTACGGACGATCCGCCGCCGCGTGCACGTTCGGCCGGTTCCTTCTCCGATTCCGCCCCGAGGCGATGGTGCCCCGAGGCGGTGCGTCAGGCGATGAGGCCCTCGACCACGCCGTCCTCGGTGATGACGGTGTCGGCCGGCTCGCGGCGGGCGTCCGCCTCGGTGTCGGAGGGCTCGATGGCGAGCGGGCCGAGGTCGAACAGGCAGGCCGCCCACGTCAGGCCGGCGCCGAAGCCGACGAAGGCGAGCGTGTCGCCCGGCTTCGCTCGGCCGGACTCCAGCGTCTCGCTGAGCGCGATCGGGATCGTCGCCGCCGACGTGTTGCCGTAGTCCTGGAGGTTGACGACCACCTTCTCGGGCGGCAGGTCAAACTGCTGCGCGGCGTACTCGATGATGCGCGCGTTGGCCTGGTGGGGGATGAACAGGTCGATCTCGTCGACGCCCACGCCGGCTTTCTCCATCACTCGCTGGAGCGACTCGCCCATCGTCCGCGTTGCGAACCGGAAGACGGCCTTGCCGTCCATGCGGAGGTAGTGGGTCCGGTTGTCGATGGCCTCCTGGCTGACCGGGTTGCGCGTGCCGGGGCACGGCGCGATGAGCGCCTGGGCCTGCGACCCGTCGCTGCCCAGCTCGAACGAGCGCACGCCACACGGCCGCTCGGTGGCCTGGAGCACGACCGCCCCGGCCCCGTCGCCGAAGAGGACGCACGTCGTCCGGTCCTCGAAGTCGAGGTTCTTCGAGATCACCTCGGCCCCGATCACGAGGACGGTCTGGTAGGCCCCGGTCTCGATGAACTGCGAGGCGGTCACGAGGCCATACACGAAGCCCGTGCAGCCGACCATGAGCGCCATCGCGCCCGCGTTCGTGCACCCGAGGCGGTCCTGGACCTGACTCGACACGGGCGGCGTGAGGTAGTCGGGGCTCGACGTGGCGACCAGGACCAGGTCGACCGCCTCGGGGGCCACGCCGGCCCGGTCGAGAGCCATCCGCCCCGCCTCGATGCAGAGGTCGCTCGTCGCCTGGTCTTCGGACACGAAGTGCCGCCGCTCGATGCCCGACCGGGACCGGATCCACTCGTCGGTGGTGTCGACGATCTGGGCGAGGTCGTCGTTGGTGACGACGCGCTCGGGGGCGTAGTGGCCCCACCCGACGAGGGAGGCGTAGGTCCGGGACATGGCGTGGGAAGTGGTGGTGGTGAGCCCAGCGGCGAACGAAACCGCCTCGGAAGCGGTTTCGCGCGGAATCTAGAGCAAGCGGCTGGGGCGTGGTTCGCAGGGCGTGGCACGGAGGTCCTGGCCACGGCACGGTATGCCGCCCGCGTTTAGCCATCCCCGAACGATCCGGTTCGGAGGAAGCGGAGCGTGAGCCGGATCACGCGCGGCGAGACCATGATGAGCGCGTGCGACGGGCGGACGACGCCTGTGTCGGCGAGGCCGTCCGGGGCAAGGGCACTCGCTACAGAGACATTCCCGTCGTTGGGTCCGTCGAAGTAGCGGTCGAACGGAAGGAGTCGTCGGGTCCCGATCAGCACGCCCGCCTCGATGCCGCGCACGTCCCCGAGGCGGTTCGGGACGCTCTCCGCCTCGGTGCCCAGCTCCTGGAGGACGGGGCCGAGGGCGGCCTTGAACGGCTGGCGGTGACGCAGGGCGTCGGCCACCTCGGAGCCCGCGTGCGGCGGGGCCAGCATGACGGCGCGCGAACCCTCCGGGAGAGGGTGCCCCGCGTCGAACCGCGCGGCCGCCAGGGCGCGCGCGAGCACGCCGCCCAGCGAGTGCGTCACGAAGTGGACCCGCTCGGCCCCAGCCCCGAGGCGGGCCTCGACGCGCGGCGCGAGGACCGTCTCGACGAGGTCCGCGATCGGGCGCTTCCGCGAGGGGTAGTCGACCACCTCGGGGGCGAAGCCGGCGCGGCGGAGGGCGCGCGCGAGGGGGACCATCGAGAGGCCGGTCCGGCCGAGGCCGTGGAGCAGGATCACCGGGTCGGGCACGGTCCCTGAACGCCAACGCGCCGCCTCGGGGTTCGGGTGGGTGCTCAGCCCCGAGGCGGTTCTGGGAGACGGGCTCCACTTCCGGGCTTGCAGGTCCGCAGTCCCCCTTCCTCCGACT
>JBCCQJ010000112.1:0-13735 GCA_039024395.1 Bacteroidota bacterium | reverse complement strand
CGCCCAAAACAGAGCGGAATCGGCCGTCGGCTGTTCCCCTCTCTTCCACCGAGTCATCCCGGACTCCGATCCGGGATCCATGCGACGTCTGGGCAAGGTGGAGAGGGCGTATGGATTCCCGCCTTCGCGGGAATGACCGTGATTTTGAAGGGTGTGGCTCCGCGTCCATCGAGTCCATGACAAGCTCTAGAGCGAGTCTCCGGTTGGTACAGGGTACTCGGTACGAGGTACACAGGCGCCGAGGGCTCTTCGAACCGTACCTCGTACCCGGTACTGTGTACCCACCCGAAGGGGGCTCTACGCGCCCGCCTCGGGGTCGGCCGGCCGCGGCGGCGGCGGCATCGTGACCTCGGCCTCCACCTCGAGGCTGTCCAGGCCGACCTCCACGGCCCCGACCGTGCTGGCGGCGTCGTAGAGGATCAGGACCGTATCGTCCCCGAGGCGGCGGACCTGCCGGAGCCGCTCGGCCCCTTCGACGACGCGCACGAGGCGGCGGCCCGTTGGGTCGGAGAGCGCAATCGTGCGGGCGTCGTCGGCCCCGAGGCGGCCGTCGCCGTCGGTGTCGGCCTCGACGATCTGGTAGACGAACGCGCGAACGCGCCCGCTGTCCCGGACCGCCTCGGTGCTGAGGATCACGCGGTCGGTGTCGGGCAGAAGCCACCGGCTCTCACGGGCCGCGACGTCGTAAAACAGCACGTTGACGGTCTCGCCGTACCCGTCGTAGCCACCGCGAATGCTGGAGGTGATGCTCTCGGCGCGGCCGTTCGTAAGGGGCGCCCGGAGGTGATCGGCGCCGGTGACCTCCTCGAACGTCCCGACGAGGAGTTGGGAGTCGTCGTCGTCCTCGGGGGCGGCGTCGGCGAGGCAGCCGCCAAAGAGCAGCGGGGCGAGGGCGAGGAGCGGGGCGCGCATGGGGTCGAAGCGGGAAGATCGGAAGGCTACGGCCCCGAGGCGGCCCGGGTTGTAGTCAAGACGGACTACCGACCCAGTGTGCGCGCGTAGGCGCCGGGGTCGAGGAGGAGGTCGCGGGCGGCCTCCAGCACCGGGTCCTCGGCGAGGGCGGCGACGGTCTGCGCCCGCTGCCCGACGTAGCGCGACAGGATCTCCTGCCGCAGCCGCGCCCGCAGCCGCGCGGCGTGGCGCTCGAAGTCCTGCGCCTTCTCCGCCGCGACGGCCTCCTCGAGGCGGTCAAGCGCACCCCGCGCGCCGTCGTAGCCGGACGCCGCGAGGTCGTCGGCCAGGGCGGCCGCCGTCCGCTCGGCGTCGGTGCGGTAGGCGATGCCCTCGGCCTCGACGAACCGCTCGAAGTCGGCCAGGAGCGCCGCGTCGACGCGGAAGCCGTCGGGGAGCGCGTCGTTCTCCGCGGCGAAGCGGTTGGCGAAGCGGAGAAAGGCCGCCGCCCGCACGAGCGCCCGCTCCAGCTCGCTCTCGTCGCCCAGCGACACCGGCACGTCGGGCTCGATGCCGACGCCCGAGCGCACCTCGCGGCCCGCCTCGGTGCGGAACGTCTGGCCCGCGCCCGCGACCGCCTCGCCGCCCCGGCCGTAGTCGAGGCGCTGGATCTCGCGCCCCGAGGGCGTCGTGTAGCGGCTGACGGTCAGCTTGAGGGCCGTCCCGTACGGCATCGGGCGGACGAGCTGGACGAGGCCCTTGCCGAACGTCGTCTCGCCCACCACAACGCCGCGGTCGTGGTCCTGGAGCGCGCCGGCCACGATCTCCGACGCCGAGGCGGAGACGGGATCGACGAGGACGGCGACGGGCATCTCGGGGAGCATCGGCGCTACCTCGGTGCGGTAGGCGGCGTCCATGCCGTCGGCGCGCCCGCGCGTCTGCGTGACGAGCGTCCCCTCGGGGAGGAAGAGGCCGCTCAGGGTGACCGCCTCCTGGAGGAGCCCGCCCGGGTTGCCGCGCAGGTCGAGGACGAGCGCCCGCAGCTCGCCCTCGGCCTGCATTGCCTCGATGGCCTCGACCACCTGCGCCGTCGCCGCCCCCATGAACCGACCGAGGCGGACGTACCCGACGCCCTCGCCCGGGTCGCCGACGTAGCCCGAGAACGTCACCTCGCCCCGCGCCTCGCCCGCGCGGACGAGCACGAAGGCGAGCGTCTCGGGCTGCCCCTCGCGCTCGACTTCCAGCGTCACGCTTGACCCCGGCTCGCCCTGCAAGAGCGCGTTCGCCCGGCTCACCTCGATGTCGTCGACTGGGCGCGCGTCGATCGACACGACCCGGTCGCCGACGAGGAGGCCCTGGATCTCAGCGTCGGACCCGTCGACCACACTGAGTACCACGAGCCCGTCGCCCCGCTCGGCCAGAACCACGCCGACCGTGCCCACGCCGCCGCCCTGCTGGAGGCGGCTCGCGGCGGCCGTCGCCTCGTCGTAGTAGACCGTGTACGGGTCGAGCGCGTCGGTCATGGCGCCGATGCCGGTCCGCATCAGGCGCTCGGCGTCGACGGCCTCGACGTACTCCGCGGCGAGCGTCTCGTAGACCGACCCGAACAGGCCGAAGCTCTTGCGGAGCGCGAAGAAGTCGGGCTCGGGCTGGGCGGCGACGGGCGCGGCGACGCCGAGGAGGAGGGCGAACAGGACGAGACGCATCGAGGCAGCGGCAGGGGAGGGGAATGTCGTGCTTGCGGAATCGTACGACGGCCTCCCACTCCGTTGCCTCACCCCGTGCCCTGTCGCCGCTCGAAGGAATGGGGGGAGGGGGAGGAATGGGAAGAACGGCGACTCGCGAGTCGGTGGTCGTAACGCCGAGGCGGCTCCCTTCGCGCCCGCCTCGGGGGCAACGGACCACGCGGTCTGAAGGATTACTCTGCTTCGCCCCGAGGCGGTTCTGCGGCCGCCTCGGGGCCGGTCCACGTCGGGCGTGACCGCCGCCGCACCGACCGGGCGACGGCCAGCAGCGGGATCCCGAACACGAATCCGAGCGGGAGGGAGATCGCCGAGAAGAGGGCCCACGACCGGAGCGCCTCCGCAGCCGTCGGAACGCCCTCCTCCAGTGTCATGAGGGTCACCGTCCCGGCTGTGAGGGCCCCGAGGAGGGCGGCCATCGCGAGCATCGCCGCGACAGCGGGGAGGATGGCCCCGAGGCGGCGTCTCATGGCCTCAAAGTCGCAACTTGCTCGTCCAATCGGACCGGCTCGTCACGTAGATGGCGATAGTAAGACGTGAGCACGATCGTACTCATGTCGTCTGGATGTCGAACCCCAAGCCGGTTGAAGTAGATCGCAAGGCGGCTCCCTCCCCAAAGGCCCCAACTGTTTCGAATCCACCTTCCGAGATCAAAATGAGCCCCTGTCACGAACTCACTCTCCGACTCCGTTGCGCGAATCTCTCTGGTCCGTTCCTCACCTAGCAAGGTGTTGAGTTCTACGAACGCACTTTCCAGGTCTTCGGGGACGTAAACCTCATCGGCACCTGCAGATGTAGGCCACGACGCACAGGCCCCGAGGAAGAGCAAGGAGAAGGCCACTCCCCCTGTAACCTCGCGCATCGTCACAGCACTACCCCGAGGCGGCCTCGATCTTCGCCATCTCCTTCAGCCGCCGCTTCTCGACGAACCGCGTCAGGTAGATCGACAGCTCGTAGAGCAGCAGCAGCGGGATGCCCATGATGACCTGGCTCCACGGGTCGGGGGGCGTGATGAAGGCCGAGATCGTGAGGATGACGACCAGCGCGTAGCGCCGGCCCGTCCGCAACATCGTCTCGGTGAGCACGCCCACCTTCGCCAGGATCACCACCACCACCGGCAGCTCGAACAGCAGCCCGGCCCCGAACGACCACGTGAGCAGCATCGAGAAGTACTTCGAGATGTCGAACTCGTTGAGGATCGCGTCCGAGATCTGGAACTGGGCGAAGAACTGGAGCGCGATCGGCGCCAGGATGAGGTAGCCAAACGAGATGCCGAGCGCGAAGAAGAACGACGCGAAGACGGCCGCGAACCGCAGCCCCTTGCGCTCCTCGGGGTAGAGGCCGGGCTCGATGAACTTCCAGATCTGGTACACCACCGCCGGCGACCCGATCACCACGCCCGACGCCAGGACGGTCCCGAAGTAGGCGAAAAACTGGCCCGTGACGGTCCGGTTCTGGAGGATCACCTCGACGGGGTCCAGCCGGAGCACCTCGTACATGAAGAAGTCCGTCTTCGTCGGCCCCAGCAGCAGCGAGTCGATGATCCACTCGGCGAAGAGCAGGCACGCGATGGCGCTCACGAGCACCGCGCCGAGGGCCTTGAAGATGCGCCAGCGCAGCTCCTCGAGGTGATCGAGGAACGGCATCTCGCCCGGCCCCGCCTCGGGGGCCGGCGGCAGACCGGGCGGTGGCATCTGGTCGAGCCGGACGGGGGCGCCGTCGCCCGACGTCGCGGGCAGCGCCTTCGCCTTCGACGACCGCGAGCGCCAGACCTTCACGGGAGGCTAGGCTAGGGTCGGGAGGCTCTCCCGACGGCGAGCCCGAGCGGCTCGGTTCACTCGCAAGGAGCGCGAAGCAGACGATGCCACAGCATCGGCGATGGAGCGCGACGCCGCGAGCGGGCCGGGACGCCGAGCGCAGACCGGGAGGGTCCTGCCGATCACAGCCTCAGGCGGTGTCGCCGGACGGGGTCGCCGCCCGCGCGCTCTCGCGGAGGTTGAGCTCGAGCAGCGACTCGACCCACAGGCCGTCCGCCTCGAGGCGGGCGCGGCCGCCGCTCCACGTGAAGTTGAACAGCGTGACCACGCCGGCCACGCGGAAGCCGTCGCTCCGCAGGAGCGCCGCCGCGCGGGCCGCGCTGCGCCCGCTGTTGAGGATGTCGTCCATCAGCGCGACCGGCTTCGAGCGGTCGAGCGGCCCCTCGCCGAGGCGGCGGCGGCCGTCCGCCTTGCGGCGCTCGCGGATGAAGCCGCCCGCGAACGGGCGCTCGGGCGTGCCGTGCGGCAGCACCGCCGTCACGAGCGGGAACGCGCCGTAGCCGAAGCCCGCCACCTGGTCGATCTCGCGCGAGCGGAGGCGGTCGGCGAGGACGGCGCCCGCCTCGGCGAAGACGGCGCCGTCGAGCATGGGCGTGCGCGTGTCGAGGAGCCAGCCGATGGGCTGGCCGCGCGGGTCGGTGATCGCCTCGTCTTCGCGCCGCACGAGCGCCTGCTGGTAGAGCGTGTGCCCCAGTTTGGCGAGGGCCGACTCGGGGACGGTGCTGTAATCGTTCGGCATCGGAGAGGCAGGGCGGTCGGCGGGCGCGCCGGCGGCAACATACGTCGTCGGCGCGCGCAATCGGCGCGCCACGGGGTGGACGCGCGAGGAGAGCACGGGGTTGCGGAATGCTCGCGTGTCTTGTCACGCGACCGTCCCAACGCAGGCGCGGCCCGACGAGTGCCCGCCTCGGGGCGGACACGTTACGAACGGAAGACCTCGCCCCCGAGGCGGTCGGGACTACCCCGCGGCCAGAGCGACCCCGAGGCTACCCCGCCACCAGGGCCTCGGCCCCGAGGTGGCCGAGGTCGTAGAGCGGGAACGCCTCGGTGAGGGCGTGGACGTCGGCGCGCACCGCCTCGGCGTCGGCGCCGCGGCTCGTGACGACGCGGTCGATCAGGTCGACGATGGTGCGGAAGGCGTCCTCGTCCATGCCGCGCGTCGTCAGCGCGGGCGCGCCGACGCGGATGCCGCTCGTCACGAACGGGCTCTCGGGGTCGCCCGGCACCATGTTCTTGTTGACCGTGATGTCGGCCTCGCCGAGCCACGCCTCGGCCTCCTTGCCCGTGCAGCCCTTCGAGCGGAGGTCGACGAGGGCGAGGTGGTTGTCGGTGCCGCCCGAGACGACCGCGTAGCCGCGCTCGACGAACGCGGCGGCCATCGCCTGCGCGTTGCGCACTGTCTGGCGCTGGTAGTCGACGAAGCTCGGCCGCAGCGCCTCGCCGAAGGCGACGGCCTTCGAGGCGATCACGTGCATCAGCGGCCCGCCGATGGTGCCGGGGAACATGGCCGAGTCGAGGACGCGGCCGGTCGACTTGGGCGCGCCCGAGCGGAGCGTCTCGCCCGTCGGCGAGGGGCCGTCCTTGCCGACGAGGATCATCCCGCCTCGGGGGCCGCGGAGCGTCTTGTGCGTCGTCGTCGAGACGACGTGGGCGTGGGGGAGGGGGTCGTTGAGGACGCCCGCCGCGATGAGGCCGGCCGTGTGGGCCATGTCCACCCACAGGATCGCGCCCACCTCGTCGGCGATGGCGCGGAGGGCGGCGTAGTCGAAGTCGCGGCTGTAGGCGCTGGCCCCCACCGACAGCATCCGGGGCTTCACCTCGCGGGCCTGGTCGCGGATCTTGTCGAGGTCGACGCGGCCCACGTCGGGGCCGTCCTGCTCGACGCCGTAGAAGTGGGCGTCGTAGAACTTGCCCGAGAAGTTGACCGGGCTGCCGTGCGTGAGGTGGCCGCCGTGGGCGAGGTCCAGCCCGAGGAGCCGGTCGCCGGGCTCCATGAACGCGAGGTAGATGGCGCTGTTGGCCGTCGCGCCCGAGTGCGGCTGGACGTTGACCCAGTCGGCGCCGAACAGCTCCTTGGCGCGCTCGATGGCGAGCGTCTCGACCTCGTCGACGATCTCGCAGCCGCCGTAGTAGCGCTTGCCGGGCAGGCCCTCGGCGTACTTGTTGGTGAGCGGGCTGCCGAGCGCCTGCAGCACGGCCGGGCTCACGAAGTTCTCGGACGCGATCAGCTCCAGGCCGTCGTTCTGGCGCTCGACCTCGCGGCGGACGATGTCGAAGACGGCGGGGTCGGTGTCGAGGAGGGCGGACATGAGGGCAACGTCTGGGTTTGCTAAAAGCTACCGCCGCCCGGCCCTGAGGCGGTCCGGATCAGTGCGGTCTTCGAACGCTATCGACCTCGCGGCGATCCTCCAGGATCAGGGCGATGGCGTCGGCGAGACTTTCGAGAGCGCCCTCGCGGGTGCGCCCTTGCCCGTTCGCGCCCGGCACCTCGGGGGCATAGGCGATGAACCATGCCTCGTCGCACTCGATGACGGCGGTGAACTCGTGGGTCATGGCTCAGGCGGCTTCATCTCGTAGACGTTCAGACATCCGATGGGTTCGGATGGTCGGGTGGCCGGCCCCGAGGCGGGCCACCTCGGGTGTGAGTTCGGACGCAACCGACCCGTCTCTACCGCCTCCTGGCGAGAAGGTCGCGCTCAGCGGAAGGAGGGACGATCTCCAAGCCCCAATCGCGCACTGCTAGCCACTCGGTCTCGTCCTCACTCGGGAGCAGCGCCACCCAGTCTGTCGTCTCCCGGGACGCGCTCAGGCCACCGAGCACAAGCGTGAACGGGGTTTGGTCTTGACCGTCGTGTCCGAACCAGGCGTGCCCGACGATGAAGAGAGCGTCGTCACGTTGCTCGACTCGCTCTGGCACAAAGCCGTCGCACCACAGGAAGCGAAGACGATTGTCGTCGAACTGCGCGAGTTCTGAGCAAACGCGGTACTCGAGTCGGGTCCAGAACTCCCTCTCGATCATAAATCCGAAGGTTGTCCCTCTACAACTCCGGCTGCTCCAGCGGGACGAACCACCCCGCGATGCCGAGGAACCTCCACGCCCCGCCCGGGCCGCGGTCGTTGAGGTCGGCCGTGTAGACGCTCGCCAGGTAGTAGTCCTCGCGGACGAAGACGTCGCTCGCGATGTCGCCTACCTCGCGCCCGAGGCGGCCGGCGAGGAAGCCGCCCACGTCGCGGCCGATGCTGCCGCCGATGGCCTCGCCGGCCTCGCGGGCCTCCGCCTCGGCGCGCGCCGCGATCTCCTCCTGGAGGAACTCCTTGAACGTCTCCGGCCCCGGGTTGAGGACGTAGAGGAGGATGCCGACCGCCAGCAGGCCGAAGAACAGGATGCGGGACGGAGTCATGAGAGTCGGTGCGTCAGTCGCTCAGTGCGTCGGTGGATCCGCAAGGTGTCGGCGGGAGGGGGCGCGCCCTCGGTCCGACCCCCCGATTGTACCGACGCCCGGACACCCAGACGCACTGATTACGGGGCAACGCCCTGCGTCATGGCGTAGACCAGCAGGTTGACGCCCATCCGCAGCGCCGCCTCGCGGACGGCCGGCGGGTTCGGATGCACGCCCTCGGGCTCCCAGCCGTCGGCGAGGTCGCTCTGGTAGGCGTAGAACACCACGAGGCGCCCCTCGTGGAACAGTCCCAGCCCCTCGGCCGGCTCGCCGTCGTGCTCGTGGATCTTGGGGAGGCCGTCCGGAAACGTGTAGTGGACGCGGTAGATCGGGTGGCTGGCCGGAAGCCGCTGCAGCTCCTGCTCGGGGAACACCTTGCGCAGCTCGCGGCGGATGGCTTCGTCCATCCCGTAGTCGTCGTTGACGTACAGGAAGCCGCCGCCCTCGAGGTAGCGCCGGAGCCGGCCCGCCTCGGTGTCGGTGAAGACGACGTTGCCGTGCCCGTTGAGGAACAGGAACGGGACGGTGAACAGCCGGTCGCTCGCCAGCTCGACCGTGATCGGCTCGGGGTCGAGGTCGAGGAGCGTGTGCTCGCGGGCGTAGGCGACAAGCGTGGGGAGCGGGTCGCCGGAGTACCAGTCGCCGCCGCCGCCGTACTGGACGCGCGCGATCTGGATCTCGCTCTGCGCCGAGGCGGACGGCCCCGAGGCGGTCGCCGCCCCGAGAAGGACAGCGACGAGACAAAGACGAATGGGCGTGAGCACGGAGCTAGAATACGGAGTCGGCGACCGCACCAACGCCGAGCGCCTGCGCTTCGTCTCCATGCATCCGATCCTGCTCCGCCTCGACCGCGCTCTCCGATGACGCCCGTCACGCTCGAAGGCCAGCACGTCCGTCTCGCGCCGCTCACGCGCGACCACCTCGGGGCGCTCTGCGAGGTCGGCCTCGACCCGGAGCTGTGGCGCCTGACGCTCTCGCAGATCGCGACGGCGGACGACATGGCGCGCTACGTCGACGCGGCGCTCGCGATGCAGGCCGAGGGGACCGCCCTCCCGTTCGCCACCGTTCACGCCGGGAGCGGGCGCGTCGTCGGGAGCACGCGGTTTGGCAACCATGCCCCTGGGCACCGGCGCGTCGAGATCGGGTGGACGTGGGTCGCGCCGCCGTGGCAGCGGACGGCCGTCAACACCGAGGCGAAGCTGCTGATGCTGCGCCATGCCTTCGGGCCGCTCGGCGTGAACCGCGTCGAGTGGAAGACCGACGCCCGCAACGCCCGGTCGCGCGCGGCCATCCTCCGCCTCGGGGCGAGCGAGGAGGGCACGCTGCGGAGCCACATGGTCACCGCCTCGGGGCACGTCCGCGACACGGTCTACTTCAGCGTGACCCGGGCCGAGTGGCCGCGCGTCGAGGCCGGCCTGGTCGCCTCCTTGAACCGATAACCTCTCTTTGCCATGCAGCGCCCGTCCGAGTTCGAACGCCACGCCTTCCTTATCGCCCGCTCGCCCACCGAGGCGGCCCGCATCCTCCTCGAGGGCGACTTCTGGATCGACGAGGAAGAGGCGATCTGCTTCGCGCTCCGCCGCCATCCCGAGATCACGCTCGACGACGACGCCATCCTCGACCTGATGTTCGAGGCGCACGAGCAGGGCGCGACGCCGGATGCGCTCGTCGAGACGCTCGTCGCCGCGAGCCGGAAGCAGGCAGATCGGTAACCAAGGCGCAACCCCGAGGCGGCACCGAGGCGGCCCGGCGTCGTTGGAGCGGACTACTCCCTCTCCGCCTCGATGCCTCTCGCCCTCGACCGCAGCCGCGTCCTCCCGTTCCTCGACCGCCTCGACGTCGACCGCGACGCGCTCGACGCCCGCGTGATGGAGGCCCACCGCCGGGTGCTCGGTGGCGAGACCGAGAGCCCCGAGATGCTTGGCTGGCGCGACATGCTCCTCGAGCCCGACGACGCGCTCCTCGCGAGCGTGGCCGAGACGGCCGCCGAGATCCGTGAGCGCGCCGATGTGCTGCTCTGCATCGGAATCGGCGGCTCCTACCTCGGCGCCGAGGCGGTGATGCAGGCGCTCGTCCCGCCGTTCTCGGGCGCCGGCCCCGAGGTGCTCTTCGCCGGCCACCACCTCGGGCCGGACTACCACGAGCGGCTCTTCGACTACCTCGATGGCAAGAGCGTCTACGTGAACGTGATCTCAAAGTCCGGGACGACGCTCGAGCCCGCGCTCGCCTTCCGCCTCGCGCGGACGTTCCTGGAGGCGCGCTTCGACGACGCCGACCGCCGCATCGTCGCCACGACGGACGCGAGCCGGGGCACGCTACACGACTTCGCCGTCGAGAAGGGCTACCGGCGGTACGTGGTGCCGGACGGCGTCGGCGGGCGCTTCTCGGTTCTCACACCCGTCGGCCTGCTGCCCATCGCCGCCTCGGGGGTGGACGTCCGCTCGCTGTACTACGGCGCCGTCTCCGGCGCGCGCAAAGTCACCGAGGCGGACGCGGGCCACCCGGCGCTCCAGTACGCCGGCGACCGCTTCGCCTTCCACGAGGCGGGCTACACCACCGAGGTGCTGGCCGTCATGGACCCGGCGCTCAAGGGCATCGGCGCGTGGTGGCAGCAGCTCTTCGGCGAGAGCGAGGGGAAAGACGGCAAGGGCCTCTTCCCGGTCGTCCTCCAGTACACCACCGACCTCCACTCGGTCGGCCAGTACGTGCAGCAGGGCAAGCGGACCCTCGTCGAGACCTTCCTCCGCCTCGACGACGCCGAGGCGGGCCTTTCGATTTCCGAGGAGGCTGGCGACCCGGACGGCCTGAACTACCTCGCCGGCCGGCCCTACGGGTTTGCCAACGAGAAGGCGTACCAGGGCACGGCCGAGGCCCACGCCGAGGGCGGCGTGCCCAACTGGACCCTCACGCTGCCCCGCCTCGACGCCGAGGCGGTCGGGCGGCTGATTCACTTCTACGAGCACGCCGTCGCGGTCAGCGGGACGCTCCTGGGCGTCGACCCGTTCACGCAGCCGGGCGTCGAGACCTACAAGCAGAAGATGTTCTCGCTGCTCGGGCGCCCGTAGCCGCCTCGGCGGATCGTTCTCGCCTCGGGGTCACCGAGGCGGTGTGCGAGTGCGCCCGAAAAACGCCTGTCCACACCGTGGATAGCCGTGTGGACAACCGCCTCCGGCGTGGGGGGCGACGTGGACGAGGTTGGGCATGGGGTGACGGGCTTCACAATCAACCCCCGTCCGCCCCCGAGATCTCCGACCGGTTCTCCACACCGCGTTTCGCACACCCCGAGGCGGGCTAGACGCGGGGCCTGCGTGTGGACGACGGTGGAGATGTGGACGACGCCTCCGAGATCAGTGGGGAACGTGGTCTTGCTGACGTTCAGACCACCTCGGGGATGTGGACGCACCTGTGGACGGGGGACGGAGTTCTCCACGTCCATCCACGATAGCCGTGCGCGCCCGGGTTGTCCACGCTGTCCACCGCCCTACTGCAATTCCTACTCTATATCCTCTAGTACAGAGAAGAAAAGAGGGACGTGGAGAACACCGAGGCGGAGACACCTCCCCTCTCCTCGCGTTCGGAATACGAGAGGGGTTCTCGACCTGAGGTATCGCGGAGATCGAAAGCTCCTCAAGCGATCGATGCGAGGTATACCGCGATGTACCACGGCTGTGACAGGGTGGCATAGACCAGGTAGACCACCTGCCTTGGGGTACATTCAGGGCTGTTCTGGACCCTACCACTACGGATCGCCTTGGGGCATGACAGGATCGCAAGCACGCAGGCTCGCCCGCGCGGAGGCGGTTGCAGTTGCGCAGGCCGTTCTGCTCAACCGCCTCGGGGTTCTTGAGGCAGCGTGTCGTCTATCGAGTCTCCGGCACGACGGGGATGCTGAGAACGATGGCGACTTCCTCGTGATGGCTGCCGCCTGGGACGACACGGACGGACTCCCGGTTGGCCCCGAACGGGAGCATTGGCACCCAGACGTTCTGCCGCAGAAGAACGAGGAGATCGCGGCGGTCACGGCGCACTGGGAGCCGGCCGTGCGCGAGTCGTGCCGGCGGATTGTTGATCGCTACGGTCCCGAGGTCTGGAGATAGCCGCCTCGGGGCCTGACGTTCCGCTCAGTGCCACGCGACCCGTTCGACGTGCTCGCCGTCGGACCGGAGCCAGACGGCGCCCTCGACGGACGTGAGGAGGGTCTGCGCGCCTGTCGCCCGCCACCGCGCGAGCGGCGTCTCGTGGGGGAGGCCGTACCGGTTGCGCCGCCCGACCGACACGACGGCGAAGTCCGGCGCGCCGGCGGCTTCGACCAGCGCCGGCGTCGACGACGTCCGCGAGCCGTGGTGGCCCACCTTCACCACGTCGGCTCCGAGGAGATCGGGGTAGCGGGCGACGAGCGCAGCCTCGCCCGCCGCCTCGGCGTCGCCGGTGAGCAGCCACCGCGTGTGTCCGTGCTCGGCGAGAAGCACGACCGAAGCGTCGTTCGAGTCGGCCCCGCCGGCGCCAAGGACGCGGAGCCGCACGCTCGGGTCGAGGTCGAGCGTGTCGCCGGCCGCCACCGCCTCGACGACGACGCCCAGCGAATCGGCGACGTGCATCACGGTCGCCCAGAGGTCGGTCTCGCCCGCCTCGCCATTCGTGATGAGCCGGCCCACGGGAACGGCTCGCATCACCGAGGCGGCGCCTCCGATGTGGTCGGCGTCGGCGTGCGTCAGCACGAGCGCGTCGAGGCGGTCGATGCCGAAGCGGTCGAGGTGGGGGAGGATCGTCCGCTCGCCCTCATCCACGTACGGCGACCGGATCCCGGCGTCGATCAGAACGTGTCCGCCTCGGGGCAGGCCGAGGAGCGTTGCGTCGCCCTGGCCCACGTCGAGGAAGACGGCGTCGAGGCGGGGCGCGGCGTCGCCGCGCACGACGGTCCCCCACAGCGACAGGCACAGCAGGGCCCCCGACGCGAGGGCGAGGCGGACGCGGGCGACCGGACGCCGCCACAGCGCGAGCGCCAGGACGGCAAGACCGAGCGCGGCCAGCACCAATGGGGCCTCGACAGTGCCCGTCAGCGTCGCCCAGCCCAGGCCATCGACGCCGACGCGGCTCGTCCACAGGAGCATCTGCCCGTTCACCGCAGCGAGCGCGCCGAACCAGTCCGGCGCCACGGGGAGGCCAGCCGTCAGGACGGTGAGGATGCCTGAGCCGAGCGTCGCGCCCGTGAGTGGGATTGCGGGCAGGTTGAGGAGGAGGCTCCCCAGCGGGAGCGCCCCGAAGTGGGCCAGCAGGATCGGCGCCGTGCCCAGCGTGGCTGCGATTGAGGTCGTGACCGAGCCGACCACGAACCCGCCGGTCGCGGTGAGGCGGATGCGCTCGGAAACGGTCGACGTC
Organism: Bacteroidota bacterium; assembly: GCA_039024395.1. GTDB lineage: Bacteria > Bacteroidota > Rhodothermia > Rhodothermales > Rubricoccaceae > Rubrivirga. Next base: position 466 of record JBCCQJ010000112.1, on the reverse strand, counting down.
AGGAGAGGCACGAGCGTCACGATTGCCGCGACCGCCCCGAACGAGAGCTGGAACCCGACTTCGAACAGAGCCGCAGGCCGCACGAACAGCAGGGTCAGCGCCGCCGCGCCGAGGGCGTTGAGCGTATCGTTGCGCCGCTCGAGGAGGCGCCCGCCGATCAGCAGCGCCGCCATCACGAACGCCCGCACGACCGACACCGAGGCGCCGGTCACGACCACGTACACGCCGAGGATCGCGAGCGTGACCGCCGCCCGCGCCCACTCGACCGTGCGGCGCCGCACCCCGAGGCGGCCCAGGAGCGGCTTCAGCAGGCCGTACACCGCGAACCCCACGAGCCCGACGTGCAGGCCCGAGACGGCCAGCAGGTGCATCAGGCCGGTCGTGCGGAAGGCGTCGAGCGTCTCGGCCCCGACCTCGCTCCGGTCAGCGAGCAAGAGCGCCAGCAGGAGCGCCCGGACCTCCGCCT
>JBCCQJ010000111.1:0-13868 GCA_039024395.1 Bacteroidota bacterium | reverse complement strand
GTACTCTTCTTTACCCGGTACTCTTAGACAGAAACCGAAGCCAAACTTGTCCCCAGCGTATCCCACTAGCTCAGAAAGACATTTTTCCGACGAGGAGGGCCAGAAGGCCGAGCTGATCCGTGACACCAACGTCGCCGAGGCGACCAAGGAGAAGGAGCTCAAGGTGGCCGCGTTCAAGCAGGAGCAGGACACCGCCAAGGCCGCCGCCGACCTCGCCTACGCCGTCCAGGAGGCGTCCTCGCAGAAGGCCGTCGTCGAGGAGCAGATGCAGGTCGAGCTCGTGCGCAAGCAGCGCGAGGTGGACCTCGAGAAGCTCGAGATCGACCGCCGCGAGAAGCAGTACGACTCGGAGGTCAAGAAGAAGGCCGACGCCGACCGCTACGCCATCGAGCAGGCCGCCGAGGCGGACAAGTTGCGCCAGATGCGTCGCGCCGAGGCCAAGCAGTTCGAGATCGAGGCCGAGGCCAAGGCCCGCGCCGAGGCGGTCCGCCTCGACGGTGAGGCGGCCGCCTCCGCCGAGCGCGCCCAGGGCACCGCCCAGGCCGAGGTCGTGCGCCTCAAGGGCCTCGCTGAGGCGGAGGCCAAGGAGAAGCTCGCCGAGGCGTTCGAGAAGTTCGGCGAGGCTGCGGTCCTGGACCTGCTGGCGAAGATGATGCCCGAGCTGGCCCGCGAGGTCGCCCAGCCGCTCTCGTCGATCGACAGGCTGACGGTCGTCGACACGGGCTCGGGCCAGGGCGCCGGCCGCGTCACGAACACGGTGGCGCAGCTCATGGCGACGACGCCGGAGCTGGTCAAGTCGATCGCCGGCGTCGACCTCGGCGCGCTCGCGCAGCAGCTCACCACGAGCAGCCGCCCGGCCCGCCCGGCCGGCGACGGCGCCGCTCCCGAGGCGGCCCCGCCCGCGCTCATCGCCCCCGCCTCGGGGGACGACTCCGAGGCGGACGAGGCGTAGGCCCTTCGGGGCGTCCTGGTCAAAGCCTCCGGCCGGTCTTGGTCGGAGGCTTTGCTTTTGGACGTAACCCCGTTCGAGGGGCATCGTAGCCAGGTTTCACCTGCTGCCCGTCGTTCATGGGCCACTCGGCGAAGCCCCTCCTGTCTCCCAAACCGCGGCATCGAGACTGCCGTGCAGGGGTGCGGTCTGCGTTTGTGCAGTCGATGCGGAGCCAGCCCGATGCGGAGTGGAACCGGGACCACCTCCGACCGCCTCGCCCACCTGGCGCCCGGCGACGCGCATACGCGCGGCTGTTGGTCCGCTATGATCGGAAGGGAGGCTCGTTGGGCGCCCGCGTGGTCGTGGCGATTGTGCTGATTGCACTCGCAACGCTCGCGTGGCGTGCTTTTCTGGATGCTGACAACCTCGTTGCTCTCGAAGATCGGCGGGATGACTACGAGCAGATCGTCGCTCTGGCCGCCGCAAGCTGCCACGATCACGGAGCGTGCATGTTCGGCTGGCGAAGCCGAGACCCGTTCCCCGCCTCGATGCGACGGTTGATGCCGAGGGTTCGCGCGCGGCAGGTGAGCCACGACTCCGTCGTTAATCAGACGATGCTTCGCGGAGGCTACGGAGCGGAGTATGACCTCGTTTATTCCCATCCCGAGACTCCGAAGTACCTCCGGGCGCGTGCATTCTATGAGGCGCAACGAGCATCAGACGAAGCGAAGGGCTGGCGGTTTGCCCCCGCGCCCGAGGTGGTGGACGGAAGGTGGGCGATGGTACGGAGGCGGTAGCCAGCTTTCCTTCTCGTGAGAAGGCCGCGCTAGGTCTCGTCCGGCCGGATCGTCGTTCCTGCCACGAGCGCGCTGAGCACGGCCGCGAGGGTCGCCAGCCCGGCCGTCCACCGGAACGCCTCCACGAACGCCGCGCCCACGACCCGCTCGACCACCCGACGCTCCGCCTCGGAGAGGCTGGCCGGCACCTCGGCGCCGGTCAGGTTCGTCCGGAACGGCTCCAACGCCGCCTCGGTGCGCGGTGAGGCGTCCTCGGCCCCGAGGCGGTCGTCGAGGGCCGCGTTGAACGTCCCCAGTGCCACCACGCCGAAGACGGCGACGGCCAGCAGCGCCGCGATCCGCGCCGCGGCGTTGTTGACCCCCGAGGCGGTCCCGGCGTGCGCGTCGTCGACGGCGCTCATGACCGTGTTCGTGAGCGGCGCCACCGCCAGCGTCATGCCCACGCCCAGCACCAGCATCGGCGGGAAGAACGTGGTCCAGTAGCTCCCGCCCACGCCGGGCAGGGCGAGGAGCGCGAAGCCGACTGCCGTCACGAGCGGCCCCGCAACGAGCAGCCGCCGGGCGCCCCACCGCTCGGCCCAGCCGCCGCTCCACCGCGAGAGCCCGCCCATCGCGAGGCTGAAGGGCAGGAACGCCGCGCCGGCGGCGGCGGCCGAGTAGCCCTGGACCTGGATCAGGTTGAACGGCAGAAAGAACAGGACGCCGTTGAGCGCGAAGTAGAGCAGCAGCGTCATCCCGTTCGCTCCGCTGAACGCGCGGGAGCGGAACAGATCGAGCGGCATCATCGGCGCCTCGGCCCGCGCCTGGCGCCACACGAACGCCCCGAGGAGGGCGAGCCCCCCGGCGACGCACCCCAACACGACCGGGTCGCCCCACCCGCTCTCCCCGGCCGCCACCAGCCCGTACACCGCCACCCCGAACCCCGAGGCGGCGAGCGCGGCGCCCGGGAGGTCGAGCGGACCGTCGGCCGCCTCGGGGCGGGACGCCGGGACGCGCCACAGCGCGAGGCCGAGCGTGAGGAGGGCGGGGGGGAGGACCAGGAAGAACACCCACCGCCACGAGAAGGCGTCGACCAGCCACCCGCCGGCGACCGGGCCGAGGGCCGTCGTCAGCGCCGAGAACCCGGCCCAGGTTCCGATCGCCCGGCCTCGGGCCTCGCCCTTCGGGTAGACGGCCGAGACGAGGGCGAGGGAGGTCGGGACGAGGAAGGCCGCCGCGACGCCCTGCGCGGCCCGCGCCGCGACGAGCCAGCCGGTCGTCGGCGCCAGCCCGCACGCGAGGCTCGCGACGGTGAACCCGACGAGCCCGGCCACGAACACGCGACGCCGCCCGAGGCGGTCCCCGGCGGCGCCGCCCACCAGGATCAACGCGCCGAGCGCGAGCAGGTACGCATTGAGGACCCACTGCACCTCGGCCACGCTCGCCCCGAGGTCGCGCTGGAGCGCCGGCAGCGCCACGTTGACGACCGACCCGACCAGGAACGCGAGCCCGCTTCCACCCACAGCGACGGCCAGCACCCAGGGCGCGCTTGGCGGGACCTCCGCCTCGGGACACGCGCCGGCGCGGAGGACGCCGTCGTGGCAGGGGGCGTCGATGAGGTCGGCCATGCGGACCCAACGCCTCGGCCCCCGAGGCGGTCCCGTTACTCGATGGGGATGATCTGGCCGGTCGGCCCCACCGTCATGCCCTCGGGCGGCGGGCTCGTCGGGAAGTCGGAGATCGACACCGAGCCGTCCCAGTCGTTGGGCACGTAGTGGAAGTGGTTGCCGTGCGGGATCTCGACGTACCCCTGCTCGCCGCGCACGCTCCGCTCGCCGGTCCGCAGCCCGAGCACGTCGACGAGCGCGAACCCGACGACCAGCGCGAGAACGGCGAAGAGGGCGAGACGGGCGATCCGGCGGCTGGACATCGAGGCGGGCGTGGACCCGTAAGGGACGACCAGAGTACGCCGGCCCGTGCCCTCGCTTGCTGAATCTCTCGTGACACCGACTCGCGTCCTCCTCGTCGTGGGCGTTGCCGGGGCGGGCAAAACCACGCTCGGGCGTGCCCTGGCCGACCGCCTCGGGTGGGCCTTCGAGGACGCCGACGACCACCACAGCGCGGCCTCGATGCAGAAGATGGCCCGTGGCGAGGGGCTGACCGATGCCGACCGCGGCCCGTGGCTCGACCGCCTCGGGGCGCTCGTCGCCGCGCGACGCCAGAGCGGTCCGCCAACCGTGCTCGCGTGCTCGGCGCTCAAGGCGGCGTACCGGCACCGCCTCGGTGTTGGACAGCCGGGCGTCGAGGTGGTGTGGCTGGACGCCCCCGCTGGGGTCCTCCGCCAGCGGCTCGCCGGGCGCCGAGGCCATGTCGCGGGCCCCGACCTCCTCCCGAGTCAGCTCGCGACGCTGGAGCCGCCCGCCGAGGGCCTCCGCCTCGACGCGACTGTGCCGACCGCGGCGCTCACCGAGGCGGTCGTCAGGTGGATCGAAGACGAGGGTTCACAGCCCGCGTAGCAACTCGCGACCGAGATGGCGTCGGCGGAAGCGCTCGGCGCTGGCAGGGTTACGGCGCGTCCTGGGTCCTCCGCTTCTCGGCCCGCTCGTCGACCGCCGCCTTCTGGCGGTAGAGGTCGAGGTAGCTCTCGACCTCGTAGCGGTCGCCGTAGATCTCCTTCATCTTGTCGAAGCGGAGCTCGCACGCAAGCCGGAACGCCGTGTCCTCGCCGTAGCGCTTGATCGAGAACGACGTTCCCTTCGCGACGCCAGGCTCGGGGTTCCAGGAGACGGCGTACACCTCGTGCCGGATGCCCCGCCGGTCGCGCTTGAAGGTGCGCGAAATGCCGACCACCCCCGACGAGTTGTTTTTGTTGCGCGTGATGAGGCGCCGCCGGGGCGCACTCTCGGGCATCTGTGCCACTTCCGCCTCCAGTTCCTTCCGGTACGCAACGGCCGCCTCGAAGGCCTCCTCGCGCCCGCCGCACTTCCGGTCCGAGAAGAGACGAGAGTACGTCTTCCCGTGCCGGTACACGCGGACCTGCCACCCGTGTGTAGAGTCTGAGTCGATCCGAATAACGCCCTTGGCGCGCGGCATAAGTCGTTGGAGCTGAAGAGGGTACCTGGGTCAGGGATTTCCTGAGTGATACCCACTGACGGTCTCTTCAGACGGTTTGTTTCCCCTCCATCCTTACGGCGCTAAAAAAGCGGCTCCCGGAGAGTTGGCGTCAGTGACGACGCCCCTTCCAGGAGATCGACGGCTGGAGAACCAGGGCCGCCGGGAGCGTCGTGAGATAGCCGAACAGGAAGGCCTCGAACGCGAGCAGGTCGCCCACGCCGAGGCGGCTGCCGACCGTGCGAAGGAGCGTGCGGAGTAAGATTCCATCGACCACGATCTTCGCGGCGATCCCGAGGGCAGCAGCGCCAGGGGTGAGCGCCAGGCCCAGCAGCGGCAGCGCGTGAACGACGAAGAGCCCGGCGTAGGCGGGTGGCACCCACGGATCGCCCGAGAGCCCGCCGCGCGCCCACCGCCGGCGCTGCGCGTACGCCTCCGCCACCGAGGCGGTGGGCAGCGTCCACACGGTCGTCGCAGGGCGGATCGGGAAGCGGACCCTCCAGGGCGTCCGCTCGGCGACGGCGCGGACGAGCGTGAAGTCTTCGGTGACCGAGAACGGGAGCGCCGGGTACCCGCCGACCGCCTCGTAGGCCGCGCGACGGAGGCCCATGTTGTTGCCCATGCCGGTCGCGGGTGCGCCGGCCTCGGCGAGTGTGCTCACGGCCCCGAGGAGGAACGTCCAGTCGAGGGCCTGCACCCGGTCGAAACGGCCGGCACCCGCCTCGATGCGGGCAAGGCCACACACGATGCCCACCTCGGCGTCGGCGAACTGCTCGGCCGTGGCGCGGACCCACGTCGGCTCGGGCGCGCAGTCGGCGTCGGTGATGAGGAGGACCTCCGCCCCGGTGGCCTGGATGGCTGCGTGGAGCGCGTTCGCTTTGCCTCGGAGGCTGCCCTCGGCGTCGGGCACGGGGATGCACCGGACGCTCGGGACCTCGACCGGCATCTCGTCGAGGTCGCCGGCCGGGACGGGGACGCGCTGCGCTGCAGTGCGGCGCACGAGCGCGGCGGTGCGGTCGCGCGAGTGGTCGTCGGCGACAAGGATTTCGAGCCGGTCAACGGGGTAGTCCTGCGCCATCAGGGCGTCGAGGCATCGCTCGATCACCGCCTCCTCGTCGCGCGCCGCCACGATCACGGCGACCGTTGGTAGGTCCGCCTCGGGGACGGTCGGGCCAGGCGCCGGCGAACGGGACGCGCGCCAGGCGAGGGCGCCGACGAACGCGACGTAGCTGCCCATCACGAGCGCCAGGGCGAGGGTCATCGGGCAGGAGGAAGGGCAGGAAAGCGCCAGCCGGCGGCGGCGAGGCGGGGGAGCGCGAGGTCGAGGGCGGCCACGGCCCGCGCCGCCGGCGCGCCGTCGTGGAGGACGACGACCGAGCCCGGCCGCGCCAGCCGCACGATCTCGGCCCCGAGGCGGTCGGGCGAGCGCGACGGAAGGTAGTCGCCCGGCATCAGGTCCCACAGCACGAGCCGGCGGCCCGTCCGGCGGGTCCAGCGCACGAGGCCGGGCGAGACGCGGCCGTAGGGCGGGCGGACATCACGGACCGATTGGCCCGTTATTGCAACCAAAAAACGGTCAACGCGGTCGGCGTCTGCCGCTGCCCATCCGGGCCGGCTCCGCCACGCGCTCCGGTGCGCGTAGCCGTGGTTGCCGAGCCGGTGCCCCGCGTCCTCGATGGCCCGCACGAGGTCGGGGCGGCGCTTGGCCTCGCGACCGGAGACGAAGAAAACGGCGCGTGCCCCGAGGCGGTCGAGGGCGCCGAGCCAGCGCGGTGTGCCGTCGGGGTGCGGGCCGTCGTCGACGGTGAGGTAGAGCAGGGGGTGACCCTGGGCGTCGTGCGTCGGGCCGCGCCAGACCGCCTCGGGGAGGAGCGGCGCGAGCGCGCGCGGCAGGTACGTGTCGCGGAGCCGCTGCATCGTCATGGTTCCACCGTCATGGCTGCCTGGGCGTCATCGCGCGGCCCCGAGGCGGCTACTGCGCCAGCCGCCGCTCCTTCCACTCGAACCCGCCGAGCGGCCCCAGGAGCCCGACCGCGAGCGAGTGCGGCGCGTGGAGGAGCAGGTGAACCGGGAACATGAGGAGCACGCCGACCTGGCCGAAGTGGCGCGCCGCCGGGATCAGCACGCGCAGGTCGCCGATGGCCTTGAGCCCGAGTGCCCCGCCGACGACGACCCAGAGCGACGGCACGACCAGCGCTGCGACGACGGTCGCGCAGAGCGCCCCGAAGAACGCGACCACGCCGAGCAGCATCCGCTGGAGCGGTGCCGGGTAGTTGGCGCCCTTCGAGGCCCACCGCTTGCGCTGCTGCACGAACGCCCGCAGCGACCGCACCGGCTCGGTGACGACCATCGCCTCGGGGTCGGCGCAGAAGCGGACGTCGAGGGGCGTCTCGTAGGCCACCTTCTGCATCAGCAGCTCGTCGTCGCCGCTCGTGACGTGGTCGATCCCCGAGAAGCCGTCGAGGGCCTCGAACGTCTCGCGCCGGTAGCCGACGTTGGCGCCGTTGGCCAGGTTCGGCCGGTCGATCCCGATGCCGCCCGCGCCGCACGCCATCAGCCCGAAGAAGTCGAGCGCCTGGAGCCGCACGAACGCCCCGTCGCGGGGACGCACGTCGAAGCGGACGGGGCCGGAGACGAACGCCACCTCGGGGCCGGTGAAGTGGGCCGCCATCGCCCGCGCCCAGCCCGGCGGCACGACGCAGTCGGCGTCGGTGGTGAGGATGATCTCGCCGCGGGCGTGCGCCACGGCCTTCTCGATCGCGCGCTTCTTGTGGGCCCGGTCGCGACGTCGGTTCTCGGGGATCTGCACGAGGCGCAGCCGCCCGTCGCCCTCCGACTCGTCCTCCGCCTCGGGGAGGGCGTCGCCGGCCGGCACGAGCGCGGGCAGGGCCGCCGCCATCCGCCGGCGCACGACGGCCGCCGTTCGGTCGTGCGAGTCGTCGTCGACCACGATCACCTCGAGGCGGTCCCTGGGGTAATCGACCGCCAGCACCGAGTCGACGCACGGGCCGATGGTGTCCTCCTCGTTGCGGGCCGGCACGACGACCGTGATCGAGGGGAGGTCGGTGAGAAGAGGAAGAGCCTCCGTCGCTGCGACCACCGTCCGGAACCCGCGTGCCCACGTCCCGAGGCGCCACACGTAGCCCAGACCGAGCGCGAGCACGACGAGTCCCCAGGCGACCGTCATGCGCGGGCCTCGGCGGGTGACGGCGCCGGCTCGGCCCCGAGGCGGAGCTGCGTCAGGAGCGGCAGCCCGGCGACGGCCGGCAGCAGCAGGTTGACCGCGAACAGCGCCAACGAGGCGTCGAGGGCGGCGGCCGGCGCGATCCCGTAGGCGCCGAAGAAGAACACCGCCGCGCCCTCGCGGACGCCCAGGTCGCCAAGCGTCACCTGCGGCACGGCGCTTTTGGCGAAGAACACGAGCGCCACGCCCAGCGCGATGTCCAGCCACGCCGCCTCGGGGGCGACGGCGCGCACCAGGAACGCGAACTGCGTCGAGAAGACGAGGTAGCGGAGGAACGAGAGGCCGAGGAGCGCCGCCGCCTCGTTGCGGGGGATCCGGTCGAAGGCGGCGAGCGCCGTGCGCACGGGCGCAAACGGGAGCAGCGTCGAGAGGACGCTCCGCGCGAGCGAGGGATACAGGATGGCCACGATCAGCGCGCCCGTGCCGAGTGCGCCCACGGTCACGACGGCCGGCCACAGCGGCGAGGCCGCCACCTGCGTCTGGAGGAACGGCCCCACGGCGATCAGGCCGGCCACGAGGCAGGCCGCCAGCGTCGCCATCCGCTCGCCGAACGTGAGCGCGGCCGAGGCGCCCGGCGGCACCTCGCGCAGGTACATCGCCCGCCCGACGTAGTCCCCGAGGCGGCCCGGCGTGAGCAGCCCCATCGGGTAGCCGCCGACGACGGCCCGCAGCGCGTCCCGGAAGCGCACCTCGGGCGCGATGCGCCGGACGAGGCGACCCCACCGGTAGGCCTCCAGCCCGATGTTGACCGGCATCAGCGCGAGCGCGGCGAGCGCCCACCCGAGGTGCGCGTGCGCGAGGGCCGCCCACACCGCCTCGGGGTCGGCGAGGCGGACCAGCAGGACGAGGGCGACGGCCGCCAACACGCCTTTCGCAGCAAAGAGCCAGCGCGAGGCCAAGGAGAAGGGCACAGAGAGGGGCGTCCGGGGGAGGGGCAAGCTAGGGGCCGCCTCGGGGTCGACGTCGGAAGAGCAGGTGAGGTCTGAGGTCGAGAGGTTTGAAGGTCGAAAGGTCTGAAGGTCGAAAAGTGGGACGGTTGGTGAGTGTCGTCACCACACCCTTGGACCTTCTAACCTTCAGACTTTCTAACCTTCAGACCCGTATTCAGCGGAAGAGGGGGCGGGCGTCGCGGAGGTCGTAGGCGACCCGCAGCGTGGCCGCCGTGATGCCACCTGGACCCACGCCGAGCAGCCCCCCCAGCACCACGCGCTCCTTGTCGAGGTTGACGATGCCGAGGCCGATCGCGAGCGACGGGCGGAGCGGCGCCCTGCCGTTCTCGCTCGGGTCGACCGTGTCGCGGAACGAGAGGCGCGGCTCGAACTGCTCGAACACGTCGTCGTAGGCGTTCCCCACGAACCCCATCAGGAGGGCGTCGAGGCCGTAGACGCCCAGGGCGTCAACCACGGGCAGCCGGACGCCCGCCCCGAACGCCACCACGTCGCGGCCGGTCAGGCGATCCCGCTGGTAGGGCGTCGCCAGCCCAGCGTCGAGCGTGGGCAGGTAGAAAAACGGGATCGGGTCGCTGACGCCGTCTCCGTCGCCGTCGCCGCTCCGCGTGAGGGCGCCGACGCCACGCCCGACCAGCGCCGTCCGCCCATTGAGGGGGAGGTAGCCGATCCACGACCCTGAGTAGTGGTCGAGCGACAGGTCGGAGCCGACGAGGGCGACGAAGCGCCGGTACTCGACGGCCGCATACACGCCCTCGGTGGGGTACGACGGCCAGTCGCGCAGGTCGGTCGCCACCTCGAGGCCGAGAGAGAGCCCGTGCCGTGTGTCTCCTCCTGCACTCGTCACAGCGGCCTGGGAGGCGGGGTCGAGGGCCTCCAGCGACCCGTCGCTCGCGTCCTCGTTGACGCCGGCCGAGGCGTCGCGCAGGTACCGGATGCCGGGCTGGACGTACAGCACCGAGGAGTCAAGCGGGTACCACCCGAGGCGGGCCTCGACCTGGGCGGCGTCGCGGAACAGGCTGAGCTCGTCGTCGGTGTCGGTGTCCGGCCCGAGGCCGAAGTACCGACGCCGCTCCGTCGTGAACCCCGAGACCGAGACGAGCCCGTGGAGACGCGTCGAGTACGGGTCGTGGGTGAAGAACGTCAGCGCGGCGCCCTGCTGCTGCTGCTGGAGCCGGAGGTCGAACGTTAGGTCGGTGCCGGTCCACAGGAGGTTGCGGACGCCGACGCCGGCGCCGATCCCGAAGCCTCGGTTCTCGGAGTACAGCGCCGAGGGCGCCAGCCGCGGCCGCACGTCGATCCCTGGTTCCTCATCCGCCCGTGCATCGGGAGGACGGGGCTGCGAGGCCTCTGCCTCTGAGGCGGCCGCCTCGGGGAGAGCCGCCTCGGGGAGGGCCGCCTCGGGAGGGGGCGCCTCGTAGCCGGGCGCTTCCGGTGCGGCGACGACATCGAGGGAGTCCGCCGGCACGGCCTGGAGCGGCAGGGCGGCGTGCAGGAGCGCGACGAGGACGAACACGAGACGAGCGGGGGGAGGGGCCGTGTCTACGCGGCCGGTATCTTTTGGCTCCACGACCCCGACCTGCATGATCCTCCTCGTCGTCGGCGGCGGCGGGCGCGAGCACGCCCTCGTCCACGCGCTCGCCCAGAGCCCGCGCACGACCCGCCTCCTGTGCGCGCCCGGCAACGCAGGCACGGCTCAGCATGCCGAGAACGTCGCCGTCGCCGCGGACGATGTGGATGCCCTGGTTGCCCTCGCCCGCGACCGTGCCGTCGACCTCGTTGTCGTCGGCCCCGAGGTACCGCTCGTGCTGGGCCTGGCCGATCGCCTCGGGGAGGCGGGCATCGCAGTCGTCGGACCGTCGGCCGCCGCGGCGCAGCTCGAAGGGTCGAAGGCGTTCGCCAACGATGTCATGGACCGCCTCGGCATTCCTACCGCCGCCAGTCGCACGTTCGGAACGGCCGACCTCGAGGCGGCGCGCGCCTACGTCGCCGCGCAGCCGCTTCCGGTCGTGCTCAAGGCCGACGGTCTCGCGGCGGGCAAAGGCGTGGTCATCGCCGAGACCCACGAGGCGGCGCGCCGGGCGCTCGACGACATGCTCGAGGACGGGGCGTACGGGGGCGCCAGCGCTGCTGTCGTGATCGAGGACTTCCTGGAGGGCGAGGAGGCCAGCGTGTTCGTCCTCACCGACGGCACCGACCACGTGCTGCTGCCGGCCGCGCAGGACCACAAGCGGATCGGGGAGGGCGACATCGGCCCCAACACGGGCGGCATGGGCGCCTACGCCCCGGCGCCGGTCGTCACCGAGGCGGTGCGGGCGCGCGTCGAGGCCGAGATCGTGCGTCCCCTGCTCGACGGAATGCGGGCGGCGGACACGCCCTACCGCGGCATCCTGTATGTCGGCCTGATGATCGGCCCCGACGGGCCGAAGGTGGTCGAGTTCAACTGCCGCTTCGGCGACCCCGAGGCGCAGGTCCTGCTCCCGCTCCTGGCCTCCGACCCGGTCGACCTGTTCGAGGCGCTCGCGGCGGGCCGCCTCGGGGAGGCCCAGGTCGAGATCGCCGGGGGCGCGGCGGCCTGCGTCGTCCTCGCCTCGGAGGGGTACCCGGGCGCCTACCCGAAGGGCCGCCCGATCTCCGGGCTCGACGCGGCGTCGGGAGATGCGCTCGTGTTCCACGCCGGCACGACGCGGTCGCCCCAGGGTGACGTCGTCACGTCTGGCGGGCGCGTGCTGGGCGTCACCGGCCTCGGCGACACGCTCGAGGCGGCCCTCGACGCGGCCTACGCGGCGGCCGGCGCCATCGACTTCGAGGGCAAGACGATGCGGCGCGACATCGGCCAGAAGGGCCTCCGGCACGTCGCCTCGTGAGGCCCCGAGGCGGCCTGCTCGTCCTCGCCCTCCTCCTCGGGGCGTGCGCCGGGACGCCCGCGACCGTAGCTCCCGACGCGCTCGACGACGGCGTCGTCGCCCGGTTCGGCGCCGCCCGGTCCCTCGCCGCCGATGCCACAGGCACGCTCTACGTCGCCGACGCCGAGGCGGGCGCCGTGGTCGCGCTCTCGCCCACGGGGGACCGCCTCGGGGTGTTTGGCGGGCCTGGAACGGCGGGCGGCGCCCTGATCGACGTGGCCGACGTCGACCCGACCAACGGCCAGGCCGTCTTCGTCGCCGACGCTGGGGCCGGCGCGGTGATTCACTACACGGCCGAGCGGCGGGCCGTCGCCGCGATCGAGATCCCCGAGGGCGACGACACGGAGCGGGAGATTCTCGACCGGGAGGTGACCCTTGGCCGCCCGGTCGCCCTGGCGCGCGGGCCAGGTGAGACGCTCTACGTCGTCGAGGCGGAGCGCGGCGTCGTCCTCCGCCTCGACGGCCGGGGTGCCGTCGACCAGGTGCTCGGGGGCGGACGTGCGGGCGCCCTGGTCGACCCGGTGAGCGTCGCCGTCGACGCCGATGGCATGGTCTACGTCGCCGACCGCTCGCGCCGCGTCGTGCAGACGTTCGACGCGTTCGGCGTGGCCGGACGGGCGATCCCCACCGAGGCGGTCGGGGCGCCGGTGTCGGTCCGCATCGCCGGGCGCCGCCTCGTGGTCGCTGGCGCTGAGTCGGTGGCGGTGGTCGACCGCCTCGGGGGGCTCGAGCGCGTGGTGCCAGTCGAGGCGTCAGAGCCGCTCGTCGGGGCGGTGCTCACCGAGGTGGGGCTGTTCGTGCTCACGGCGACGCGGCTGGCTCGGATCGAGGACCGATCCGAATGAGTCCAGGGCTTCACCCCGAGTCGTCCTACTCGTAGACCAACTCCCGGTCGAAGACGTAGCCGAACAGGTCCTCGTTCACATCCCGGACGAAGCACCATCTGCCGCCTCGGGGGCCGCGCCGACAGCCAAACACGCTGAGGGAGGAGTCGTTGGGCAGGCGGTGCAACACGTCGTCCCGCGTCGACGGACCGTCGCGGAGGTTGAGGTAACCATCGTCAGACTGGACGCGTGCCCTTTCGAGGGCGACGCGGAAGCCCGAAGCTACCCCCCGCGCCTCGCATCGTTCCATACCCAGGGAGGCGACCGTCATCACCCAGCCCGTAGGGCTTGACCGGCTCCGGTGGAGCGTACACAAGCTCGGCGTCGTAGACGTAGCCCCTCTAGGGGTCGCAGTCGACGCCGCCGATGCGGCACCAGCGCTGCCCGCGTGGACCCGGGGCGCAGGTGTAGACCACCACTTGCGCTCCATTGCGCAACTGGAATCTGGGCTCCTGCTCCGTGGACGGAGTCATGCGGATGTTGAGGTACCCGTCCTCCATCTGGACGGTCGCGTAGAGGTTGACGATGACATCGTCAGGAGCCGCGGAAGCCGCGGAAGCCACGAGCGCCAGGGCGAGAAGCAGCATGGGGGTGTGGAGGATGCACCTGAGTGTACGGTGCGGCCCTTTCTCATGTGGAGATGCCAGGAGTCGCTCAGGGACGAGGGGCTCAGAGCATCGGGGGGGAGAGAGGGGCATCCGGACCGGATTGCCGCCTCAGAGCCGGCGTCGGTACGTTCACCGCCTCGATCTGCCTCGCTTGCCCCCGCCGTCGCTACCTCGTCTGTCGTTCGCCTCCGGCTTCCGCTCCGATGAGGTTCCGTCTGCTCGCCCTCGGCTTCTGGGTCGTCGCCTCCGGGGTGGCGGCCCAGGACGGCCCCGGCCTCGGGGCGCGCCGCGACACGCTAGCCGTCCCGCCGGGACAAACGACGGTCCGGCTCTCGGCACGACCGATCCCGGGATCGGAGCGCGTCAGCGTGTTGCGAGACAGCGCGTTCGCCGATCTTGAATCGAGTGATTATCGAATCGAGACGGGGGGAGGGCTCCGCCTCGCCGAGGCGGCCGACTCG
>JBCCQJ010000110.1:0-13941 GCA_039024395.1 Bacteroidota bacterium | reverse complement strand
GTGCGGCGGGCGCGGGCGGACACGGAGGCGACTCTGACCGATGCGCTCCGCGAGGCCGTCAGGGCACTGAGGTGGGAAGACGCGGCAGGATGGCTATCCCACGCGGGCTATCGTCTCCCTTCTACCGCGTAGCGCTGTAAGTCCAGCTTTCAGGTTGAAGAGCCACGGTTAGTATGAAGATAGTTTCCGTAATCGCAGGCCGCCTTATGCCTTCTCTGGCGTTGGCGTCTCTGCTTCTCGCCATGGCAGGGTGCGATTCAATTGAATCGGACATTGCTTCCGTTGAGCAAGCCAACTCCATGCGAGTCAACGGGGAGGTCCAGTTTCATCTGGACCGCTTTATCGACGAGTATGACGAAAGTGTGTTCATCATTCCATACCCGGCTGTAAACGATACGCTCATAACGTGTAATACAATCGGAAGGAGTCCAAATCCTCCTGGAAGCGCATACCCTGGCAAATATACTATCAAGCTGTATAATGATGGAAGGGATACAGATCCTGAGTTCGATAGCAACTGCAGTGGAACCATTGCATATGGGCTTGATTACCTCATCTACATCGGTGGTACGGACGAGTCGATCGAATTCTCGATTCCGTTGCTCATGGGTGGCTCGGGCGATTTTGCAGCTATCCTGAATGGTCGTGATTGGTCTCTTGCGAACGTGAACGGTTCAGCAGACCCAGAGCTGCACGAGGGCGATTTGTCCTTTGATTTCGACTCCGGGTTCTACACGACGGCTGAGTATGAACAGGGCTGGTCTCCAGTGTTCACGGTCAATGGAAGCAATAGATACGATTTGCCGATCCCGCGGAAGGTGTCTGCATCGATCCAGTACCGGAACGCCAGCGGTACCCTGACAACCATCAACCCCCTCAATGACGTGTCGACAAACACAGTCGACGGTGTTTGGACCGCCCAGGGCGGCTCGACTGGCACGACTACGGTGACAGACGATGTCACGAACGATGCGTCGTCGACGTCATTCACGATTCCTGGAGGTGGGGGAGGTTCTAAGTGTTTCCCCGGTGGCATCAACTGGCCTCAGTGCGATGTCTAGAACGACCACAGACACACTCGTCTGACTTCTCCATGGGCAATGGGGCCGCTTCCTTGATCGGGAGGCGGCCCCGGTCTGTTGGGGCCGTTTGCCAGGGGCCGCGCCGCGCCGGTCCCCGAGGCGGCGTGAGCCGCTCCTGCACGGCCGGCTCCCCGAGGCGGTCGAGCGTGACGCGGTACGTGCGGCTGTCCGGGAAGGGGACGTAGCGCTGCGGGTGCCCGAAGTTGGCGTACAGGTCGAGGCAGTGGCCCACGTCGCACGCGATGACGAGCGGCGGAACGGGCTCTTCGACCGGATCGCCAGCGGCGTCGACGAGGTCGAGGTTGCGGGCGTAGCGGGCGGCCTGGCGCTTGGCGGCGGCCATCGTGCGGTCCCAGGCGGCCGTCCCGCGCGTGCCGTGGCCCGTGCTCCGGCGCCGCCCTCGCGCCTCGTTCTCGGCGTCGACGCCCTGCTTGGTCTCCAGCACGACGCACCCGCGCTTGTAGAGGTCGATCCGCCCCGAGGCGGCGTCCGCGGTGTCCTCGAAGCGGACGGGCCGCTCGAACACGTAGGCGTCGGCCGCGGGGTCCGTGGTCGCCGGGCGCGGGGGCTCGACCCCGAGGAGGCCGCACAGCTCGATCACGAACGACTGGGCGTTGGCGATCTCGGCCGCCTGGGCGGCCTGCCACCGCGCGACGAAGGCGGCCACCGCCTCGGGGTTGGCCGCCTCAGGGGAGGATGGGGGAGCGTCGTCAGGAATCGGCGTCGGCATTCGCGTCCAAACGGGAGACGCCGAAGCTAACCGCGCGTCCTCGAGGCGGGCTCCTCCGTTGAAACCAGGCCCCTCCGCTCCAGAAAGGGGCTGTGCAGAGACGTCCTGCCCGCCCCCGAGGCGGCCCCAACGAAAACCGCCGGCCCTGGCGTCAGGACCGGCGGCCGGTGTTGCGGGGGGGGGATTCGAACCCCCGTTCTTCGGGTTATGAGCCCGACGAGATACCACTTCTCCACCCCGCGATGGGGACGACCAATATACAGGCGCGCTCTGGCGCGTCCAACGGAGGACCCGTGAAGACCTTTGTGTGACCGCCTCGGCGCTGTGCGCGCAGGATGCCCCGAGGCGGCTATCTTGGTGCAAATCCACCCCCAGGTGCCGCCTCCTTATGGCCTCCGTCCGTCCGTTCCGAGCGCTCCGCCCTGCGCCCGAACACGCCGAGACCATCGCGTCCGTCCCCTACGACGTGATCTCGACGCCCGAAGCCCGCGACCTCGCCGACGGCAACGCCCACTCGTTCCTCCACGTCGTCCGCCCCGAGATCGACCTGCCCGAGGGCACCGACGAGCACGCCGAGGCGGTCTACCAGAAGGGCGCCGACAACCTGGCCGCCCTCGCCGCCTCGGAGGCGATGGTGCAGGACGAGGAGCCGGGCCTGTTCGTCTACCGCCTCGTGATGAACGGCCGCGAGCAGACCGGCATCGTCGGCCTCGTCTCGGCCGCCGAGTACGACGACGACCTCATCCTCAAGCACGAGGAGACGCGGCCCGACAAGGAGGACGACCGGACGCGCCACATCCTCACGCAGCGCGCCCACGCCGAGCCGGTGATGCTCACCTACCGCGGCGACGACGACATCGACGCGGCCGTCGCCGAGGCCATGGAGGCCGAGCCACTCTACGACTTCCGCGCCAAGGACTACGTCCAGCACACCGTCTGGCGCCTCCCCGCCCCCGAGGCGGTCGCGGGCCTCTTCGACGCGGTCGACGTGCTCTACGTCGCCGACGGGCACCACCGCTCGGCCGCCGCCGCGCGCGCCGCCCGCGAGCTGGCCGGCACCGAGGCGGCCGGCCACTTCCTCGCCGTCCTGGTCCCGCACGAGGACATGGAGATCCTCCCCTACAACCGGATCGTCAAGGAGCTGCCGGTCGGCAAGGGGAAGTTCCTCGAGCAGCTCCGGCGGCGGTTCGAGGTCGAGGAGGCGCTCTTCCCCGAGCCCGAGGAGTACGGCACGGTCGCCTTCTACCTCGGCATGGACTACGGCTGGCACACGCTGGTCCTCCCCGAGTCCGAGCGCGACGGGATCGCCGACACGCTCGACGTGGCCCGCCTCGCGGAGTTCGTCCTCGAGCCCATGCTGGGCATCACGGATCCGCGCACCGACGAGAACATCGCGTTCGTGGGCGGCATCCGCGGCACCGAGGAGCTGGAGCGCCTCGTCGACGGCGACGAGGCCGACATCGCCTTCTCGATGTTCCCCACGTCCTCCGAGGAGCTGCTCGACGTGTCCGACGCCGGCGAGCTGATGCCGCCCAAGTCGACGTGGTTCGAGCCCAAGCTCCGCAGCGGCCTTCTCGTGCACCGCTTCTGAAGGGAGAAGGAGAAAGTGAGAAGGGAGAAATGTTGATCCGAGCGCTACGCTTGTCGTTTGCGGCGACGCTCGCGGCAGCCCATTTTCCCTTCTCCATTCTCCCTTTTCCCTTTCGATGACCGTTCTCGTCGCCGACGCCTTCTCCGAGGCGGCCCAGGAGCGCCTCCGCGCGGCGGGCCACGCCGTCCACGCCGACCCGGCGCTGAAGGACGACGCGCTCGCCGAGGCGCTCGCGGCCCACGACCCGGCCGTGCTGGTCGTCCGCTCGACGCGCGTCACGGCCGCCCACCTCGATGCGGCGCCGGCGCTGGAGCTGGTCGTCCGGGCCGGCGCGGGCGTCGACACGATCGATGTCGAGGCGGCCTCGCAGCGGGGCGTGTTCGTCGCCAACTGCCCGGGCAAGAACGCCTCGGCGGTCGCCGAGCTGGCGTTCGGGCTCATCCTGTCGCTCGACCGGCGCATCCCCGACAACGTGATCGCGGCGCGCGCCGGGCGGTGGGACAAGAAGGGGTTCGCCTCGGCGCGCGGCCTCCGGGGGCGGACGCTCGGGCTCGTCGGCATGGGCCACATTGGGCGCGAGATGGCGGCCCGCGCGCGGGCGTTCGGGATGCCGGTCGTGGCGTGGAGCCGGTCGCTCACCGAGGCGGCCGCGGCCGACCTCGGCGTGACACGCGCCCCCTCGGTGGCGGACGTCGCCCGGCAGGCCGACGTCGTCTCGGTCCACGTCGCGTTCACGCCCGAGACGCGGCACCTCGTCGACGGCGCGTTCCTGGCCGAGATGACCGACGGCGCGTTCCTCGTCAACACCGCCCGCGCCGAGGTGGTCGACGAGCAGGCCGTGGCCGAGGCCCTCGCCGCGGGGCGGATCCGCTACGCGACCGACGTGCCGGCCGGCGAGCCGCAGGCCAAGCAGGCCCCCTTCGCGCACCCGCTCGCCGAGGCGGCCTACCTCACCCACCACGTCGGCGCGAGCACCGACGAGGCGACCGAGGCGATCGGCCAGGAGGCCGCCCGCGTGATCCTGACCTACGCCGAGACGGGCCGCGTCGAGAACGGCGTCAACCTGGCCGACCAGACGCCGGCCACGCACCTGCTGACGGTCCCCACCTCGACCGCGTGGGCGTGCTCGCGGGCGTGCTCGGCGAGATGCGCGAGGCGCACTGGAACGTGCAGGAGATGGAGAACCTGGTCTTCGCCGGCGCCGAGGCGGCGTGCGCGCGCATCCGCTTCGACGGCGCGCCCGACGCGGCCACGCTGGCCCGCATCCGCGACGTCGAGCACGTCCTCAACGCGACCGTGATCGCCCTCTGATCGCTCGCTGGAGAGGGCCGTCAGACCTCGCGTTCAGACCGGGACCGCTTCCCGCCCAGTCGGGAGCGGTACGTGCTCGGAGAGACGCCGAAGTGGCGCCGGAACGCAGCCGCGAAGCGCGACGGGCTCTGGTATCCCACCTCGCCGGCGACCGTCGAGACGCACCACAGTGTCGAGGCCAGAAGGGCCGCCGACCGCTCCATCCTCACGCGCCGCAGCATGGCCGACGGCGACTCTCCCGTCGTGCGCTTGTACTCGCGGGAAAAGTGGTACGGAGACAGGCCCGCTACGCCGGCGAGGTCTCCGAGGGAGACGTCCTCGTCCATGTGCTCGCGGACGTACTCCGCTACGTCGCGGACGACACGCGGCGTGACTCCGCCTCGGGGAGGGCGCGGGAGGGAGGCGTCGGCCGTGTGGTGACGGACGAGGTGGAGGGCGATGGCCTGCAGCAACTCCTCTGCGTAAACACGGCCCCCGGCGTGCCCGACTCGAGCTCGTGGCCCAGCTGGCGTGCGGCAGCCGAGAGGAAGGGATCACGGTGCGCGAATCGCTCCCGGAAATCGAGGGCTGCGTAGTCCCGGTCCAGAGCCCGGGCCGCTGCGGCGACCGTAGGAACGGGCAGCATGATGCCCGTGAACCCGAGCCCCTCGGTCCACGTCGTGAAGGTGGCGTTGGCGACGGTCTCAGGCCGCACGACGAGAGCGTCGCCAGGACGGACGGCCCCTTCGAAAATGCGCCGCCCCGTGGCGCGCTCGGTCGTCTCGACGGCCGCGTCGTACACCACGATCTGGTGGACCGACAGGCCGCCCGTGTCGACGGGCTCCGGCTGTGCTGGAAGGTCACGCATGACGTGCACGTGCCCGGTCAGCCACGGTTCAGGCGTTTGCTGGCTTGTCGCGACGAGACCCAGATCGAACGCGGACTCCCACGCGTCGAGGGAGGCGGACGAGGCAGACGCTGTGCGGTCGTTCACTGGGCAAGAGCGCTGGTGCGAGTGCCAAACGATACGAGCGGTTCGCGCTCGACGAGAGGGTACCCCGTCAGACCCTCCTCCTCTGCACACCATTCTGAAGGCCGAGCCCCGTCGCGCGCCCGTTCGAGCGACGTCTCGTCCGTCGTTGCCGCGAGGCTGACGGGGCTCCGGTCGCAGGGGCTTCCCCGTGCGAAACGGACCGCAACGACTGCACGGTTGCGCAAGAGGGGGCGCGCACGTTTCGAGAGGAAGGTCGATCCTTGGGTCGTTGATTGGCCGTCATGCGATGGTTCGCCCTCGCTCCCGCTCCATGTGTGCCTTCCCCATTCGAACCCTTCTCGTAGACCCGCATCCGGTCGTGACCGATGCGCTCACTCGACGGCTCCAGCCGCCAGGCTTCGACGTCGTCGGGGTTGCACACACGGCCAATGAGGCCCGTGCCCGCGCTGGACATCTGCAGCCGGATCTAGCGGTCGTCGAGACCGAGGCGGCGGGCTGCGGGATCCGTCTCATCGAGAACCTCGGCGAGATCGTTCCAGGGGTCACCGTCGTCTCGCTCTCGAGCAGCGACGACCCCGTCCGAGCGGCCCATCTCCTCCGAGCCGGCGCTCGCGGGGTGCTCAGCAAGCGGTCGTCGGTGGACGGGTTGGCCCGGTATCTCAAGAGCGCTCTCGGGGGACGGATCGCTCTCGGCGCTCGGTTTCGTTCGGAGTTGGTCGCCCGTGCGATCGACGGCTGCCTGAACGCCGACCTCACCGCCCGTGAGGGAGAGGTGTTCGACCTCTTCGGGGACGGGCTCACGACGCGCGAGGTCGCCGACCTCCTCGTGCTCTCGGTCAAGACGGTCGAGACGTACCGCGCGAGCATCCGGGAGAAGCTGGCCCTGCCGAACAACAACCGCCTCATCCACGCGGCGACTCTTCGCCGGGAAGAGCAACGCGTCCGGGCGGCCGCCTTCTGACCGTCTGGCCCGCGACTCAACCGGGTTCCCCTTGGCGCGCCCGAATGAGCCCCTACCGTACCACCTCGGCGCCGGCCCGCTGGAGATCGCTCAGTCCGCCTGCGTTCACGACGCGCTCGAAGCCCATGCCCTCCAGCACCGAGGCGGCGCGGCCGCTCCGCGTCCCGGATGCGCAGTAGACGTAGACTGTCTGGTCGCGGTCGAGGTCGTCCACCTTGGCCTCGAAGTCGGGGTCGAACACGTTGACGTGTCGCGCGCCGGCGACGTGCCCCGAGGCGAACTCGTCGTCGGTGCGGACGTCGATCACGGGCGCGCCCGCCGCGATGGCGGAGACGGCCGTCTCGGGGGCCTCGGTCTCGCCGCCGGACGTGAACCAGCGGAAGGCCAGGAATGCGGCCACGACGAGGGCGAAGAAGAGAGCGAGGCGCATGGTCAGAAGCGGTTCGGGTTCCGGTTTCGTTGGAGCGAGAGCGAGCGAGATCACACCCAGGCCAGGAGGCCGAAGCAGCCGTAGCGCGAGCTACGGCGATGGAGGGCGACGCCGCATGGTGGGATCGCAGCCGCTCGGAGCCCGGACGCGTGAAGCCGAACCGCTTCTCAAATCCAGACGGTGCGGGCGAGCGCAAGGGTACGACCGTCGGAGGCCCGCGAGAGCACGTGCGCGCGGGTGCCCCCCACCAGCGCACTGGCCTGGGAGACGACCGTGTCGCCGTAGACGGCCTCGGCGCGGAAGGCGACGTCGACCTCGCGGAGCCCCGCCTCGGTGTCGAGCGCTTCGAGCGTCCACTCGACGAAGCGCACGTTGTTGGCGTGCCCGACGCGGTCGAGGTCGGAGCGGCGGACGGCGAACGCGCGCTCGGCCGCCACCGAGGCGGGCGCCGTCGGCTCGTCGCCGAACGGGAGCACACGGCGCGGCGCCTCGGGGCCGAAGCCGACGACCGCCTCGGGGAGCCGCACCGGCCGGCGGCGCTCGACGTGGAGCACCAGCCAGGCGCTCGTGCCCGTCACCAGCGTCCGGCCGTCCGCGCCGCGCAGGTGGTAGTCGCGGGTGGCGCGGAGGCCGTCGCGCCCGCTCGGCCACGTCTCGACCTCGACCGTCTCGCGCATCGCCGGCAGGTCGTCGATGCGCAGACGGAGGCGCGTCAGGACCCACGTGCCGGTGCCGCCGTCGAGGTCGAACGTCTCGAGCCCGGCCGCGCGGGCGTGCTCGCCGGCCGCCTCTTGCAGCAGGTCGGCGACGGTCAGGACCGAGGCGCGCTCGTCCGGCCCCACCTCGTAGGCGCGGACGGTGAAGGATTGATGCCAGACCTCGGGGACAGACACGGGCGTGCAGCAGAACCGAGGCCGGCAACTCCCGAGCCGGGAGCGCGGTTCGGTGCCGCCCCGAGGCGGGTCAGACGTCGGTGAGGAGCCGGTACTGACGGTTGTCGAGTTCCCTCTCGGTGAGCGGCCGGCCTGATGCGTCAGACGGCACGAGCGTCGGATAGCGGTCTGCCCCTTCGGGAAGCTCGAGATAGATCTTGCGGCCGTTGAAGCTCCCGTACTGCTCGGGGAGGTCCGAAGTGGACACGCCAGTCTCATTCAGGAAAAAGCCTTGGTCCCAGACGTCACCTGTGAAATCATAGTAGATGGTGCAGTCGAGGACGCCGTCCACCTCGGTGTCACGGCACTCGATAAACGTGCCGCCGTCTGGACCGCCGGCCCATGTCGCCGAGGCTGGCACCCCATCCGGGCGGGCGGGCTCGTACGAAGCGTTGCAGGCAGTCATGAAGAGCGCAGCGGCAAAGGCGGCTCGGCCGAGGTCAGTCCGTGATCGTCGCAGTACGGGTCTCGGCATCATAATCGAGGTCCAGGAAGTCGCCACGTACGCGGTCAATGTAGGCGATGGGCCGGGGGCTGATGATCCACGGCATGTCAACCCCGCCCGCCTCGGCGACGTCGCGCATGAACGTGTTGCAGTTATGGGAGAAGAGCTGGTACGGCTCGCGGTCCGGATCGTTGCGCTCAGCGACTCGCTCATCCGCATAGGTTTGCATGGCGTCGAAGTTGGCCGCGTTGTCGATGTAGGCCGCTCGGATGTCGCCGTTCTGACCTGATTGCACTGAGATGCTCCGGAGGACCCGCGCGAGCGACTCTGGCGTCGGTCGCGACGTCTCGGGGTCAATCTCGACGTTGGGGACGGTGCGTTGGCGCGCCTCGCCCGTGGGAGAGTCGTAGCGGCCGTATTCGTAGTACTTCGTCAGGCCGGTCTCGTCGTCGATCAGGAGCACACCCGCGTGACCGAGGTGAGGGACGCGGTGGCCCATGACGGAGATCTCGTAGTCGGGGAAGACGATCGGGACCACGTCGTCGAAGTCTTCGGTGAGCACGCGCCGGTCTTGCTCGGCGAGGCCGGGCTGAAGCTGACCGGCGAGGACCGCCTCGGTGCCGGGGGCGCCGCGCTCGAGCGCGCCCTGGACCGTCTCCAAGAGGGCCGGGTCTCGAACGGCCCCGAGGTCGGGCAGGGCCTCGATGGCCGCCTCGGGGTCGGCGAGGGCGAGGTCGGAGAACCGCATGTAGGCCGTCGTCGGCGTGTCGACGCGGCCGTCCATGTCGACCTCGAACGCCTGGTTGAACCCGGCCGCGAACGGGACGAGGTCGGGGCTCAGGCCCTCGGTGGGCAGCGTGTTCGTCGGCTCGCGGTCGCGCGTGAGCCCTCCCGGCGTGTCCAGGGTGGGCGTGTCGAGCGTCGGGGCGAGCGAGCGGTCGTCGAGTCCGGTGGGGGCGAGGTCCATGTGTGGAGTGACTGGTTAGTCTGAGTAAAAGTTAGGCGTTAAGAGCTTCTCCGTCAACCCCTCTCGATCCTCTCGTCCGCATTCGTGCCGCCCGAAGCGGTCGCGGGCGGAATGCGGAGCGCTTCTACCGCGCGCGGCGGACCGCCTCCGCGGCCGCTTCGTCTTCCAAGGCCGTCACGTTCCCGAGGGCGTCCCCGAGGTGGGCCGCGCGCACGACGCGCCGCATCACCTTCCCGTTGCGCGTCTTCGGGAGCGCGTCGACGAAGAGCACGGCTTTCGGCCGGAGCGCCTTGCCGAGCGCGCCGGCCACGCGCCGCACGAGCGACTCGCGCAAGAAATCGGTCTCCTCGACCTCCGCCCCGAGGCGGACGAACGCCACGACTGCCTGCCCCTTCACGTCGTCCGGCACGCCGACCGCCGCGCTCTCGACCACCTCAGGGGCCGCGTTGAGCGCCGCCTCGACCTCGGCCGGGCCGAGCCGCTTGCCGGCCACCTTGATCGTGTCGTCGCTCCGGCCGAGCAGGAACCACTGGCCGTCGGCGTCGACGGCCGCGAAGTCGCCGTGCGTCCACACGCCGGGCCGCTGCGCCCAGTAGCTGTCGCGGTAGCGCTCCTCGGCGTCGGCGCCGCCCCAGAAGCCGCGCGTCATCCCGATCCACGGCTGGCGGATCACCAGCTCGCCCACGGCGCCCCGGACGGGCTCCCCCGCCTCGTCGACCACGTCGGCGTCCATCCCGACGACCGGCCCGGAGAACCCGCACGGCTTGAGCGGCTCGACGAGATTCCCGCACACGATGCCGCCTGAGATCTCGGTCCCGCCCGAGTAGTTGAGGATCGGCTTCGCGCGGCCGAGGACGTGCTCGAACAGCCACCGCCAGCTCGCGGGGTCCCACGGGCTGCCCGTCGAGCCGACGGCGCGGAGCGCGCGCAGGTCGTGCCGGCGGACCGCCTCGGGGCCGTGCGGCATCAGCGACCGGACGAGGGTAGGGGAGAGACCGAGAAGCGTGACGCCGTGCCGCGCGCAGATCGCCCACGTGCGGTCCGCCTCGGGGTAATCGGGCGCGCCGTCGAAGAGCACCATCGTCGCGCCGTTCAAGAGCGTCCCGAACACGAGCCACGGCCCCATCATCCAGCCCATGTCGGACATCCACCACACCACGTCGCCGGGCCGGACGTCCATCGGGTGGCGCATGTCCTGCGCGGCCTTGATCGGGAACCCGCAGTGCGTGTGCACAGCCCCTTTCGGCGTGCCGGTCGTCCCCGAGGTGTAGATGAGCAGCACTGGGTCCTCGGCGGCCGTGTCGGCACAGGCGCGCGCCGGGCCAGGCGGCGTCGCGCGGCCGATCTCCATCAGGCGCGCCCACGTCACGTCGCGGCCCTGGACCGGCGGGACGTCGACGAACTCGTCCCCGAGGCGGTCGACGATCACGACGAGCTGGACGCTCGGGGCGTCGGCGAGGGCCGCCTCGGCGACCGACCGCATGGGCACGGCTCGGCCCCGCCGCGGGGCGCCGTCCGTCACGACGAGAGCCTTGGCGTTGCCGTCACGGAGGCGTGTCGCGACCGCCTCGGCGCCGTAGCCCGAAAACAGCGGCAGGATCACGCCCCCGAGGCGGGCGACGGCCAGGAAGGCGACCACGATCTCGGGCGTCATCGGGAGGTAGAGCCCGACCGCGTCGCCCGGCCCGACGCCGTGCGCCCGGAGCCCGGCCGCGCACGCCTCGACGGCCTCGTGGAGCTGCCCGTACGTCATCGTCCGCGTGTCGCCTTCCTCGCTCTCGTAGCGGATCGCGTCGCGGTGCCACGTCGGCGTGCCGATCCACCGGTCGAGCGCGTTGTGGACGACGTTCATCCGCCCGCCGACGCACCACGCCGGCCGCTCGATGCCGCCCGCCTCGGTGTCGAGGATCTGGGTGTACGGCTGCGAGAACGCGATGCCGAGGTCCTCGAAGACGGCCTCCCAGAACCGCCCGACGTCGTCGAGTGCCCAGCGCTCCAGCTCGGCGTAGGAGCGGAGCCCGAGGCGCCTCCAGAACCGCGCGAGGTTGGTCTGCGCGACCGCCTCGGGGTCGGGCGTCCAGGCGACGGGCTGGCCGAAGGGGAACGTGTCGGACATGAGCAAAACCCGGGCTGGAGGGGGAGCACGACGCGCGCCGGCTCCGAGAGGTTCGGCCGAGACGGGCGGCAACGAAAACGGCCCGCCTCGGGGCGTTCCGAGGCGGGCCGAATCGATCGGGCATGGATCGAGGCGCCGAGGCGGCTACCGCGCGGCGTCGATCGCGGGCGAGTCGGCCACGTGGCCGTCGCCGCCGATCTCGGCGCCCGGCGGGATCGGCGCGGCGTCGGGCAGCGGGTGCCCGTGCTTCTCCGGCTGCCACGAGAGGATGTAGTCGTCCTGCTCGATGTCGAGCGCGGCCTGCGTGAGCTTGAGCGGCCGGAACGTGTCGACCATCACGGCCAGCTCGTGCGTCTCCTTCGCCCCGAGGCTCGCCTCGGTGGTGCCGGGGTGCGGGCCGTGCGGGATGCCGCCGGGGTGGAGCGTGAAGCTGCCCCGGCCGATCCCCTTGCGACTCATGAAGTCGCCCTCGGCGTAGTAGAGCACCTCGTCCGAGTCGATGTTGGAGTGGTTGTACGGCGCCGGGATCGAGTCCGGGTGGTAGTCGAACAGGCGCGGCACGAACGAGCAGACCACGAACCCGCGGGCCTCGAACGTCTGGTGGACCGGCGGCGGCTGGTGGATGCGGCCCGTGATCGGCTCGAAGTCGTGGATCGAGAAGGCCGACGGGTAGAGGTAGCCGTCCCAGCCAACGACGTCGAACGGGTGGTAGCGGTAGACGAACGGGAAGAGCCGCCCGTGTTTTTTGATGTGGACGACGTAGCGCCCTTTCTGGTCGATGGTGTTGAGCGCAGCCGGCGGGCGGAAGTCGCGCTCGCAGTAGGGGCTGTGCTCGAGGAGCTGCCCCATGTCGTTGCGGTAGCGCTTGGGCGGCCGGAACTCGGTCGGCGCCTCGATCACCAAGAGCCGCGGCTGCACCTCTCCGGTGAACACCCAGCGGTGCGTGAGTGTGCGCGGCACGTGGACGTAGTCGCCCTGGGTGAACTCGACGGTCCCGAGGACGGTCTCGAGGCGGCCCTCGCCGTCGTGGACGTAGACCAGCTCGTCGTGGGTCGCGTTCTTGTAGAACACGTCGTCGGGCATCGCCTCGGTGGGTGCGCAGAGCGCGAGGTCGACGTCGGCGTTGCCCATGATGTAGGTGCGGCCCGAGAGCCAGTCGCCGCCGGGCTCGACCTTCGGCCCGAGGAAGTGGCGGTGCCGCAGGAACGCGTCATCAACGTACTCGGGCCCGTAGACCTCCGGCTCGCCCACCTCCTCGACGAGCGTCGGCGGGTGGAGGTGGTAGGCGATCGACGAGATGCCCGAGAAGCCCTCCTCGCCGAGGACCTCCTCGGTGTAGAGGGCGCCGTCGGGCCGGCGGAACTGGGTGTGGCGCTTCGGCGGCACCTCCCCGAGGCGGACGTAGAAAGGCATGGTCGGTGGATCAGTGCGTCAGTGGTCAGTGCATCAGTGGGTCGTCGGGCGCCGACGTGCCAGTTGAAGACAGACACACTGACGCACCGACGTACCGACTCACAGATTTCCGCGGGCGTCTTGCTCGCGCTCGATGGCTTCGAAGAGGGCCTTGAAGTTGCCCTTGCCGAACGAGCGGGCGCCCTTGCGCTGGATGATCTCGTAGAACACCGTCGGCCGGTTGCCGATGGGCTTGGTAAAGATCTGGAGCAGGTAGCCGTCCGGGTCGCGGTCGACGAGGATGCCGAGCTCCTGGAGGTCGGCGAGCGGCTCGTCGATCTGGCCGACGCGCTCCTGCAGGTCGTCGTAGTACGTCGTGGGCACGTAGAGGAAGTCGACGCCTCGGGCGCGCAGCGCGGCGACCGTGCTC
Organism: Bacteroidota bacterium; assembly: GCA_039024395.1. Taxonomy (GTDB): domain Bacteria; phylum Bacteroidota; class Rhodothermia; order Rhodothermales; family Rubricoccaceae; genus Rubrivirga. The sequence goes on along the minus strand of JBCCQJ010000110.1, from coordinate 581 downwards.
AAGATGTCGTCGGTAAGGAGCGCCAGGTGCTGGACGCCTGCGCCGCGGTAGAAGTCGAGGTACTCCTCGATCTGGGACTTCTTCTTGCCCTCGGCCGGCTCGTTGATCGGGAATTTGACCCGCTCGTTGCCGTTCGACATCACCTTCGACATCAGCGCCGTGTACTCGGTCGAGATGTCCTCGTCGTCGAACGAGATGAGGTTCTTAAAACCCATCACGTCGGCGTAGTACTGGACGTAGCGGTCCATGTCGCCCAGGTCGACGTTGCCCACGCAGTGGTCGACCACCTTGAGCCCGACCGCCTCGGGGTGGAAGAACGGGTTCTCGATGGCGCGGTAGCCCGGCAGGAAGGGGCCGTCATACTGGCTCCGGTCGACGAACGAGTGGATCGTGTCGCCGTAGGTCTTGATGGCGCTGATCGTCACGCGCCCGTGTTCGTCCTCGATCACCTCGGGCTCGCGCGCCGCCTCGCCGCCTCGGGCGGTTGTCTCGCGGAAGGCCGCCTCGGCGTCGTCGACCGCCAGCGCGAGATCCCGCACGCCGTCGCCGTGGAGGCGGACGTGGTCGGCGATCTCGCCCTC
>JBCCQJ010000109.1:0-14137 GCA_039024395.1 Bacteroidota bacterium | reverse complement strand
GGCTGGCAGACTTGGAGACGGCGTTGGCCGAGCGGTGCGTGTCGTTGACGGATCAGCCGGAGCGGATCCGGAGCCGGACTCTGTTCCACTGGTGGCCCGGCGGCACTAACCATACCCTCATAGAATAACCGGATTTGGTATAAGTCGTTCGCATGGACCGGGATCCGCCGGACGGCGAAAGGCGGTCCTCCCCCGAGGCGGGTCAGCCGCCGCCTTGGCATGGCGGCCGCGTCGTGCGGCACCCCGCGCAGGCGATCAGGGCACGAGTCTGCCGCCTGGCAGCCCTCGGCCGGATGCGCCCGCTACGGCCGCCTCGGGGCCGTCTCTGTCGCAGGCGCGTCGCCGGCCTCGGCCGCCCGGCGCTCGGCCGCGAGGCGGCGGGCGTCGAAGCGCTCCTGCTGCGGCGTCCCCGGCGGCACCGCGTACGGGTCGGCGGGCAGGTCGACCCGGATCAGCTCCGGCCGGCCGTCGACGTCGCGGAACCGCCTCGGGGTACCGCCCGGCTCCTCGCCCAGCACGAGGACCATGGTGCCCTGCTCGACCACGCGGCCCTGCATGCTCGGGAGGCCCACCGCTGCGTCGCCAGCGGTCGTCCGCCAGCCGTCGGCCCAGTTGTAGATCCACCGTGCGTCGGCCGTCATCAGGCGCACGCAGCCGTGGCTGGCCGCGCCGGTCGTCGGGAGGGCGTAGTACTGGTGGACGTGGATGCCGCGCGTGTCGTGGAAGTTGAACACCCAGCGCATCACCCACGTCTCGCCGGGCGGCGCGAGCGTCGAGTGGCGGTACTCCTCCTTCCAGTTGAAGTTGAAGCGGCCGTTGGGCGTCTCCGAGCCCTCGGCGCCGGTCGAGACGAGGCCCCACCGCGCGAGGCGGCCGTTCTCGTAGCCCGCCCAGGCCTGCACGCCCTTGTCGATCACGAACAGCTTGTCGAACGGCTCGCCGCCGGCGTAGTGGCGCGGGAACGGGCTGTAGGCCCGCGGGTCGAGGCCGATCTCGCTCGGCAGCACGATCGTGTCGCCGATGCGGAGGTCCTGGATGAACACGCCGTTCAGGAACGCCACCATGCCGTTGAGCCTCTCGCGCCCGGCGCGCGCGTCCCCCCCGCCGACCTCCTGGTAGAGCGCCGTCCGCGCGAGGATCGAGTTGTTGCGTCCGTTGGGGTCGTCGAGGACGTGGTAGCGGTACGTCACCTCGGGGATGTCGTCCAGCGCCATGCGGTTGGCGTAGAGCAGCTCCGCGAGGCGGTCCTGGTTGTAGAGCGAGCGGCTCTCCTGCGCCGCCGCCGCCGAGGCGGGAAGCACCGCCGAGGCGGCGAGGGCGAGGAGGCCGATCAGAAGCGAGCGGACAGACATGCGTCGAGCAGACAAACCGATGGGGACGGACTCCGCAGAACGAGCGGGCGGAGCGGCTGGTTCGGGCCGTGCGAGAAGTTTACCGTGGTCTGCGACGGCGTCCCACACCCTCAGAAACACATCAGGTAGCCGGAACCGCCTCGGGGCGCCGTACGCCGGCATTCCCGGCGCGATCCGGCGCTCTAGCGCGGGACGATCCACCAGATGTAGCCCGCGTAGGCGACGAGCAGCACGACGCCCTCCCACCGGCGCATCCGCTCGCCCGTGAAGAGGAAGGCGAACGTCAGCACGCCCATCCCCACCATGATCGTGAGGATGTCGGCCCCGACGCCGCCGGAGGCGATGGGCGCTGTCAGCGAGGCCGGCCCCAGCACGCTGAAGGCGTTGAAGATGTTGGACCCGATGGCGTTGCCGAGGGCGATCTCGGCCGCGTTGCGCCGCGCGGCCACGATGGTCGTCGCCAGCTCGGGCAGGCTCGTGCCGAGCGCCACCAGGGTCAGCCCCACCACCGCCTCGGAGACCCCGAGGCGGGTGGCCGTCGCGATGGCCCCGTCGACCAGCAGGTCGGAACCGTAGACCAGCAGCGCCACGCCGCCGACCACGAACAGAATGTGGCGCTTGAAGCCCACGTTGGCCTCGGCCAGCGCCGTCTCGACCTCGGGCGGGACTTCGGCCGCCCGCGTCTCGCGCACCTCCCGCCTCGATGTCGTGATCCCCTCGACGGTGTAGAGCACCGCGCCGGCGAGCAGGATGCCCCCCTCCCACCGCGCCAGCACGCCGTCGAGGAGGAACAGCACCAGCAGCCCCATCGACACCAGCATGATCGGCATGTCGTGGCGGATCAGCTTCGGGTCGACGGCCATCGGCGCGAGCAGCACGGCCACGCCCACGATCAGGCCCAGGTTGGCGATGTTCGAGCCCACCACGTTGCCGATCGCCACGCCGCCCTGCCCGCCGAGCGCCGCCTGCACGCTCACGACCAGCTCCGGGCTCGACGTCCCGATGGCCACCACCGTCAGCCCGACGACGAGCGGCGTGATGCCCATGCGAATGGCCAGCGCCGAGGCCCCGCGCACGAGCGCCTCGGCGCCGGCCAGCAGCAAGAGCACGCCTCCGCCCATCGCGAGGAGGCTCTGAGCAAGAGACATAAGGGCGAGGCGCGGTGGAGGGCGAGGCGCGATGAGCGGGGCGACGGAACGCGCGATCCATGCACGGGGATCGCCTCGGCGAGTTCCTTCACGGCGTTTCCGGGGACGGACCGCCTCGGGGACCGGTCCCCAGAGCAACGGGCAGGACGGTTGCAATCTCCGTCTGGGACGTGGGCCGTCGGACGTGGGGGCAGGTGCGGCGTGTCGCGGCCGGGGCCTCTGTCCCACGCCCCACGAACCACGCCCCTGCCGTTTGCTCTACGCGCGGAGCTGAGCGAGGATCGCCGGGAGGTCGGTCGCCTGGGCGCGCGCCTCGGCGGCCGGCCGGTGCGTCTCGTAGAGCGCACGGCCCGCCTCGGCGTGGCGGTCGAACTGCGCCCGGAGCGCGCCCGCGTCCAGCCGCCGGCCGCCGGCGTAGTAGGCTTCGGCCACGCGGCCGAGCGCGTACGTCGCCGCGAAGGCGTACGCCGCCCCCGCCGCCGCGCGGGCGGCCTTCCTGGCCTTCTTTCCCTTCTTCTTGCCCAGCGCCTTCTTGGCCACGCCCCCGAGGAGGCCCCCGACGAGGTCGCGCGCGTACGTCTCGACCACCTGCGACGTGAGGCCCAGGCCGACCGTCGCCAGCAGCTCCTTCGCCTGCGTCGCGTCGAGGCGGTGCCCGTGGCGGAGCCCGATCCGGTAGACCATCTTGGTCTGGAGCGGGACCACGGCGACCGTCGCCACGGTCTGCGGGAGCAGCTCGAGGGCCGCGCACGTGACGGCGTAGCGGAGGACGAGCGCGTCGACCTCCGCCTCGGGAGGCTCGGCCACAGCGGCCGGCGGCTCAGACGGGGCCACCGCCTCGGGGACGGCTTCCGCGGAGGCGAGCGTCGCCGGCACGAGGGGCGCGGCGTCAGTAGTGCCGACCTCGACGGCCCCCGAGGCGAGCGCCCCGGCGTCGGCGTCGACCTGTGCCGTCGTCGCGCCGTCGAGGCCGAGCGCAGCCCCGAGGCGGTCGAGGAAGGCCTGCTCGGCCGCGTCCGCGCGGCCGTCGGCGTCGCACACGGCGACGGCCATCTCGTAGGCCAGCATCCGCGCCCCGGCCGACCCGAGGCGGGCCGCCTCCGCCTCGGGGGCGACCTGGCCCAGCAGGACCCGCTCGTAGCGCTCGGGCTCGAAGTCGGCGTAGAGGCTCGCGTAGATGCTCCGGAGGCGGTCGCGCTCGCGGGCGTCTTTGTGACCGTCGGCGACGGCCGCCATCAGGCAGATCGTGGCGACGGCGTCGCGCTCGTCGTCGGTCAGCATGGACATGGTGGGGTCATCGAATGCGGCTCGCGCCGAACGACACGGACCGCAGGGGAACGAATCAGGAACGGCGCCACGGGGTCACACGGCGCCACGGGGTCACGCGGCGGCACGGAGTTACACGGCAGCGTCAGGGCGAGCGAGCGGCGCCTCGGGGCTGTCGGACACCTCGGGGTCGTCGGCCGTCCGGAGCAGGCCCAGCACGCGGCGCTCCATCTGGTCCTTCAGCTCCGCGCGGAGCGCGTCCGGCCCGTCGTCGAGGTACATCGCGTGGACGTAGAGCGTCCGCCGGTCCGGCGAGACGACGAGCGAGAGCGTCCCCGGCGTGAGCGAGATGAGGTTGGCCAGGACCGTGATCTCGGCGTCGGTCTCGGCGTCGAGCGGCACGGCCACGATGCCAGGCGTCGCCCGCAGCCGCGGCGTCAGCACGTCGTAGGCCACGCGGACGCTCGACAGCACCAGCTCCCACACGTAGAACGCCACGAAGGCGATCCCCTTCCAGAGGCCCGCGTAGTAGCCCGACGGCCCGAACGCCGGCCGCGCGAGCAGCAGCACGAGGTAGCCCAGCACGAACCCGGCCAGCAGGACCGGCACCGCGAACGAGGCGTTGACGGCCCCCCAGAGCAGCGCGAGCAGGATGTTGAGCAGGAAGAGCTTCATCGCGGCGGGCCGAGGACGGCGGTGACGTAGTCCGTCGGGTCGAGCAGCGAGGCGGCGGCCGCCTCGGCGAAGACGAAGAACGGCTCGGCCCAGAGCCCGATCGCGAGCGTGATCACGCACAGGACGGCCACCGGGCTCGCCATCAGGACCAGGCCGCGGCCGCCCGCCGGGCGCATCTCGAGCCCCTCGGCGAGCGGCTTCCAAAAGGCCCCGTTCCAGATCTTCGTCATCGAGAACAGCGTCAGCAGGCCCACCACAAGGGCCACGGCCACAATGGCCCACGCGCCGGCGTCGAGCCCGGCCTTGATGAGGATCAGCTTGGCCCAGAAGCCCGAGAGCGGCGGGAAGCCGGCGAGCGAGAACGCCGGGACGATGAACAGGACCGCCAGCCACGGGTGCGCCCGGTAGAGCCCGCCCAGGTTCTTGAGCTCGAACGAGCCCACGATCCGCTCGGCCACGCCAGCCACCAGGAACAGGTTGGCCTTGACGATGATGTGGTGGACGATGTAGAACACCGCGCCCACGAGCGCCAGCGGCGTGAACAGCGCCAGCCCCATCACCATGTAGCCGATCTGGCTGATGATGTGGAAGCTGAGGATCTTGCGGACGTCCGTCTGCGCCGCCGCGCCGAGCACGCCCGTCACCATCGTCAGGCCGGCGATCCAGAGCAGCAGCGTGTGCGTGAACCCGACGTCCTGCGTGAAGAGCAGCGTGAACGTCCGGATGAGCGCGTAGACGCCCACCTTGGTCAGCAGGCCGGCGAAGATGGCCGCGACCGCGATCGGCGGGGTGTGGTACGAGGCCGGCAGCCAGAAGAAGAGCGGGAAGACGGCCGCCTTGATCCCGAACGCGATCAGGAACAGCATCGAGATCGCCGTCACCAGGCCCGGCGCGTCCGCCTCGGCGAGGCGCACCGAGAGGTCGGCCAGGTTGAGCGTCCCCGTGACGCCGTAGAGCAGGCCGATGGCGGCCAGGAAGCCGAGCGACCCCACCAGGTTGACCAGCACGTACACGACCGCCCCGCGCACCTGCCCCCGGTCGTTGCCCAGCACCAGCAGCACGAACGACGAGATGAGCAGCACCTCGAACCAGACGTACAGGTTGAACAGGTCGCCGGTCAGGAACGCCCCGCACACGCCCATCAGCAGGATGTGGTAGAGCGGGTGGTAGTGGAACCGCTCGCGCTCGGCGTCGACGGCGGCCAGCGAGTAGACCGCCGCGGCCAGCCCCACGACGGCCGTGATGAGCACCATCACCGCCCCGAGGAGGTCGGCCACGAGCGTGATCCCGAACGGCGCCTCCCAGTCGCCCATCTGCGCCGCGATCACGCCGTTCTGCCACACCGCGGCCATCAGCGCGGCCGAGACCCCGAGGAGGACGGCCGCCCCGGCCACGCTGACCACGCGCTGCGCCGCGACCGACCGCCGCGCCGCCAGCGCCAGCACCGCCGTCGCGAGCGGGACGAGGATCGGGAGGACGACGAGCCAGCTCACGACGCCACCTCGGCCGGGGCCGATGCGTGAACCTCCGAGGCGGCCGCCTCGGGGAGGGCGCCGGGGATGCCGGCGAGCAGGGGCGCGTCGTCGGCAAGGTCCTCCGGCCCGAGCTCGTCCGACTCGATGCTGCCGAGCGCGATGAAGCTCCGGTACGTCAGCACGAGGGCGAACGAGACGAGCCCGAACCCGATCACGATGGCCGTCAGGACGAGGGCCTGCGGGACCGGGTTGGCGTAGGCCTCGACCGGCGCGTCGGCGCCGAGCGGCACCAGCGGCGGCCCCACGCGCACGACCCGCCCCATGCTCAGCACGAGCAGGTTGACCGCGTTCGAGAGCAGCACGATGCCGAACGCGATCCGGAGCAGGTTCCGCCGGAGCACGAGGTAGACCCCGGCCGCGACCAGGACCCCGACCAGTAGAGCGAGGAGGAGTTGCATCCCAGAGGGGTCAGAGGATCGGGGAGTCGGTGCGCCGGTGCGCGAGCGAGTCGGCCTCGGCGTCCGCCGCCACCGAGGCGGTCGGGATCGGCGCCGCGCCCAGCGGCTGGCTCCCGTCGCCGGCCGCCGCGTGATGCGCCGATGCACCGCCGATGGAGGCGCCCACCTCGGGGCGGGGCTCGGCGCGCTCGAGCGCGAGCACGATCGTGAGCACGAAGCCGACCACGGCCAGGAACACGCCGATGTCGAACAGGAGCGGCGTGCCCAGCTTCAGCTCCTCGGCCCCGAGGGTGAGCGTGGTCCACTGGCCGGTCAGGAACGGCTCGCCCGTCGCGACGACGAACAGGCCGCTCGCGAGGGCGATCGCGAGCCCGATCGTGATCAGATCGCGCGGGTCGATGCGGAGCAGCCGGCGCGTGGCGCCCTCGCCGAAGGCGATCAGGTAAAGCGCGAACGCGCCCGAGGCCACCAGCCCGCCGATGAAGCCGCCACCGGGCTCGTTGTGGCCGCGCCAGAGCAGGAACAGCGCGAGCACGAACAGGAGCGTGATCAGGAACCGCGTGGCCGTGCGCAGGATGACCGACCCGCCGACGTCCACGGACGGCAGCCGCGGGCCGGCGCCCGCCAGCACGAGCACGTGCGCCCCGAGCGCAGCGGCGCCCAGCACGACGACCTCGCCAAAGGTGTCGAGCGCCCGGAAGTCGACCAGGATCACGTTGACGAGGTTGCGCCCGAACCCCTCGGGCACCGCCCGCTCGGCGTAGAACGTCGAGAGCGAGGGGTCGAACGGGACCGACGCCGCGCCCACCGCCAGCGCCGTCATCACCCCGCCGGCGGCGACCGCGAGCGCTGCCCCGACCGCCCGGCTCAGGACGCTCTCGTCGGCCTCGGACTGGATCGCCGGGAGGTGCCGGAGCACCAGCAGGATGATGACCACGATCAGCGTCTCGACCAGCATCTGCGTCATCGCCAGGTCCGGCGCGCCGAGCCCCAGGAACAGGAGCGCCACGCTGAACCCGACCGCCCCCAGCGCCGCGACGGCCAGCATCCGCGAGCGCGAGAGCGCCGTCACCCCGGCCCCGGCCACGACCAGCCCGGCCAGCGCCCATTCGTGGGGGAGCACCTCGCCCCACGACGGCGTCGCGGCGAACGGCTCGGCCCGCAGCAGGAGGGCCGCGCCCGGCAGCGCCACGAGCGCCAGCACGAGCCACACCAGGTACCCCCGGAGGCTCCCGGTCTGGAGCTTCCGGGTCTGCCAGCCGGCCACGGCCAGCATCCCGTCGAGCGCCGCGACGTAGCCCCGCTCCGGCCCGACGCGCGCGAGCGGGTCGAGGCGCGTGAGCGCGCCGCGCACCCGGTCCCACTGCCAGTACGCCAGCACGCCCAGCGCGACCGTGAGCACGCTCAGGTAGAGCGCCGTCCCAAGCCCGTACCACAGCGCCAGCTTGACGTCGGAGACGTCGGCCCCGAGCGTCGCCTCGATGGCGCTGGCGACCAGCGGGCGGGGCAGGATCGACGGGAAGAGGCCGAACAGGAGGCCCGCCCCGGCCAGCACGACCGGCCCGATCCACATCGACGGCGGCGCCTCGTGGGCCTCGCGCGGGGTCTCGCGCCGTCGCCCGAGGACCGGCCGGAGCACGACGACGCCGGCCGCTGCGATCGTGAGCGCGTTCGCGAGCACCGCCGCGCCGGGCAGGACGATGTCGGCCGCGTCGAAGCCGAGCGTGGCCTTGTAGGCCAGCTCCTTGCCCACGAACCCGAACAGCGGCGGCAGGCCGGCCATCGAGAGGCCCGCGAGCGCGGCCGCGCCGAACGTGAACGGCATCGCCTTGCGGAGCCCGCCGAGCGACAGCACCTCGCGCGTGCCCGCCTCGTGGTCGACCGAGCCGGCCACCATGAACAGCGCCCCCTTGTAGAGCGCGTGCACGAGCAGGAACACGACGGCCGCCTCGATGCTCGCCTCGAACGAGAGCCCAACGAGCAGCGTCAGCGTCCCGAGCGCCGTCACCGTCGAGTAGGCCAGCGTCTTCTTGAGGTCCGTCTGGCGGAGCGCCCACACGGCGCCGAGCAGCATCGTGATCGCGCCGGCCGTCGAGAGCGTAACCGTCCACAGCACCGTCCCCCCCATCGTGGCGTCGAGCCGCATCAGGAGGTAGACGCCCGCCTTGACCATCGTCGCCGAGTGGAGGTAGGCGCTGACCGGGGTCGGCGCGGCCATCGCGTTCGGCAGCCAGAAGTGGAACGGGAACTGGGCGCTCTTGGTGAACGCCCCGAGCGCGACGAGCGCGAACGCGGCCGGGTAGAGCGCGTGCGCGCGCACCGCCTCGGGGTCCATCGCGCCCAGCTCGAACGTGCCGCCGCCGGCGATGCCGAGCAGGACGAACCCGCCGAGCAGCGCCAGCCCGCCCCCGCCGGTGACCAGCAGCGCCTGCAGCGCCGACGTCCGCGACGCCTCGTCGTCGTGCTTGAACCAGATCAGCAGGTACGACGAGAACGACGTCAGCTCCCAGAAGACGAACAGCGCGATCAGGTTGCTCGAGAGCACCAGCCCCAGCATCGCGCTCATGAACAGGAGCAGCGCGAGGTAGAACCGCCCGAGGTCCTTGTGGCCCTTCAGGTACCCACCGGCATAGATCACCACGAGCGTGCCGAGGCCGGTGATGAGAAGCACGAACAGCAGGCTCAGCCCGTCGAGCGTCAGCGTGAACGCGACGTCGAACGACGGCACCCACGGCGTCTGCTCGACGACCCGCCCCTCGGCGGCGACCTCGGGCAGGCGGGCCGCGAAGAGGGCGAACAGGCCAGCCGGCAGCAGCGCCAGCGCCCACCCCGCCCGGTCGCCGAGCGCGCGGTGGACGACCGGCGCCAGGAGCGCGACGGCGAAGCTGACGAGGACGAGTGTGAGCATCTACGCCGAGGCGGGATCGGGATCGGCCGAGAGCGGGCGGGCCGCCGCGTCGTCGAGGTCGTCGGCCAGCTCGTTGAGGCGCGTCCCCTTCCAGAGCCGCAGCGAGCGGCACGTCACCGCCGCACGGCCGACGACATGGGCTGAGATGGGCGCCGTCAGGAACAGGAACGCGACCGTGGCGAGCGCGCGGACGGTCACGCCGGGGTCGTCGAACACGACGGCCACCGCCACCAGGATCAGGCCGGCGCCCAGCGTGCCGGCCTTGGTGGCCGCGTGCATCCGCATCGGGAGGTCCGGCATGCGGACGATGCCGATCGCGGCCACGAGCGCGAACGACGCGCCGGCGAGGACGAGGACGGAGGCGACGACGGCGCTCACGGGCGGTCCGCCTCGGGGCCGTCGGCCGGCGGGTCCACGGGCGTCTCCTCGATGTAGCGCCCGAAGGCGACCGTCGCGAGGAACGCCATCAGCGCGAGCACGAGCGCCGCGTCGAGGTAGGCCGTCACGCCTTTCTCGATCGACCACAGTGCGATCGTGGCCACGGCCAGGAACGCGATCATGTCGAGCGCGACGACGCGGTCGGGCAGGCTCGGCCCGCGGACCAGGCGGACGAACACGAGCACAAACGCCAGCCCGAGCAGGACGAACGCGACGAGGGCAGGCCAGGGCAGCAGGCTCTCCATGAGGAACGGGGGGATCGGGGGAGGGACAGTGTGGGCACCCACCGGGGTTCCCGTGCCGGTGGTGCGCTACAGTTCGAAGAGGGCGTCGAGGAGGCCCAGGGTCGCCCCTTTGCGCTTCACCGCCACAACGGGGACCGGCGCCTGCCGAACGACGCGCTCGGCCACGCTGCCCATGAGCACCGCCGCGGCCGCGCTCCGGCCGCGCGTGCCGATCACGACGAGGTCGGCGCCGACAGCGGTCGCCTGATCGACGATGGTGTCTGCCACGTCGTCGCCCTCGGCCACGTGGAAGACCGGCCGCAGGCCCCGCAGCGAGAGGTCGCCGACGAACGCCTCGAGGCGCTCCGAGGCGTGCCGGCGCATGGCCTCGGCCGCCTCGGCGCGGTCCCGGCCCAGCTTGAGGTAGCTCGGCGGGATGGTGTAGACGTGAAGGAAGTGGACCTCCTCGAGGCGGGCCGCCTCGGCGAAGGCCACCGCCACGTCGGCCGCGTCGGCGGCCGGCCCCGAGAGGTCGATCGGCACCACGACGCGCTCGATCGAGCCCGGCCCGTCGGGCGGGACCACCATCACCGAGCACGGCGCCTTGCGGCACAGCTTCTCGGCGAGAGTGCCGCCGCCGGCGTCGCGGCCCGCCATCACGAGGTCGGCGTCCTCGGCCTTCGCCATCCGCAGCAGCTCCATCAGCGGGCCGCCCTGGACGAGCGCCGGCTCGACCGACGTCCCCGTCGGCCCCTCGAAGCGCTCGACCGTCGCCGCGAGGTGCTCGCGGAAGCCCTCGACCGGGTCCGGCAGGGGACGGAGATCCTCGGGGTACATCTCGCGGAACACCGAGGCGTCCGGGTAGACGTGGACGAACTGGACGTGCTCCGAGCGGGCCATGAAGGCGACCAGCTCGGCGTAGCGGACGAGGGTCTCGTCGCGGGCGTCGAGGCCGAGGGCGACGACGAGGTCTTTGTAGCGGTACATGGTGTCGAGCCGCGCGCCCCGAGGCGGCGACAAGGGTGGACGGCCAGCCCACCTCAGGACTGGCTCACAGATCGTTCCCGAGGCCGACCCCGCGGTCAGCCTCCGAGGCCGCAGCCTCCGAGGCCGCGTTCGGACACCACAAGAAGCCCCAGCCACGCGTCATGCGGGCAGGCCGTCTCGCCAGACGGGCACACAGGGCGAAGAGAGACGAGCATAGGCGAGGGGGCTCACCGTCCTACGCCCGGCCGGCCGGGGGTTCCGGCTCGCCCGCGTGTGAAGCCGGATTCACGGGCCCCAAGGCCAGCCTTGGGGACCGGCCTACTCCGCCTCGGGGCTGGCCGCCTCGGAGCTGGCCGCCTCGGGGCTGGCCGCCGCTGGTCCCTCGCGCCACCGCAGGTGCACGCTCACCGGCCGGTGGTCCGAGAACGTGACGTCTCGCGTCTCGGCGGCGACCACCTCGAGGGCGGGGTCGGCGAGCACGAAGTCGATCCGCACGAGCGGCCGCGCGGCGGGGTACGTCCGCCCCCACGCGAGCCCGCCGCGGGTGCGGAACGCATCGTGGCGGATGGCACCGGCACGGCGGAGGCGGCGGTAGCTCCAGTTGTCGGCCGTCGAGTTGAAGTCGCCTGCGATGACGACCGGCAGCGTCTCGGCCTCGACGCGTGCGGCGATCTGCTCCACCTCGGTGCCACGCTGGGCGTACGCCCGGCGGTACTGCCTCAGGTAGGGCACCCAGGTCGACGGCCGGAGCACGCGCACCGCGTCGTCGGCCCACGGCTTGGCCTCCCCGAACGACCGAAGGTGGAGGTTGTAGAGGACCACCTCTCGCCCGTTCCACCGGAGGTGCGTCCGCAGCGCGAGCGACACGTCGGCGTCGCGCTCCGTGCCCAGCACCAGCGCCTCCTGCTCCACGATCTCGATGCCCGCGCCCTGGCGGACCAGCATCGGCACGCCGGTTCCGTTCTCGCGCCAGCCGGGGTGCCCGGCCATGCGGGCGGGCAGTGCCAGCGCGTACGGCAGCGCCTCGCGGACGGCCAGCACCTGCACCGCCTCAAGGTGGCTCCGCTCGACGCCCGGCGCGAACACCCAGGCGTCTTGCATCACCAGGACATCCGGGGCCGCCTCGCGGACGAAGGCCACGACCGAGTCGCCCAGCGTCTCGCGGCTCGGGCCGACGGTCGGCACGTTGAAGGTGGTCAGCGCGAGGTCGCCCGCCTCGGGGGGCGCCGCCGAGAACCGCTCGGCCGGAAGCGCGCGCACGGCCACGAGGGCGACCAGCGCCAGGTGGAGCGCGGCCAGGCCCCACCGCTTCACTGCGATCAGGGGAAGCGCAACCAGCAGGGCCGCCCACGCGGCATACGGCAGCCCGATCGCCACGAGCTGTGCCCACCAGTACGGCCCGGGCGGCAGCACCGAGGCGGCCAGCCCGACCCCCACGGCCGCGACCAGCGGCACGTCGAGGAGGCCGAACAGGGTCCACCCCCACACTGCCCCGCGCCGCCGCCTCGGTGTCGTCCGCCCGCCGACGGCCTCAGTCACGGCTGGCCTGGTCGAGGATCTCGCGCTCCTCGGGCGTCAGGCTCTCGTAGCCCTGCTCCAGGATCTTGTCGAGGATGGCGTCGATGTCGCGGGTGCCGCCTCGGGACGACGACCGCTTCGACTTCGATCCGCCCGACGACCCCGATCGGCCCCGAGGCGTCGGCGTCGCGCGGGCGAACGGCGAGCGGCGCGGGGCGGTCTCGGTGCGGCGCGCCGGACGGCGGTCGAAGAGCGGGCGCGCCCACGCCGCGAGGTCGATGTCGGCCTGCTGGGCCTTGGCGAAGAAGAACCCGAAGAGCGCGGCCCCGAGGAACGTCGCGTCGGGGTTGAGCAGGCTCAGCACGATGAACCCGATGGCGATCCACTTCAGCGATACCACCCCGAGGAGGAACAGCCCGATGCCCCGGTTCGGATTGAGCGTGGCCGCGGCCACCAGGACGGCCGTCGCCGGCCCCCAGGCGCCGGAGTACGGGAACGGGCGCGGCGGCACGAACGACGACAGGGCCAGCGCGACCGCCGCGCCGAAGAGCGCGCTGCCGAGGTAGAGCCCGAAGAGCCGGTACCCGCCGTGGTTCTCCTCGTAGTCGCGCCCCAGCCAGTTCAGCCAGTACATCGCGAACGCGAAGCTGATGATCCCCCAGATCGCGCCCGGCCCGCCGATCAGGTTCACGAACCCGTACGTGAACGGCGTCCACGGCCGGAAGAGCGCCGTCGCGGGGTCGGCCGGCAGGGCGAGGAACTCGAGGAGCCGGTACGGAAGCGTGAGGCCGAAGGCGGCCAGGATCGCGAACGGCAGCACGACCGCGAACACGGCCAGGTTGACCGTCAGCAGGATCCGCAGCGCGGGCGGCAGCCCGGCGCGCCAGAGCTGGAAGCGGAAGAGCGGGGAGTCGGCGTCGGCCACGGAACGTCAGGCGAGGCGGGTGCGGGGGCGGAACGGCAGCCGCCCCCGCCAGAACAGGATCATCAGGGCGCCCGTTGCGAAGCCCCCGAGGTGGGCAAAGTGGGCGATCCGGCTGTTGTACGCTCCGAACCCACCCAGAAGGTCCAGCACGACGTAGCCGGCCGCCAGCCACCGCATCTGGATGGGGAACGGGAACGGGATGATATAAATCTCGTCGCGCGGAAACAGAATCGCACACGCCGCGACGACCCCGAGGAGGCCGCCCGAGGCGCCGACCGTGGGGAAGATCGACGGCGAGCCGACGCCTGCGACGAACGGCGCCGACACGACGGCGAGCTGCAGCAGGCCCGCCCCCAGCACAGCGCCAACGTAGAGGATCAGGAACCGGCGCTGCCCGAGCGTCCGCTCGACGCCGGCGCCGAAGAGGAACAGCCCGTACATGTTGAACACGAGGTGCCAGATGCCCCCGTGCAGGAACGCCGTCGTCACGAGCTGCCACGGGTAGAACTGCGGCACGGCCGCCACGCCGTCTCCGCTGCGCGCCACCTCGGGGGTGCCGACGGGCCACAGCGCGAGCCAGTCGAGCATCGGCCCGCTCAGCGCCGGCAGCCCGTCGATGACGACCTGGGCGAGGAAAAACAGCCCGTTGATGATCAAGAGGTTCTTGATCACCTCGGGCAGGAGCGACGTCGGGCGGTAGGCGTTGGTCACGAGACGGAGTCCGGGGCACACGCCAACGGCGGTCGCGGGGCGAAGTTGCGAG
>JBCCQJ010000108.1:0-14198 GCA_039024395.1 Bacteroidota bacterium | reverse complement strand
GGGGTATGTGCAGCTTGGTCGCTACACGGATACCCGCCGAGGCGGCTTTCCTTCCGTCGGGGCTCTACGGCCCCATGCTGTCGAGCAGAGCGCGCTTAACCTGATGCGTATGGGGCGTATTGCAATACGCCCTTACGGCCTCCGCCTCGGCGGAGCGCCCGCCCCGAGGCGGTGCCACCGTCCGCCCACCGTCTCCGGCGGACGCCTGCGCTCGGCCTTGCGCCGACCCCGAGGCGGGGGCACCTAGCCGACAGCCGACAGCCGACTCGTCATGCGCCGACGCGTCAGGTCACGTCTGCCCGTTCCCCGTCCCCCAACCGCCTCGTCCGGCCGCCCAGGTCGGCCCGGCTCCGGCCCCGAGGCGGCCGCACTTCGCCCACATCACCCCAGGGCCGTCGGCGGTGCCCCACCGGCTCGACGTGCAATAAGCCGAACCGGGTGCCGTTCGCTCCGGCACCGAGGCGGGGCTCCTCCAGGGCACATTTTCGCGGTCTCTGCGCCGAGTCCTCCCGAGCCGCCCCGTTACCTTCGTCGCCTCGCCCCCGGCCACTCCCTGGACCGACGCGCTCCGTCTGCATGATCCGCCCGCTCGCCGCCGCGCGCCTCCCGTTCGCACTCGCTGTCCTGTGCGCGGCGCCCGTCGTTGCCCAGACGCCCGCCCCCCCTCCGGCGCCGTCCGCTGCGGCGCCCGCCTCGGGGCCCCAGCTCCAGACCTACGAGGTGCTGTCGATCACGGTCGAGGGCGCGCTCGACGAGAACAGCCAGGCGCTCGCCCGCTCGATCAGCGGCCTCCGGCCGGGCAGTCGCGTGCAGCTCCCGTGGGACCCGTCGTTTGGCGAGGCCGTGCGCTCGCTCTACACCCGGGGGCAGTTTTCGGACGTCCGCATCGAGGCGACCGAGATCGCCGGCGACGGCGTCTTCCTGACGCTCCACGTCGAGGAGGAGCCGAAGCTGGCCGCCTACACCATCGAAGGGCTGAAGTCGTCCGAGCGCGACGAGGTGGGGGATCAGATTCCGCTTCTCCGAGGCCGCAGCGTCCGCGAGGCGGACATCGAGCGGGGCCGGATGGAGATCGAGGCCCTCACGCGCCGCAACGGGTTCCGCCTGGCCACCGTCGACGTGTCCCGCTCCGTGGATGACGAGGGACGCGTGACGGTTGCCTACACCGTCGACAAGGGCGGCCGCGTGACCGTCTCGGACGTCGAGTTCGTCGGCAACGAGGTGTTCTCGGACCGGACGCTCCGCCGCCAGCTCAGGAACACGCCCGAGCGTCGGTGGTGGCGCTTCTGGAAGCGCGAGACGTTCGACGACCAGGGCTTCCAGGACGATCTCGACGGCCTCGTCAAGTTCTACAACGACCGGGGCTACTACGGCGCCCGGGTCGTCCGCGACACGGTCTACTTCCGCTCCGAGCCCGGTCGCGAGCGCGACTTCGTCGTCGAGGTCGAGGTGGAGGAGGGGCCGCTCTACCACATCCGCGACGTGGTCTTCGAGGGCAACACCATCTTCAACGACGCCCAACTCGGGGTCGCCCTCGGCGTTCAGTCCGGCGACGTGTACGACCGCTCGCGCATCGAGCGGAACATGTACTACACGCCCGACCACACCGACATCTCGTCGCTGTACCAGGACCGGGGCTACCTCCGCTTCAACATCCAGAACGAGATCATCGAGGTGCCGGGCGACTCGCTGGACCTCTACTTCGAGATCGCAGAGGGCGAGATCTACCAGTTCGGCGATGTCCGCATCGCGGGCAACACGCGCACCAAGGAGCACGTGATCCGTCGCGAGATCCGCACGATCCCTGGCCAGCCGTTCAGCCGGCAGGCCATCGAGCGGAGCATCCGCGAGCTGAGCACGCTCAACTACTTCGACCCGGCCAGCTTCGGCGCCGGCCCGGCCACGAACGTCAACGACGAGGACCGGACCGTCGACCTCGTGTACGACCTGTCGGAGACGTCGTCGGACCAGCTCGAGCTGTCGGGCGGCTGGGGCGGCGGCAACATCGGCCTCATCCTGACCGCGCGGGTCACGTTCACCAACTTCTCGGCCCAGAACCTCTTCCAGGGCGGCGGCGGGATGCCGACCGGCGACGGCCAGCAGCTCTCGCTCCAGGTGCAGACCTTCGGGAGCCGCCAGCAGGTGTACTCGCTCTCGTTCACCGAGCCCTGGTTCCGCGGGCGTCAGACGCCGGTCGGGTTCGCGCTGAGCTACTCCAACGTCGACTTCCCGAGCGTCTCCTACGGGACGATCTCGAGCCGCCTCTTCTACCGGCAGCGCCTCAAGTGGCCGGACGACTTCTTCCAGACCGGCACCAACCTCGGGTACCGCCTCTACAACGTCCGCGAGCTGGACGGCGCCGTGCTGCCGGAGGGCGTCAGCCAGGAGCTGACGCTCAGCCAGACGCTCAGCCGCAACGCCCTCGACAACCCGACCTTCCCCCAGACCGGCTCGAGCCTCGACCTCTCGCTGACCGTCGCCCCACCGATTGGCGACTTCGTGCAGTACCACAAGTGGGACATCAACACGGCGTGGTACACCCCGGTCGTGGGCAAGCTGACGGCCAGCATCCGCGCCCAGGGCGGATACATCGGGTCGCTGACAGGCGAGGACGTGCGCTTCCAGCGCTACCTGATCGGCGGCACGCCCCTCGAGGCGAACAGCAACCGTGGCCTCCGACGCGGCTTCGGTCGTGACCTGGTGTTCCTGCGCGGCTACCCCATCGAGTCGATCGGGCCGCGCGAGAACGGCGTGCCGGTCGGCGGCCGGGTGCTCAACAAGTACGAGGCCGAGCTGGGCATGGTGCTGATCCAGTCGCCCCAGCTCTCGTTCGCGCCCTACCTCTTCGCCGACGCGGCCAACACGTGGGACAGCTTCGACGAGTACGACCCGTCGCGGCTCTTCCGCTCGGCCGGCCTGGGCGCGCGCGTCTTCCTCCCGATCCTCGGCCTCGTCGACGTCAACTACGGCTACCAGATCGACGCGTTCGACCCCGAGGGGGTCGTCGGCGACGCCGACGGCGGCGTGCCGCAGTGGCGCTTCCAGTTCTCCCTCGGCGGACGGTAGACTCTGTCTTGAAACTCACTCATGGCCTGCGAACGGCTCCTGAATCCGCCCCCGGCGTCGCGCTCCATCGCCGTAGCGACGGCTGCTTCGCGCTTCTTGGGGGCGGCTCCCGGCTCTCGTTCTCAGCATCCTTCTGAACTCCAAGACAGAGCCTAGCCCGACGCTCCCATGATGCGAAACGCCTTCCTCCTCGGTGTCCTCGTCGCCCTCGCGGCGCCCGCCTCGGCGCAGCAGAAGCTGGGCTACATCGACTCCGAGGCGATCCTCAACCAGATGCCGGAGTTCCAGTCGGTGCAGCAGGAGATCGACCGCCTCGTGACCCAGTGGGAGGGCGAGGTCGCGGCGCTCCGCACCGAGGCGGACCAGATGGCCGATGCCTTCGCGGCCCGCGAGATCCTCTTCACCGACGACGAGCGCGAGCGGCAACGCGCCGCGCTTCGGGCCAAGCGGCAGGAGCACGACGCGCTGCGCCGCCGCTACTTCGGCCCCGAGGGCGAGCTGTTCCGCGAGCAGCAGACCCGCCTCCGACCCGTGCAGGAGCGCCTCCTGGCCGCCGTCGAGGCGGTCGCGCAGGACGGCGAGTACGACTACGTGTTCGACCGCTCGGGCGACTACGTCTTCCTCTACACCCGGCCCCGCCACAACCTGACCGACCTCGTGCTCGACGAGCTCGGAGTCCGGGTCGGCGTCGGCTCTTCTGCCGGCCGTTGACCGGCGCCCACCACGTTTTCCACCCATGACACGCATGTCTCGATTCGTTTCTCTCGCCGCCTCGGTGCTCACGCTCCTGGCGCTGCTGCCGTCGGCGCAGGCCCAGGCGTTCAAGGTTGGCTACGTCGACACGGACCAGATCGTGATCCGGATGCCGGAGTTCGCGCAGGTCCAGCAGCAGCTCCAGCAGCAGCAGATCGGCGTCGCGACCCGCGTGCGGACCCTCCAGGACTCGCTGGGCCAGGTGCTCCAGACCCGCGTCGCCGAGTACGAGACGTTCGACCAGAGCGCCCTCGCGACCGACGAGGCGCGTCTCGAGCGGCAGAACGAGATCCTGCAGCTCCAGGCGGCCCGCGAGCAGACCGAGGCCGAGGGGCTCCAGTACCTCAGCTACGTCGAGGCGCGGCTGCTGCAGCCCGTTCTCACGCGCGTCGACGAGGCGATCCAGGCCGAGCTGAACGAGAACGGCTACGACCTCATCCTGCCGACGGTCGCCAACAACGCGCCGGTCTTCCTGGCGGCGAGCGAGCGCGTGGTCGACGTGACGGTGGCCATCATGACGCGCCTCGGGATCGACCCGAGCACGCCGCCGGTCGGCCAGCAGGCGGCGCCGCAGCCGACGCCGGGCGTGACGCCGGTTCCCACAGGCGGCGAGCAGTAGGCCGCATCGCCGCTTCGGTTCGACGGGCGTCCGCCTCGGGGTGGGCGCCCGTCGTCTTTTGGGAGCCGCCTCGGGGTATTCTGAGGGCTCCCATCTGAGCCAGCATGAGTACCCAGACCGCTCCCGCCTCCGCTGCGACCGCCCGGCGCGTCACCACGCAGACGCTTCAGCAGATGCGGGCCGAGCAGACGCCCATCGCGATGCTGACGGCCTACGACTACACGAGCGCGCGCATCCTCGACGAGGCGGGCGCCGACGTGCTCCTCGTCGGCGACTCGGCGTCGAACGTGATGGCGGGGCACGAGACGACGCTCCCGATCACGCTCGACCAGATGATCTACCACGCCCAGTGCGTGGTGCGCGGCGTGAGCCGGGCGCTGGTCGTGGTCGACCTCCCGTTCGGGGCCTACCAGGGGTCGAGCCGCGAGGCGCTGCGGTCGGCGATCCGGGTGATGAAGGAGACCGGCGCCCACGCCGTGAAGCTCGAAGGCGGCGCGGCGGTTCTCGACTCGGTCGAGCGGATCATCGACGCCGGAATCCCGGTGATGGGCCACCTCGGGCTGACCCCCCAGAGCATCTACAAGTTCGGGACCTACAAGGTGCGCGCCCGCGAGGACGCCGAGGCGGACGTCATCCGCGCCGACATCCGCCGCCTCGAGGCGGCGGGCGTGTTCGGGGTCGTGCTGGAAAAAATCCCGGCGGCGCTCGCAGCCGAGCTGACGGCCAGCATCGGGATCCCGACCATTGGCATCGGGGCAGGGCCGGCGTGCAGCGGGCAGGTCCTGGTCACGCACGACATGCTGGGCCTCACGAAGGACTTCAACCCCCGCTTCGTGCGCCATTACGCCGACCTGGCGACGACCGTCACCGAGGCGGTCGGGCGCTACGTCGCCGACGTGCGGGCCGGCGCGTTCCCGAGCGAGGACGAGAGCTACTGAGGGGGCTGTCGGCTCCGGGCTGCCGGCTGTCGGCGGGAGACCGCCTCGGGGCGGAAGGTGTCTTCATCCTCCACGGTGTTCGGGCCGCCTCGGGGGCGATCTCCGAGGCGGTGGATCTTGGCGCACCGTGCCCGGTACCCCGGCCCGTGACTGCCCTCTCCGCCCCGCTCGACGCCCCGGCCGACCGGCCGCTCATCCTGGTCGCCAACGACGACGGCATCGACGCGGCCGGCATCGCGGCTCTCGCGAGCGCCCTCGACGACCTCGGGACGGTCGCCGTCGTGGCGCCGTTCGAGGAGCAGAGCGCGGTCGGCCACGCGATCACGGTCCGCGACCCGATGCGGGTCCACGCGTGGCCCTTCGAGGCGCCGAGCGGGGCGCTCTGGGCGCGCGCCGTGACGGGCACGCCGGCCGACTGCATCAAGATGGCCGTCCAGAAGCTGCTGCCGCGCCGGCCCGACCTCGTCGTCTCGGGCATCAACCACGGGCCCAACACGGCCGTCAACGTCCTCTACTCGGGCACGGTCAGCGCCGCCACCGAGGCGGCCATCCTGGGCATCCCCTCGTTCGCGGTCTCGCACGAGGCGTGGCGGCCCGACGACTTCGAGGCGGCCGGCCGCGTCGCGCACCGCCTCGGAGAGCAGGTGCTCCGCGACGGGCTGCCACCGAACGTGCTCCTCAACGTGAACGTCCCCGACCGCCCCACCGACGGCCTCGCCGGGATGCGCGTCACGCGCCAGGCGCGGGCGCGGTGGGAGGAGCAGTTCGAGGAGCGCCGCGACCCCATGAACCGGCCCTACTTCTGGCTCGGCGGCCGCTTCATCGACCTCGACGGCGGCGACGACACCGACCTGACCGCCCTCGCCGAAGGCTACGTCTCGATCACGCCCCTCCACCTCGACCTCACGGCGCACGGCCACCTCGACGACCTCCGCGCGTGGGACCTCTCGCTTTAGAGCACCCTTCGGGTGGGTACACGGTACTGAGTACGTGGTACGGCCAGAGGTGGCCTCCGCGCTCGTGTACCTCGTACCGCGTACCGTCCTGCAATTCGCTCTGGGACGTAGACCGCGGGCCGACCACGTTCCCCGACGCTCCACGCACCACCAACCTTGACTCTCATGTCCGACATGCCCGACCGCGGCGACGCCGCCCCCGACTTCGCCGGCACCGATCAAAACGGCAACACCGTCCGCCTCGGAGACTTCGCCGGCCAGCCGCTGGCGCTCTACTTCTACCCCAAGGACGACACGCCGGGCTGCACCAAGCAGGCGTGCAACCTCCGCGACAACACGGGCGCCCTCACCGAGGCGGGCGTCGCCGTCGTCGGCGTCTCGGGCGACCCGGTCGAGAGCCACGTCCGCTTCGCCGAGAAGTACGACCTCCCGTTCCCGCTCCTCGCCGACCCCGACCGCGAGATCATGACCGCCTACGGCGTCTACGGCGAGAAGTCGTTCTACGGCAAGACGATCATCGGCACGAAGCGGACGACGTTCCTGATCGGCCCCGACGGGACGATCCTGCACGTGTTCAAGCGGCCCAAGACCGACCGCCACGCCGAGGAGATCCTGGACAAGTTGCAGGCCGTCGCTTAGAGCGCCCCTGCAGAGCGGTTCGAGGAATGGATGACGCGCTCCGCGCCGAGGAACGGAAGGCTGACCCCCACCGAGAGTCTTGACCGTGGCGCCCTCTTCGCGTCACGCTCTGTTCCAGGAGCCAACGCCTTGCCTGTCATCGGAACGGTCGCTGCGCGGCGTGGTGCTCCGCCTCGGGGCGCCTCTCCGTGGCAGCATCTCCATCGAGAGCCAGGACGAGAAGCGTAACGAGGCAGAGCAGGGGCCAGCGGTATCTTGAGCCCCTGGCAAAATCCGTCCCCGAGGCGGCGCGGCCACGACCTCTCGCTTGCTCGGCAACCACCCCGTCCCCGATGCTCGTCGTAGGAAACTGGAAGATGAACACCGACCTCGTGGGCGCCGTCCGGCTCGCCTCGGAGGTTGTCCGCGCGACCGAGACCGGCGCCACGTCGGTGAGCGTCGGCGTGTGCCCGCCGTCGGTGTGGCTCGACATGGTCGCCGAGCGGCTGCGCGGGAGCCGGGTCCGCCTCGGGGCGCAGAACGTGTACCCGGCCGCCTCGGGGGCGTACACGGGCGAGGTCAGCCCCGCCATGCTGGATGCCCTCGGTGTGCATTTCGTGATCGTCGGGCACTCCGAGCGTCGGCAGGTCCTGGGCGAGACCAGCGCCTTCGTGGCCGAGAAGGTGCGGGCGGCGATGTCTCAAGGCCTCGTCCCCATCCTGTGCGTCGGCGAGACGCTCGACGAGCGCGACGCCGGCGACGCCGAGGCGACCGTTCTCGCCCAGCTCGACGCCTCGCTGGAGGGGGTGGCGCTGGACCGCGCGGACGCCCTCGTGGTCGCCTACGAGCCGGTCTGGGCCATTGGCACCGGGCGCACGGCGACGCCCGACCAGGCGCAGGCGATGCACGCCGCGATCCGCCGCCGCCTCGGGGAGCGGTTCCCGGCGGTTGGCGCGGAGGTGCAGCTCCTCTACGGCGGGAGCGTCAAGCCAGGCAATGCGGCCGAGCTGTTCGCCGAGCCGGATCTCGACGGCGCGCTCGTCGGCGGGGCCAGCCTCCAGGCCGACGCCTTCGCCGCCATCGCCGAGGCGGCCCGTGTGGCCGGGTAGGCTCCGCGACGCACTCGTTGTCGTGGCTCTGCTCGGCGTCGCCGGGTGCACGGGCAGCGGGCGGGTGGCCGACCTCGACCAGCAGCAGCGGGCCTACCGCGCAGGCGGCCTCGGCTTCGCCCTCGACGCCGTCGCGAGCGTCCGCGACGACACGACGGGCGTCGACGTCTACCTGAGCGTCCCGAGCGGGTCGCTGGTCTTCCGCGCCCGCAGCGGCGACTACGAGGCGATCGCGCGGTGGACGGTCACGGTCGAGCAGGAGGGGAGAGCGCCGCGCTCGGCCGACCCCATCGACACGCTCCGCGTCGCCAGCCCCGAGGCTGGGCGCACGCGCGGGCCCGTCCGACGCACGCTCCGCTTCGACGTGCCTCCGGGACGCTACGCTGTGCGTGCCGTCCTCGAAGACGCGATCGGCGAGCGGACGGCCGAGCAGCGCGCCCAGGTCGAGGTTGTCGCGCCGACGGGGCAGCCGACGCTCGGCGGCCTCCGCCTCGAAGGCCGCCTCGGGGAGGGGCCGGTGACGCCGCTCGTGGCGTCGAGCCTTCCGGCGGGCGTCGACTCGCTCCAGGCCGTGGCGCAGGCCCTCGCCGCTCCCGACTCGTCGGTGGTCGTCGCGACCGTCGTCCGCTTCCGGACCGACACGACGGCCTCGACGGCGCTGTCGGCGTTCACGCCGTCCGACGTGTCGCTGGCGGCCACCGGCATCGACATGGGCCGCGTCGACACGGTGCAGGTCGTCCGGCAGCCGCTCGCCGCGCCTGCCGAGGCGGTCCGCATCGAGGCGCCGGTGCCGCCGCTCGGGCCGGGCGTCTACCGCCTCCGCCTCGCGCTCGTCGCACCGGGCACGCCCGAGCCCGTCACCGAGGCGGACCGCCTCGTGGTCGTGCGCCGCCGCGACTACCCGCTCGTGACCCGCCTCGGGGATCTCGTCCCGCCGCTCGTCTACCTCGCCGAGGCGGACGAGATGGCGCGGCTGCGGGAGGCCGTGGGGACCCCGCGCCTCCAGGCCGTCTTCGACCGGTTCTGGGGCGAGCGCCTCGACGACCGTCGCGTGGCGGCGGCGACGGTTCGCGCGTTCTACGAGCGCGTCGAGGAGGCGAACCGGCTGTTCGCGACCCAGAAGGAGGGGTGGAAGACGGATCCCGGGCAAGTCTACGTCCTGTTCGGCCCGCCGGCCTACGTCGAGGCCACGCCCCGCGGCGAGGTGTGGCACTACGGCATCCGCGGTGCCGCCCCGCCGTCGCTCACCTTCCGCCGGACGGCGGGCGGGCCGGGCGACCGTCGTCCATTCCAGGTCCTGACGCTCGTCCGCGACCGGAGCTTCCACGAGACGTGGCGCCGCGCCCGCCGGATGTGGCGCACCGGGCAGGTGCCGTAGGCATTCACAACGGCGTGTGCGACGGGCTGAGGGCAACCGTGTGGATGTCGTATCGTTATCACGCTACGACCTTTCCGTTACCACGATGCCCGTCGAGAAGACCTTCGGGATGCGCCTCGCCCCTCATGAGCGCCGCCAGATCGAGCGCCTCGCCGAGGCGCGCGGCACGACCATGAAAGATGCTGTCCTCGACGCCGTCCGCCAGCAGCTCGCCGACCTCGCCGTGACCGAAGAGCCTGAGCCCTACGTCCCGACCGGACGGCTCAAGGGGGCCGAACACCTTGTCGGCTGTTTCGACTCTGGTCTCGGCGACCTTTCAACGAATCCAGCCCACATGGAAGGGTTCGGCGAATGACATCGGACGCTCCTGTCCCAAGGACCTCGGCCTACCTCTTGGACACGGGGCCGATCATCGCGGTCCTGGACCGGGGCGACCAGTGGCACGCCTGGGCGCGGACGGCCGTGAGTGCTCTCGACGCTCCAGTCCTCACGTGCGAACCCGTCGTTACGGAAGCGTGGTTTCTTGCTCGAAGGGGCGGGGGAGACCCTGCTCGGGTTCTCGATCTGCTCGCTGCCCTCGATGTACAGGTCGTCCCCGCCTGGCGGCCGCGTACCGACGCTCTCCTCCGGCGCTACGCCGATCGCGTGAGCGTCGCCGACGCCTCGCTGCTCGCCCTCGCCGAAGAGGCCGACGGGCGCGTCGTGGTCACCACCGACCGCGACGACTTCGCGGTCTACCGCATCCATCGCCGCCGGATGGTCCCTGCCCTGGTTCCGAGCGTCCGGCCCTGAGCGAGCAAGAACCCACAGACGGTCGAGTCGCCGTCCGTGGGGCCGTGGGGCTCGCCTCTCCATCTCGGGGAGGAGCCCATTCTCGTCGAGGGTGTCGCTAGTCGTCCCCCGAGGCGGGGCTCGACGCGGCCGCCTCGGAGCCTGACGAGGTCGTGTCGGACGTGCTCCCGGCATCGGACGACGACGTCTCTGCCGACTCGCCCGACCCCGAGGCGGAGCCATCCGAGCCGTTGCCTTTGCGGACGTAGTCGGTCAGGTAGAAGCCGTCGCCCTTGAACTGGAGGCCGGCGCCGCCCGAGATCACGCGGACGACCGGGACGCCGGTCTCGGGGTCGTGCGTGAGCGCGTCGTCGGAGATGCGCTGGAAGGCCTCGAACGTGGTGCCGTCGGGGCGGCGGTAGACGTAGGTGGGCATGGGGCTAGCGAGCCGCGAAGGCGGGGAGGTCGTCGGGGACGGGGCCGAAGCCCCAGCCGCGCGCCGCCTCGCCCGGAGGCGTCACGACGGCGCCCGCGACGGCGTCGGCCAGGTCGGATCGGACGTCGCGGATGCGGCGGTTGCGGCGCGTCGGGTGGACGCGGTTGGAGAGGAGGACCACGAACAGCTCCTGGTCGGGGTCGACCCAGAGCGAGGTGCCCGTGAAGCCGGTGTGGCCGAACGAGCGCGGCCCGAAGAGCGAGCCCGCCGACGAGTACGAGCGGCTGGCGTCCTGGACCATCCACCCCAGGCCCGTCGGGTAGGTGCTCCGGAGGCGGACCCGCTCGGTGAACCGGTCGAGCGTCGACGGCTGGAACAGGCGCGTGCCGTACGCCTCGCCGCCGTTGGCGAGCAGGAACCCGAACCGCGCCAGGTCGCCCGCGGTCGAGAACAGGCCGGCGTGGCCCGCGATGCCGCCCATCACCCACGCCGCCTCGTCGTGGACCTCCCCCTGGAGCGTCCGGCCGCGGAAGACCCGGTCGTCCGCGGTCGGCGCCGCCTCGGGGTCGACGGTGCCCGGCCGACGGAAGCCGGTGCGCGCCATGCCGAGGGGGCGGAAGATCTCGTCCTCGAACGCCTCGTCGAGGCGCTGGCCGGTTACGTTCTCGATGACCTCGCCGAGGACGATCATGTCGAAGTCGCTGTAGCGCGACCGCGTGCCGGGCGGGTACTGGAGCGTGTCGGCGTGGATGAAGCGGAGGGCGTCGCGCCGGTTGAGGATGCCGTGGGCGTGGAACGGGAACCACGGCCGGTGGCCGGCCGAGTGCGAGAGGAGCTGGCGCACGGTCACGTACTCCTTGCCGAGGCCGCGGTAGGTCGGCACGTACTCGACCACCTCGGTGTCGAGGTCCACCTTTCCGTCCTCGACGAGCCGCATCAGCATCGCCGTCGTGCCGACGACCTTGGTCACCGAGGCGAGGTCGTAGGGCGTCTCGGGGGTCGTCCGCCGGCCGCCCCGCGTGAGCGCGCCGACGCCGCGCAGCTCGACCAGCACGCCGTCGCGCCCGATGGCGACCGAGGCGCCCGGGAACGCGCCGTTGCGCACGGCCGCCTGCAGCACGCGGTCGACGCGCTCCACCGAGGCGGGATTGAGCCCGGCCTCCTCGGCCGTGCCGGGCCGCAGCGCCTGCTGGCGGAACGTGTCGCCGGCGCCAGCGGGCGCGAACCCGGCGACGGCGACCGGCAGCGTGCCCTCGACGTCGATCTGCCCGGCGATGGCCTCGGCGGCGGCCCGCTGCGCCACCTCGGTGGCCTCGTAGGCGAGCACGACGGCGTCGGCGGGGGGGAGGCCGGCCGCCATCGTCGGGGGGCCGAAGACGGTGAGCACGACCGTTTGCCCCGCCGCGAGAAGGCCGTCGAGGAAGGCGCGGTAGCGGGCGGGGAGGACGCCCTCGTCGTCGTACACCCCTACAACGACCACGTCGGCCTCACGCGCGGCCGAAGCGGCGTCGTCGAACCGCTCCTGCGACATCCCGAGCCCGAGGCGGACGTAGCTCGCCTGGACGTCGCCCTCGAGGCGGGTCGAGACGCCGTTGGCGAATGGCAGCGTGCGGTCGGCGTCGAGGCCGCTGTCGAGCAGCAGCGTCAGCACGCGCGGCGGCACCGCCGAGCCGACGAGCGGCAGCGGGCCGTCGTCGGCCTGGACGACCGTGATCGCCTCGCGCGCGACCTCCTGACCGAGCAGGTTGAGGCGCCGCCGGTAGGTGTCCGTCAGCGGGCGCCAGGGGAAGAGCCGCACCACCGGCCCGTCGCTCGCCTCGGCCGTCCGGTCGCGCGGCGCGAAGGCGTCGAGCCCACTCCAGGCCTTGACGGCCAGCACCCGGCGGACCGCCTCGTCGAGGCGGCTCTCGGCCAGCGTCCCGCTCCGCACCGAGGCGGCCAGCATGCGGACCACCTCGTCGGGCGCGCTCGACACCACGAGGTCGGCGCCCGCCCCGACCGCCTCGATGGCGAGGCCGAGCGGGGCCTCAGGCGCCGCCTCGGCGACGACGAGGCCGTTGAACGACGCGTCCTCGCGGATGGCCGTGAGCGTCGAGGCGGTGGGGTTCTGGTTGTCGAGAGAGAGACGGACCGACATCAGCCCGGCGTCGACCAGCGGACGAAACGCCGGGTCGAGGGCCGAGCCGCTCACGCGCGTCGACGGAAGCACGCGGCCGTCGCGGAGCCCGCGCACGAGCGACCGCTGAAACGGCGCCCGCTCGCCCCGCTCGCCGAACGGCGTCGTGCCGAGGGTGGCGAACAGCGGCGACGCCGGAATGTGGACGCCGAGCGACGTCGAGGCGTCGGCGACGGCCTTGCCCGCCATGTACGCCAGCTCCGTCCGGCCGGTGGCCGCGATCGCGAGCGGCGACGCCAGCGGCCCGCCTCGGGGCGCCGGACCGGGACGCTCGAGAACGAGCAGGGGGATGGCGGCGGCCGTCTGCCAGCGGCGGAGCAGGTCGAGGTGGGCGCCTTCGTCGCCCACGACGCGCTCGATGCCCCCGAGGCGGCCCTCGACGGCGAGCTGGAGGGCGTCGGCGTCGATCTCGCCGTCGAGGCGGGCGACGACGAGCTGCCCGGCCCGCTCCTCGAGGCTCAGCGTGTCCAGGCCGCGCTCCGCCCAGCCCCCGGCGCTGGGCCACAGCGCCGCCTCGGCCGGCGCCGAGGGCGGCGACGTCACGGGCGCCGTCGCGGTCGTCCACAGGGCTGCGGCGGCCAGCGACAGGGCCGAGGCGATCGAGAGGATCCAGGCCATGCGGGGGCGGGGTCCGGGGGGGCGCTCCATCGGTCAAGGTAGCGCGCCCAGGGGGAGCAAGCGGGCTCGGAACGAGGTGTCGGCGCCCGTCGTGCCCGGCATAAGAGCGAGCGCGCGCTAGCGCGGGCGAACGGTCGAAAACCCGCCGTCGACGGAGATCGTCTGGCCGGTCACCCACGCGCTCCGCTCGCGGTCGAGCAGGAACGCGAGGGCGTCGGTGAGGTCCTCGGGCTCGCCGATCCTTCCGAGCGGGTGCATCGCCGCCGAGGCCTCGACGGCCGCCTCGGAGGCCACGAGGCGGCCCGCGAGCGGGGTCCGGACCAGCCCCGGCGCGACGGCATTCACGCGGATGCCCTTGGGGGCGTACGTCGCCGCCGCCGCGAGCGCGAGGCCGCTGACGCCGGCCTTCGCCGCCGCGACCGCCTCGTGGTTGGCCAGCCCGAGGCGGGCCGCCACGCTCGACATCAGCACGATCGAGCCGCCCGCGGGGTCGGCGTTTTTCTGCATCACCCGCGCGGCGGCGCGGAGGGCGTAGAAGGCGGTGTAGAGGTTGAGGCGGATCGTCTCCTCGAACGTCTCGGGCTTGAGCGCATGCGCCGGCTTCAGCATGATCGAGCCGACCAGGTTCACAACCCCGTCGATCCGGCCGTGGGCCTGGACCGCGCCGTCGATCAGGCCGTCGACCGCCGGGGGGGGGGGCGCGGGGGGGGGGTAGGGGTTGGCGCCGGGCTCCGAGGCGAGCGCCCCCAGGCGGTCGGCG
>JBCCQJ010000107.1:0-14206 GCA_039024395.1 Bacteroidota bacterium | reverse complement strand
CTTGAGGGCGGCGTGCTGGTCGAACGTGTCGTCGGCCCGCTCGGCGGCGTAGACCGAGCCCATGCCGCCGCGCCCCAGAAGCCCCGTCACCCGCCACGGCCCGACGTTCTGCCCGAGGAGCGGGTCTGCCTCGGCGCCGTCGCCCCCGAGGCGGGGGAGGGCGGGACGGTCCAGGAGGCCGTCGGCCTCGGCGTGGGCCTCCAGCAGGGTCCCGACCTGCCGGCGGAGGGCCGTGTCGTCACTGGCCTGGGCCAGCCAGGCGGCGCGCTCCGCCTCGGGGCGGGCCAGGGCCTCGTGGAAGAGGGCCGAGGCGCGAGCGTGGCGCTCGGCGTCGGTCACGCCGCCTCGGAGAGGGCGGCGTGGAGCCAGGCGCGGGCCGCCGTCCAGTCGCGCTTGACGGTGGCCGGCGAGAGGCCGAGCACCTCGGCGGCCTCGGGGATCGTCAGGCCGGTGAAGTAGCGCAGCTCCACGACCTCGGCCTGCCGCGCATCCAGCGCCCCGAGGCGGGTGAGCGCCTCGTCGAGGGCCAGCAGGTGCTCCGGTGCGGCCGGCGTGGCGAGGGCCGCCTCGGTGAGCGGGAGCGGCCGGGCGCCGCCGCCGCGCTTGGCCCGCCCGTGGTGCCGCGCGTGGCCGATGAGTACCTCGCGCATGGCGCGGGCCGCGATCCGGAAGAAGTGCTGGCGGTCGGCGAACGAGCCGCGCGCCAGCTTCTCGTAGGCCTCGTGGACGAGGGCTGTCGTGTTGAGCGTCTCGTCGGCGCCCTGGCGCTGCCGCTGGCGTCGCGCGAGCGCCCGCAGCTCGTCGTAGACGAG
The DNA here is from genome assembly GCA_039024395.1 of Bacteroidota bacterium. Classification (GTDB taxonomy): domain Bacteria; phylum Bacteroidota; class Rhodothermia; order Rhodothermales; family Rubricoccaceae; genus Rubrivirga. The sequence goes on along the minus strand of JBCCQJ010000107.1, from coordinate 13,394 downwards.
GGGGATCAGCCGGTCGACCGCCTCGGGGTCGCCGTCGCGGGCGCGGTCGAGGAGGCGCGTGATCTCGTGCGGCTCGGCCATGCGCCGGGCGGGGGACGTCGTGGGGATGCGAGGGCCAGGGAGCGAGAGGATACGGGGCCGTCTCGAAGGGACACAAGGCGGTCTGGCGCACCGAGGCGGCGCCGGATGAGCCGATCCACAGGCAAATGGCAGATCGGAGAGTGTCCCGGCTCACGCGCACCTCATGCTCCGCTCCCTTTCGATCCTCGCCCTGGTAATGTCCCTGGCCGATCCGGCCCACGCTCAGGGTGAGCCTCCCAAAGTGGACCTGACCGTCCCGATGTCGGTGCAGGCCGTGTACCGGGAGTATGTCGTACTTCCGTTCTACAACTGTGGCACCGCCATTTACGCCACCTGGCCCGACATCCTCGGGGACGGTGACCCCTCGGATTACACGCTCCTCGCGGCACCAGGACAGACTTTCAAGCCTGGGCTTTCGTCCTTCACCAGCCCTACCCCCAACTTCGAGATCGAGGTGCCGGACGGCTTCTTCCTCCACAACTCCGGCCTCGGTGGAGGCAGCCAGGCCAGCGGCATGTTCTCTCCAAACTGCCACGTGCAGGCGGGGAGAGTTGCCGATATCGCGGCCTCGCTCGACTGGTACGCCGCTTACAAACTGCCCGATGGCACGCCGGTCGCGTTCTTCGAATGGGAGCAGGGCGCCGGGCGGTCCATTCGCTTCGACGCGGCGTTCGACAAGTCGTTCGAAGCAGACGAGGACGCCTCGGAGAACAAGCAGCCCGTGGCGGCCTATGCGTGGGACTTCGGGACGGAGGATGGCGACACGGGCTCGGGCCCTATGCCGACGTTCACCTATCCTGAGCCCGGAGCCTACACCGTGACGCTGAGAGTGACGGACGACGACGGCGACGTGGACGAGTTCACGACGGTCGTGGAGGTCCAGAGTGGGTTGCTGGTCTACACCGAGGTGGCGCCTCAGGTGGCGTCGCCAAAAGACACCGTCGAGGTCACGATCTGGCTGAAGAACGAGTCTCAGGAAGAGATCCAGAACGTGCGTGTGGGGAGCTACGCCGTCCGTTTCGAGGACGAGTACCCCGATGGCCTCGACCCGGCGCGACTGACCCCTCAGGACACGCCGGTCCAGACCGAGCCTCCTGCGCCGTTCGTCATACCGGTCCTCGTGCCTGGGGCGGAAGATGTGGTCACGCTCTCCTACGCCGTCGGCTCAGAGGCGCTCTACTCGGACCCCGACGACGGGGAGATCCCCATCGAGACGACGTGGACGTCCCACGCCGCCGACGTATCGGGCACGATGGCGAGCGGAGGCGCCGCCGAGGTGCGGCAGCGGTGGGACACCGAGCCGTGTGGCGCAGACCCCTGTCCGAACGTGTTCGTCGTCGAGCCCTCCACGTTCACGGTGGGGATAACCTCCGCCTCGGGGCCACGTGTCTGGACCGGCCTCCAGCCGTCCCTCGACATCGACGAGGTTCGGTTCGTCCGCTACGAGACCATCGCTGACGGAACGCTGCCCGTTTGCGAGAGCGGGTGCGCGGACTTCATCCTGAGCGTCCGGGACGAGGACGGGGTCGCCGCCGATGGGGTGGAGGTAAACGTCACCATCGAGCAGGACGACGGCGTGCCCATCGACACTGCGCCCGGAGGATTCGTGTGCGAACGTGTTGTTCTCGGCAAGGCCGGGACGTGCGTCAATGCGGGTCAGACCCTTACTGTCGAGACCGACGAGGACGGCCGTGCGCGCGTCTGGATCGCCCTCCAGGCGAACCTCACGCGGGTCGACCTTCCCAACGGAAGAGACCCCAAGGTGCGGGTGGAGGCCCGCGTCGTCAGCCAGCCGGCGAGCACGGAAACGCTTTCTCTCCCCGTCGATCCGACCGCCATCCTTTACCTGCCGGAGCATTCAGTCTCGGACGCCAGTGCCATCTTCGCTGGCTTAACCCATTCCGTCTCGACAGCAGCCGGCTTCGTGTCCGTCGGCGCGTGGTGCGAGAGCTTCGTCAATTGGGTTCGGGATGCGACCTTCGATGCAGTGGGTCTCACGAGATACCAGAGAAACGTTCTGTTGGTTGCGGGAGCCACCCAGTCCAGCGCATGGCTGTGCGATCGTGCGGTTAGCGAGACGATGGGGGGGGCAATCGGTGAGATTGACGCCGTCGTCGGAGCCACGGAGAAGATCGTCGACATCTTCCAGTTCATATGGTTTACCCAGGAGTACGAGATCGACGACGACGTCAACCTGATTGACCTCGTGGCTCCGCTTCCACCACCACTCGTGGCGTGGTTCCAGGGGGACGCCCTGGAGCTTGCCGACAACATCGCGGGGTATGCCTTCACTCAAGGGTTCACGAGCCAGAATCAGGAGATCCTGATCCAGGAGGTGTCTGGACTATCGCGTCCGTCAGGAGCGACAAGCGAGAGTGACTTCGACCCCTCGGGTTTCGACGGCCTTCTCCGCGTGCTCTGGAGGTCCGGGCCGACGCGTGGTGACGAGGTCGAGGCGTTGGTGTCGGCCGGCTACACGCCTGTCCAAACTGGACTCATTTCGGTCGGGACCGGAGGGTTTCTGGTGGGCAAGGAGCGCGTCAGTCTTCCCAATGCCAGGACACGCGCAGCGTCGGCGGACGGACCCCGCCTCGGGGCGGTCGCCGAAGTTGCGAGCGAAGGGGAGACCTCACTCATCGTAGGCGCGTGGTCCGGTGATGTGGGCGAGTACCTTGTCGTCGGCAGCGGCACCGACACCCCCGAGGTCGTCCAGGTCCGCACCGTGACCCCCGACGGCGACCAAACCGCCCTCGCTCTCACCACTCCCCTCCGCTACGACCACGCCCCCGAGGAGGTTGTCGAGCGCATCGTCGAGGGCACTGTCAGGGCTCCAGAACCGCCCATCCTCCGCCCTCACCCGCCTTTCGGGCCGCCCACCGAGCTGGCCTGGGTCGCCATGCCGACCGACCTCGCCTCGACGTATGACCTCGAGGTGGTCACTGACACCACGGCCACCTCGGAGGTGGTCTCAGCCTCTGGCCTCACGGCCGACGCACTCGCGGTCGATCCGAACCTGTTCGAGATGAACGTGGAGCACTTCTGGCGCGTCCGCTCCACGAATGAGGTCGGGGTAGGGCCGTGGTCGTCGTGGTCGGCGTTCACGGCGACGGCCGGCGTGTCGACCGAGCCAGACGCCGAGCCCATCGCGGCCGTCGAGTTGTCGGCGCCGTACCCCAACCCGTCGTCCGCCTCGGTGCGGGTGCCGTACGCAGTCCCCGAGGCGGGGCCGGTCCGCCTCGGGGTCTACGACGCGCTCGGCCGCGGGGTCGCGGTGCTGGTCGACGGCCCGCAGCCTGCCGGTCGCCACGAGGCGGAGCTGTCGGCCGGGTCGCTGCCGGCAGGCGTCTACCTCGTCCGCCTCGAGGCGGGGGGCGCGATGCAGACGCAGCGGCTGACCGTGGTGCGCTGACCCTGCGCCGCCTCGGGGAGCGGACGTGGCGGTCGAGTCGTCGCCCCCCTCCCAACCTCCCCCCGCTGGGGGGAGGAGATTGAAAATCAGCGAGGCGGTCGGCCCCGAGGCGGCGTGTCGGTCGCGCACCGTCCGGGGTCCCTCGTCCGCGGTCTTCCCTCACGGCGGCAGGCTGCGGTCGGCCGTCGGCGGTCCGCGCCTCGCCCCGAGGCGGTCGGCCTCGAGGCGGCGACCGTGACCCCCGGAGAGTGATCGGTGCGGAGGAAGAGGCGACACCGTCCTCTCCACTTCCGGTCCGCCCCATGCGTGCTCTCCTCCTCGCCGCCGCGCTCCTCCTGAGCCTTCCTCCGTCGGCCGACGCCCAGATCCAGCGCGCCGGCCGCGGCGCCGTCTCGCTCCAGCCAGCGATGGTGGACAAGCCGCCCGCGATCACGGGCTACCAGCGCGGGTCGGTCCGCACCCTGTCCGTCTCGGGCACGACCGGAGAGCACCGAGAGACGCTCATGGCGCCCGGCAACGGGTGGGTGTACGGCGTCGAGATCGGCGAGAAGTCGGACCAGCCGTGCTACCTCGGGATCTGGGCCACCGAAGGGACCGCCCCGGCACCCGGCTTCCCCGTCGCGTTCGACCGCTGCGACGGCGACGTGAACGACGGGAGCGTGGCCGCGCTCGGGTTCGAGCAGGGGCGCAACCGGGAGGACTGGCGCCGCGCGCGCCGTGCGGCGACTGCGCTCGCCATCGGGATCCCCATCTACTCCGAAGTCCGGGCGGTAGGCGCTCTCTTCTCGACCGCGTTCGACAACAGCAACCCGGCCCCGCCCCTGCCAGTCTACGAGGGCGTGCCGGCTGCGCTCGACGGCATCGGCGTCTGCCAGCGGAACTCGAACGACGAGATGAAGGGGCTCCGCATCCACGGCGCCACGCTCGACCTCTCCGGCTCGCGCATCGGCACCGACCCCATCGTCACGACGTCGGCGCAAGCGGTGGGCGGTGTCACGATCCCGGCGGGCTCCCGGCGCAACGAGGAGTTCCGCCGCCCCAACTGCAGCCACAACAACGGCGGCTGGCAGCCCATCCGGACGTGCCGCGCCGACGAGATGCTTGTCGGTCTCGACATCCACTACAAGTTTCCATCGATCGGCAACCGGCAACGGGCGCGGATCACCGGCCTCGCTCCGAAGTGCGCCCGCGTGACCATCCAGCGCGGCTGACCGCCTCGGGGGGTGGACGTGGCGGTCGACTCGTCGCCCCCCGGACCCTGCCCCCGCGAAGGCGGGGGGCTTCCCCCCGCTGGGGCAGGGCCGTTAAGTTCTCACTCCTCGGCTCTGTTCTACCCACAGAGTCATCCCCGCGAACGCGGGGATCCATGCGAGGGTGGCCAGAATCGTCGCCGTATGGATTCCCGCCTGCGCGGGAATGATTGGATTTTGGGGATTGGCGGCAGAACTTACCAGCCCTGCCCCGCTGGGGGGAGGAGACCGTTCTGCCCCGAGGCGGTGCTGTCCGAACCGACCGCTCCGGCGGCGGTCTGTCGTCCGCGGTCCGTGGTCCCGCCTCGTCAGAGGCGGCGGTCCGTAGTCCCGCCTCCCCGAGGCGGTGACAGACCATCGGCACCGCCTCGGGGTAGCGTCGCGGCACGCCGCGAGGCGCCTGCGAATCCCGGCCCCGAGGCGGAACGGCGGGGCGCGCGGCGGGTAGCCCTCGATCCGGCCCCGACCCTCGACTGTGGACGACCAAATCACGATCCGCGGCGCCCGCGAGCACAACCTCCAGGGCGTCGACCTCGACATCCCCCGCAACGAGCTGGTCGTGGTGACCGGCCTCTCAGGCTCGGGCAAGTCGAGCCTGGCCTTCGACACCATCTACGCCGAGGGGCAGCGGCGCTACATGGAGTCGCTCTCGTCGTACGCTCGCCAGTTTCTCGGCGTGATGGAGCGGCCCGACGTCGACTACATCGACGGCCTGAGCCCGGTCATCGCCATCGAGCAGAAGACGGTCTCGCGCAACCCGCGCTCGACGGTGGGGACGGTGACGGAGATCTACGACTTCCTGCGGCTCCTCTACGCCCGCGCTGCCGACGCCTACTCCTACAAGACCGGCCGGCCGATGCGCCGGCAGTCCGACGACGAGATCATCGACGCCATCGCCGCCTTCCCCGAGGGCACGCGCGTCCAGATCCTCGCGCCCGTCGTCCGCGGCCGCAAAGGGCATTACCGCGACCTGTTCGAGCAGACTGCGAAGTCGGGCTTCGAGCGCGTCCGCGCCGACGGCGAGATCCGGACCATCGAGAAAGGGATGCAGCTCGACCGCTACGAGGTGCACGACATCGAGGTGGTGGTCGACCGCCTCGTGGTGAAAGACGGCGTCCGGCCGCGGGTGGCGCAGGCGGCCGAGATCGCGCTCGGCATGGGCGGCGGGACGCTCGTCGCCCAGATCGACAAGAGCGGCGACGAGGCGGCGCTGGAGACCGGCGACCGCCTCTTCTCGCGGCACCTGACCGCCCCCGAGGAGGGCCTGAGCTACGAGGACCCGAGCCCCAACACGTTCAGCTTCAACAGCCCCTACGGCGCGTGCCCGGCGTGCAACGGGCTCGGCGTGCGCAAGGAGATCGACTCCGATCTGGTCGTGCCCAACCCGCGCAAGACGATCGCCGAGGGCGCGCTCGCACCGCTCGGCAGGCCCCGCGACGTGTGGGTGTTCAGCCAGCTCGGCGCCGTGGCCGACGCCTACGACTTCGACTACGAGACGCCCTTCGAAGACCTCACCGACGCACAGCGCGCGGTGATCCTCGACGGGGCCGGCGACGAGCAGTTCGACATCGTCTACAAATACAAGGGCCGGCAGGTGACCTACCAGCACCGGTTCGGCGGCGTCTACGGGCACGTCCAGCACACGCTCGACAACGCGAGCTCGAAGACGCAGCGGACGTGGGCCGAGGCGTTCATGCGCGTCCGCCCCTGCCGCGCCTGCGGCGGCGGCCGCCTCAAGCCCGAGTCGCTCGCCTACCGGATCGGCAACACCGGTACCTACGAGGGCGACCAGAGCATCGCCGACCTGGTGAAGATGGACCTCCGCCACCTCGGGTCGTGGCTGGCCGATCTGACGCTGGAGGGCCGGCAGGCGACCATCGGCGCGCCCATCGTGAAGGAGATCCGCGAGCGGGTCGACTTCCTGCTCAACGTCGGGCTCGACTACCTCACGCTCGACCGGCCGGCGCGGACCCTCTCGGGCGGCGAGAGCCAGCGGATCCGCCTCGCGACGCAGATCGGGACCCAGCTCACGGGCGTGCTCTACGTGCTCGACGAGCCCTCGATCGGGCTCCACCCGCGCGACAACGCCAAGCTGATCCGCTCGCTCGAAGACCTCCGCGACCTCGGCAACTCGGTCCTCGTCGTCGAGCACGACCGCGAGATGATCGAGGCGGCCGACTTCGTGGTCGACCTCGGGCCGGGCGCGGGCGAGTACGGCGGCCGGCTGCTCGCCGCGGGTCCCCCCGAGGCGGTCTCGGAAGTCTCGGGCGACGGCGCGCCGCCGGACAGCCTCACGACGGCCTACCTCGCCGGCCTCCGCGCCGTGCCCACGCCGGCGCCGGGCGAGCGGCGGCCGGGCTCGGGCGAGAGCCTCCGCCTCCTCGGGGCGCGCGGCCACAACCTCCAGAACGTCGACTTCGAGCTGCCGCTGGGCACGCTCACCGTGGTGACCGGCGTCTCGGGGAGCGGCAAGTCGTCGCTCATCAACCAGACGCTCGCGCCCATCCTGGCGGCCCACTTCCACAACGCGCAGGCCGTCCCGCTGCCCTACGCCGACATCGAGGGGCTGGAGCACGTCGACAAGGTGATCGCGATCGACCAGTCGCCCATCGGGCGGACGCCCCGCTCCAACCCGGCTACCTACACGGGCTTGTTTGGATTGATCCGGGATCTCTTTGCTCGACTGCCGGAATCCGAGATCCGCGGCTACAAGCCGGGCCGGTTCTCGTTCAACGTCAAGGGCGGGCGCTGCGAGACGTGCAAGGGCGCCGGCATCGTGAAGCTGGAGATGAACTTCCTGCCCGACGTCTACGTCGCGTGCGAGACGTGCAAGGGCAAGCGCTACAACGCCGAGACGCTGGCGGTCAAGTACAAGGGCAAGTCGATCGCCGAGGTGCTCGAGATGCCGGTCTCCGAGGCGCTCGGCTTCTTCGAGGCGGTCCCCCGGATCGCGCGCAAGCTGCGCACGCTCGACGCGGTCGGCCTGGGCTACATCCGCCTCGGGCAGCAGGCGACGACGGTCTCGGGCGGCGAGGCGCAGCGGATCAAGCTCTCGAAGGAGCTCTCCCGGCCCGGCACGGGCAAGACGCTCTACATCTTGGACGAGCCCACGACGGGCCTCCACTTCGAGGACGTCCGCCACCTCCTGGTCGTCCTCCAGGCGCTCGTCGACAAGGGCAACACGGTGCTCGTGATCGAGCACAACATGGACGTGGCCAAGCAGGCCGACTGGGTCGTCGACCTGGGTCCGGACGGCGGCGCGGGCGGCGGCCAGATCCTCTACGCCGGCCCGCCCGAGGGCCTCGCGAAGGCGAGCACGCCGACGGCGCCGTTCATCGCCGAGGAGCTCGCGCGCGCCGCCTCGGAGGGGGGCGTCGGCCTGAAGGTGCGCGAGATCGACCTCGACGACCTCACCGGCAACGGCCCCGAGGCGGAGGCCGACGAGGTGGACGCCGACGAGGTGGAGGAAGAGCCGGACCCCGAGGCGGAGGGCTGACCGCCTCGGGGGGCAGGACGCAGGTGCTGAACGGACGGGCGCGCTGCCCGTCTCGGGGCCTGGAGACGAGGATAGTGTCCACCTCGGTGGACGGACAGGGGTGTAAAACGGACTGGAATCGCGGTTTCGGTGGAGGCATGGCCGTTGTGTGACGGTTGTGTGACCTCACCCGCTCCCGTCGCGGCTGACCTCCTGCGCAGCACCCGGCGCGACCGCGACCCCACCATCGTCCCCCCACCGAGATGACCCGATCGCTTCTCACGCTTACCGCCCTCGCGGGCCTCGTCGCGCTCAGCGGGTGCGGGACGTCGAGCTACTACGGCAACGTGTACGACCGCGGCCGCACGGTCGACTACGACCGAGGCCGCTACGACGACGTCCGCCGCTCCGACTACCACCGCCGGGTCGAGCGCGACGCCCGGCGCTACGCCAACGACATCGACCGCTTCCTCCGGATCTCCAACCGCGAGGAGCGCGCCATCCGCGACCTGCTGATCCGCCGGACGTACCGGCTCCTCGACCGGACGCGCTTCCGCGACCACGCCCGCGTCTACCCGTTCCCCCGCCGCGACGGCCGCGCGCGCGGCTGGTGGCGCGACACCGACCGCGCCATCGAGCGGATCCTCGACCGCCGCTTCCGCGAGCCGTACCGCTACTACAACCGCCACGGAGGCGACCGCTTCCGCGAGTACTACCGCTACCGCCGCTGGGACGCCCGCCGCGGCTGGTACGACACCCGGCGCTACCGCAACGGCCGCTTCGACGACCGCTTCGATGACGGCCGTCGTCGGGAGCGCCGCCGGGCCGAGGAGCGCCGTCGGGACCGCCGCGAAGATGCCCGCGAGGCGCGTCGTCGCGAAGAGCGCCGGGAGGCGCGTCGCGAGGAGCGCCGTCGTGAGGAGCGCCGCGAGGCCCGCCAGCGCGAGCGTCGCCAGCAGGAGCGCCGGGAGGCGCGCCAGCGCGAGCGCCGGCAGCAAGAGCGTCGGGAAGCCCGCGAGCGGGAGCGTCGCGAAGAGCGCCGCCGGGCCGAACGCCGCGAGCGTCGGCAGGACGAGCGGCGCGCCGAAGAGCGCCGCCGCGACCGCCGTGAGGACGCCCGCCGCGCTCCGGAGCGCCGCGACGACCGCCGCAGCGAGCGCCGCCGGGTCGACCGCGACGACGACGACCGCGACGACCGCCGGAGCCCACGCCGCCGCGGCGGTAGCGACTGACCCCTGACTCCCCCCGGCCCCAGCGCCCGCCTCGATGCCCCGAGGCGGGCGCTGGCGGTTGAGAGCAAACGGCGGGTGCGTCGTTCGTCGAACGTTGGGCAACGATCCGAGCCGAGCGTGCCGCATCGGACCTGTCCCTCCGCCCGACGTCCCCGGCGGGGATCGACAACCATCCTGGCGCTCTACCCCTCCGCCTCGGGGAAGCGCTCGCCCGCCGTCACCGCCAGCTCGATCGTGTTCTCGGGCGGCGGCAGCGGGCACACCCACGTCACGTCGTAGACGCAGTACGGGTGGTAGGCCCGGTTGAAGTCGAGCGCGTACTGCCCCGAGTCGGTTACCTCGAGGTCCAGGTAGCGCCCGCCGCCGTACGTCTCGGTCCCCGAGGTGGCGTCGCGGAAGGGCACGAACAGGCGACCGGGCAGCGGGCCGAGCGGCTCGAACGCCTCCAGCCGCCATTGCACGCCGTCGGCCTCGAACACCAGGTGGCCAGCGGCCACCATCGGGCGCAGCTCGCCCGTCGTCGTTGGGAAGGCGACCGTGTCTGGCGCCAGCGGCGGCACGAGAGCCGCGGGCACGGCGAGCGTCGAGTCGTAGGCGAAGTAGAGCAGGCCGTCGAACGTCTCCCGCGCCTCGGGCGGCAGCGGGGAGGCGGGGGTCCGGAAGAGCGAGTCGCGCCGGGCCACCCACTCGGTCCACGCCTCGGCGAGGCGCGCGTGGTCGAGGCCGCTCTCCGCCTCGGGGGCGGCGCAGCCGGCGAGGCCCAGGACCGGCCCCGAGGCGAGGCCCGCCACGAGGACGGCGAGTGCGAGGCGTACAGTCACAGGTGCAGAAGCAGCATGCTGCAAGCTAGCCGTGCGACTCCGCGGTTCGGACGCAGACGGGTCGGAATTCAGGACGGGCGACCGTGTGTCGGGGGACACCGCTCAGAGCGAATCACCGATACAGGGTACTCGGTACGAGGCACAGGACGCGAGGCGTCGGGGGGAAGCCGTACCGAGGACCTCGTACCAACCCGAAGGGGCTCCCAGAAGCTGTTCGGGTTTCGATTTCGCCGGGCGAGAGCGAGCGAGATCCCGGACGGGCCAGGAGCCCGAAGCAGTCGTAGCGTCAGCTACGGCGATGGAGGGCGACGCCGCATGGCGGGATCGCAGCCGCTCGGAGCCCGGAAGCGTGAATCCGAACAGCTTCTCAGCGCCCCGTCGTCGCACCCGGTTGCATGACGGAGTCTCCCATTGAACGTCCCAAAGAGGGCCGCGCAGTTTAGTTCTGCCGCGTCGTGACCGATGGCCCGTGAGCCCGGTCCCTCGCGCGTGAGGGCCGCCCGGCTGCCCACCAGGGCTCTATACTCTCGCTTTCCAACCTGGATGCCATGTATCGTCTTGCGCTCTCGCTCGTTCTCCTCCTCGCCGGAGGAGCCGTCTCCGCCCAGCCGTCCTTCGTCGTCGAGGACGCGTTCCCTGGTGTCACCTTCGCGAGTCCCGTCGGCGTCGAGCTCGCGCCGGGGCAGGACACGCGGGCGTACGTGATCGAGCAGGGGGGCACGACCGCCCCGCCGCGCGTGCTCACGCTGGAATCTGGCGACGCCGCGCCGACCGTCTTCCTCGACCTCTCGGACCGCGCCTCGTCGCGCGACGGCACCGAGACCGGCCTCATCGGCCTCGCCTTCCACCCCGACTACGCGGAGAACGGGCGCCTCTTCGTCCACTACACCGCGCCCGTGGCGACGTCCGTCCCGGGCGAGCGCGTCCTGCTGACGCGGATCTCCGAGTTCACGCGCTCGGCGACCGACCCGCTCGCCGCCGACCCCGCCTCGGAGCGGATCCTGCTCGAGGCCGACCAGCCCGCCCGCAACCACAACGGCGGCAAGATCGCCTTCGGCCCCGACGGCCACCTCTACATCGCCCTCGGCGACGGCGGCGGCGCCGACGACGAGTTCGGGCAGGGCCAGGACCCGACGACGCTGCTCGGGGCGCTCCTCCGGATCGACGTCGACGACGTGCCCGACGGCGCCGCCTACGGCATCCCCGACGGCAACCCGTTCGCCCTCACCGACGGGCCCGAGCGGGACGAGATCTACGCCTGGGGCCTCCGCAACCCATGGAAGTTCTCGATCGCCAGCGACGGGGCGATCTGGCTGGCGGACGTGGGGCAGCGGGTCTGGGAGGAGGTCAACCGCATCGAGGCGGGCCGCAACTACGGCTGGAACACCGTCGAAGGGCCGGACTGCTTCCCCGAGACGGTTACCTCGTGCGACCTCTCGGGGCTCGCCGCGCCCGAGGTGTGGTACGCCCACGACGCCCAGGGCGGCTTCTCGATCACCGGCGGCTACGTCGTCGAGCAAGGGGGGACGGGCGCCCTCGAGGGGCACTACCTCTACGGCGACTTCGTCTCGGGCCGGATGTGGGCCTACCGGCCCGGAGCGTCCCCGCAGGTGATCCTCGAGTCGGTGCCGGCGGCCAACGGCGGCACGCGGACGCCGAACATCGCCGCCATCGACCCCGCTCCGCCGTCGGGGCCGCTCGCCGGAGAGCCGCTGCTGGTCGACTACGCCGGCACGATCCACGTCCTCCGCCTCGCCACCATCGCCACCGACGAGGGCGCGCCCGCGGCGAGCGCACCCCGGCTCCGCCTTGGCGGCGCCAACCCGTTCGCCACGGAGACCCGCGTTGAGGTGGAGGCCCGGCCCGGCACGGCGGCGCGCGTGACCCTCGCCGACGCCCTCGGGCGCACGGTGGCCGTCCTCCACGACGGGCCCGTGCCCGCCGGCACGTTCCGCCTGCCGGTCGACGGCCGGCCGCTCGCCCCGGGCGTCTACCACGTCCGCCTCGCCACCGAGGCGGGGCAGGCCTCGGTGCCCGTCGTGCGCGTCCGCTGATTCCATCCGGCCGCGGACTGAAGTCCTCCGCCGAGACGGCCGATTCCCCGAGCCCACCAGCCGTTCCATCCCATGATCCGCCTCGCGAGCGCCCTGTTCGTCGTCGCCTCCGTGTACGCGTTCGCCGTCGAGCCGGCGGCGTCGTTTACGAGCGGCGCCCCGCCAGGGGTTGCTGGCGACCTGCTCGACGGCGCAGACGTGCGCACGTGCGCCATCTGCCACAGCGTCCCCTCGGGGGTCGACCCCGGCGGCAGCGTTGCCATCGACGCGCCCGCCTCGGTGGCGCCCGGCGAGACGATCCGCCTCACGGTGACGGTCGACAACCAGACCGAGGCGGCCGGCACGCGCCGCCAGGGCTTCCAGGCGATCGTGAAGGACCCCGCCTCGGGGGAGGCCGTCGGGAGCGTCACGCTCGTCGACCCCAACACGCGGTTCTCGGGCTTCGGCGCGACCGACACGGTCTACGTCACGCACTCGGCGCCGGGTACATCGGCGACCTCGTGGACGTTCGACTGGACCGCCCCGACGGCCGACGTGCCGGCCAGCTACCGGGTCTACGCTGCCGGCAACGCGGCCAACGGCAACGGCGGGACCGGCGGCGACTGGATCTACGCGACGACGGCCGACATCGCCGCCGCCGGCGTCTCCGTCGAAGGCGTCCCCGAGGCGGCGCAGTTCGACGTGTCGGCGCCGGCGCCGAACCCCGTTGCCGGGCGCCTCGCGCACGTCGAGGTCGAGATGGACACCGCGGGGGACCTCTCGCTGGCGATCGTCGACGGCCTCGGCCGCCTCGTGCGGTCGGTCGCCTCGGGGCCGCGCGCCGAGGGCCGGCACCGGGTCGAGGTCGAGGTCGACGGCCTCACCGCCGGCCTCTACTTCCTGGTCGCCGACGGGCCGGGTGGGCGGCGCACACAGCCGCTGGCGATCGCGCGCTAGGGCGTGTGGACATTCGCGAGGTCAGGCTCGCACGAGGTCATGATTTCGGCCTCGCAAGAAGCGCGAGGAGGTCGGGGCCGGAGCCCCGGACGACGAGTGCGACGCGGCGAGGGCGGAATCTGGGCCGTGCGCGCCG
>JBCCQJ010000106.1:0-14231 GCA_039024395.1 Bacteroidota bacterium | reverse complement strand
GTTGGCGTACATCCGGACCGTCATCGCCGTGCAGGCCCCCAGGGCCATCCCCAGGAGGTCGTAGGGCGTCGGGCCGGTCTCGGTGCCGCCCACCGAGGCGGGCTCGTCGGCCACGAGGTGGAAGCCGCGGGCCGAGAGCCGGGTGCGAAACCCCGAGGCGCCGATCTCGGCCGTGACCGCCGGGTCGGCATAGTCCGCCTCGGAGGCGGCCGCCTCGGCGTCGGGCGGGCAGAGGTAGCGTCCGGCCCACGAGGCGAGCACGTCGGCGACGTAGCGGGCATCGGCGGGGTCGGTGAGCAGGTGGTCGGCGCCGTCGAGCGAGACGAAGCTCTTGGGGTGCCGCGCCGCCTCGTAGATGTGCCGGGCCTGCTCGACGCCGACGATCCGGTCCTGGGGCGCGTGGAACACCAGGAGCGCGCGGCCTAGCCGGGCGAGCCGCTGGCGCATCGCGTCGTGGCTGTCGAGGTCGTCGAGGAACTGGCGGCGGATGCGGAACGGGCGCCCGCCGATGGAGACCTCGGCCGAGCCCGTCGTTCGGATCGCGGCCTCGCGGTCGGTGAACAGGTGACGGACGTGGGCGGGGTCGCACGGTGCGTCGATCGTCGCCACGGCCCGAGCCGACGGGACGCGCTCGGTCGCTGCCAGCACGGCGGCACCCCCAAGCGAGTGGCCGACCAAGAGCTGAGGGGCCTCCCCGGCCTGGGCGAGGTGCTCCGCCGCCCGGACGAGGTCGTCGACGGTCGTCGAGAACGTCGTGTCCTCGAAGGCGCCCTCGGACTGGCCGAGGCCCGTGAAGTCCACGGCGAGCGTGCCGACGCCCTGGGCCGCGAGCGCCGCCCCGATCTGGCGAACGGCGCGGAGATCCTTCGAGCACGTGAAGCAGTGGGCGAAGAGGGCATAGGCGGTGGGCGTCCCCGCCTCGGGGAGGTCGAGCCGGGCCGCGAGGGCAGGACCGTCGGGTCCGGCGGGAATCGTCAAGCGCTCGGAGCGAGGCATGGTGGTCGGGGGTGGCGTTCTACGGTCCTCGCGGTATGGCGGGGCTCGTTGCCTGTTGTGGGGTGACACGGTGCCCGGTCGTTCACCCTGGCTGTGAGCGTTCTTCCGCGCGCCCGACGGACGCCTCCTCGGCTCGTGCCTCAGCCACCTTCTGGCGGACGGACCGGACGGCGCTCCACGCGCCCCCGACGACGAGCACGACGACGACGGCGTACACCCACGCCGGCACGTTCATCCCGACGGCCAGGAGGTACACGTACGCCGAGATGAAGCAGGCCCCGGCGCACAGCGCAGGCACGACCGGGCTCCGGCCCTGCCGAACGTTCCGGACCAGCCACGCGACCGCGAGGGTGAAGAGCGGGATGGCCCCGACGTAGATCGCCCCGAAGACGAGCGGGTCGACGCCGTACTCGGCACCGAGCGAGAGGAACCACTCTTTGGCAGACTCGAACATGGCGGCGAGGGCTAGAGGACGTCGCCGGGCGTGTGGGAGAGGACCGGGCCTCGGTACCCGAACACGCGCTGGAGCGCGCGGACGAGCCGGGGGCTCTGGCGCCGGACGTACCACTGGTCGGCCGCGCGGCGGACGGCGAGCCCGTAGCTGGGGTACGGGTGAACGGTGTCGGAAAGCTTCCGGAGCGGGACCCCGTTCCGCATCGCGACGGCGAGCTCGGAGATCATCTCGCCCGCCCGCTCGGCGAGCACGCTCGCGCCCAGGATGCGCCCGCCGCGGACGTGGACCTTGACCTCGCAGACGGCGCCCTCGGCGACCGCCCGGTCGACGAGCCGCGTCGGGAGGTGGATGGTCTCGAAAGCTTCGCCGCGCGCCTCCAACTCGGCGGCGGTCGCGCCGACCTGGGCGAGCTCAGGCGAGGTGTAGGTCACCCACGGGAGGTGGGCGGGGTCCTGCCGAGCGGGCAGGCGGAGGAGCGCGGACGTGACGGCGGTCTTGGCTGCGTGCTCGGCCCAGTGCGTCAGGCGCGGCCCGTCGGCGCAGTCGCCAGCGGCGTAGACGCCGCGCGCCGTCGTCCGCCCCGAGGCGTCAGTGACGATCCCGCCCCGCGTGACCTCGACGCCTGCCGCGTCCAGCCCGAGGCCGTCGACGTTCGGGGCGCGTCCGGCAGCGACGAGCACGACGTCGGCCTCGACGGTCGAGCCATCCTCGAGAACAAGGTGGGCGACACCGTCGGTGCGAGAGGCTTGGGACACGGTTTGCCCGAGCCGGAACCGGATGCCCTCGGCTTCGAGGAGCCCGCGCAGGCGGTCGGCCAGCTCGGCGTCGTCGCGGCCCAGGATGACCGGGCTGCGGTCGATGACCGTCACAGCCGTCCCGAACCGGGCGAACGCCTGCGCCATCTCGATGCCGATGGGTCCGGCGCCCAGGACCGCCAGCCGGTCCGGCCGCCGGTCGATCTCGAAGAGGGTCTCGTTCGTGAACGCGCCGACCTCGTCCAGACCCTCGACGGGCGGGACGACGGGCCGCCCGCCGGTCGCGATCACGACGCGTCGGGCCGTCACGCGTCGCCGTCCGTGCTCGCCCTCGATCTCCACCTCGCGCTCGCCGACGAACCGGGCGTCCCCTGTAGCGATCTCGATGCCGAAGCGGCCGATCCGCTCGGGCGCGTCGGCCTCGTCGTAGACCTCCTGGCGGACGTGGCGGAGGCGGCGCATCGCGCTCTCGAAGAGGGCCGCGCCGAGGGCATCGGTCTCAGATGCGTCAGCGGGCTGGCCGTCGCCGGCGGGGGCGGCCGCATGCTCGGTGAGGACCGACCGAGCGGCGTGTGCGCGGGCGGCGTCGTGGAGGAGAGCTTTCGACGGGACGCATCCGGTCCAGGTGCAGTCGCCGCCGAGCCGGTGGCGTTCGACGAGAAGCGTTCTGGCGCCGAGGTGGACGCCGACGCCTGACGCCGTGAGGCCAGCGGCGCCACCGCCGAGAACGAGGAGGTCGTAGTCAGGTCTGGCCATCAGAGGGAGGGCGGGTGACCGCCCATGATGCCGGTGGGCGATCGGCCAGGCTTCGGCGGTCTTGCGACCACCGCGGCCCGCTTGCGGCGGCCGGCCCGACTCTCCGGAGGCCTCCCCCCGCCTGAGCAGCCCTCCGCGCAGGGCGAATCCTCCGCAAGAGCCCGCGGACGGCGGCAAGAGTCGGGATGCGTGGGGCGGTCGGGGGCCACCTTCTTCGAGCTTCACCCTCCCTCGCTCCCATGCGCATCCTCCTCGCACCCCTCGCACTGCTCGCCGTGCCCCTCGTCGGCTGCGGCACAGACACCGAGCCCGCCGCCGATCCGCCCCCCGCCGTCGCCACGACCCCGTCCTCGCCTGACGAGATGGAAGCGGCGATGCCCACCGAGCCCATGGCCGACGCCGAGATGGCCGACGCTGAGATCGTCGCCGAGGGCACGTTCCGCGACGGTGACGGCCACCCGGCCAGCGGCCAGGCCATCCTGTACCGCCTCGCGGACGGCTCGCACACGGTCCGGCTCGAGGGGCTCTCGACCGACAACGGGCCCGACCTGCGCGTCCGGCTCGTGCGCAGCCTCGACGACCTTGGTGACGCGGTCGTCGACCTCGGCGCGCTCAAGAGCACGCGGGGCGACCAGAACTACGAGGTCCCGTCGGGCACCGACGTTTCCGCCGCCGCAGGCGTCTCCGTCTGGTGCCGGACCTTCTCGGTCGACTTCGGCGCCGCCGAACTCAACTGAGCCTCAACGCCCCCAGCCCCTCGCTGACGACGCTCATCGGCGAGGGAGCCCACGCGCCCGTCCGCGTGCTCGAGGCGTCCGACGTCCCCCCGCCTCGGTGGACGGCGACCCCGAGGCGGTCCATGTCCTCGTCTCCACAGGCCCCGAGGCGGGGGTCCTGGCCGATCGCTCCGTGGGGTTCGATGAGTCCGTCTGGCGGCCCGCCTCGGGGGCGTCTCCTCGGACGTCCCGGCGGACGTGGCGTGGGCCCGAGACCGGCGGCGTGCACGCCGGGCGCATCCAGGCCGAGGCGCAGGAGATCGTGGCGGCGGCCGTCGCGCGGGCGGGCGTCTAGCCCCGAGGAGGGGTGGACACAGTCTGAGGCGTGTCTAGAGGCTGTCATGAACTGGACCGCTCAAAACAGAGCGGAATCGGCTGCCGGCCCGCTCCTTCCCTTTCATCGAGTCATCCCGGACCCCGATCCGGGATCCATGCGACGTCTGGGCACGGTGGAGAGGCCGTGTGGATTCCCGCTTTCGCGGGAATGACGTCGGTTTTGAAGAGCGTAGCTCCCCTTCCATCGAGTCCATGACAAGCTCTAGCGAGACCGACAGTTTCGACAACGGCGCTTATGAGCGACCACGAAGTCCCAGGGGCGCAGGGGAGAGTAACCACTTGACGTTTGGCAGTGGGTCAGCCCAGACGGCTGTCTTTCCTCCGGACCTACGTATCCTGTTGGAGCTGCTAGGCTTCACGTCGATTGGGTCCCCCGTTCTCTACCTCCTTCCCCCTCCGGGCGTTCTGCCTCGTGGTCCTACTGGTGGTCGCAGCCGGCGGGTGCGGAGCGCCCGGGGGCGAGCCGACCGCCAGAAGCCCCGCCGACGAACCTGCCGAGGAAGCGTTTGAGCCCGCTCATGCGGAGCGTGCCGACGACGTCTCGCGCCTCGCGCCCCGGTTCGAGACGCTCACGATCGCCGACGGCCTGGTCTCAAACGAGGTCAACGTATTCCATCAGGACCGCACGGGCTTTCTGTGGGTGGGCACCTTCGGAGGCCTCAGCCGATTCGACGGCGCCTCGTTCGTCACCTACCTCCACGACCCGGCCGACTCGACGAGCCTCGTCCACAACCATGTCAACAGCCTCTACGAGGGGCACGACGGCACGTTGTGGGTCGGGACGAACGGCGGGCTCGACCGGTTCGACCCCGCGACGGAGACCTTCACGCACTTCCGGCACGATCCAGAGGACCCCTCGACCCTCGGCTCCTCCGTCGTCCGAGCCGTGCTGGTCACAGACGACGGGACCGTCTGGACCGGGACGTGGGACGGCGGGCTGAACCGGATCGACCCTGAGTCTGGCACGGTCACGCGAATCCGGTCGGGGCCTGATGCGGCCCACCCCGCTCCCTCCATCGTTCACGTGCTCGCCACGGGCGACGACGGGGTGCTCTGGACCGGTGGGTCCGCCGGGCTGAGCCGCTACGACCCCGCGACTGACACCTTCACGCACATCCCCCGAGATCCCGCCGACCCCGCCTCTCCGCTTCTCCCGACCGTCACGGCACTCCATCGGGACCGCGCGGGACAGGTCTGGGCGGGGACCCGCTCCGAGGGTCTGTTCCGCTTCGACCCCCAGAGTCAGGAGATGGCACACTACCCGAGCGATCCCGAACGTCCGGGCGCGATCGGCAATCCGTGGGTCTTGTCGCTCGTGGAGGATCACGATGGCGCCATCTGGGCCGGGACGAATGGGGCGGGCCTTCACCGGTACGACCCTCGGACGGACGCCTTCGACCGATTCACGTTCGACCCGTCCGACCCTCAGAGCCTCCGGGACGACAACGTGCTCAATCTGCTCGTGACCCGGGACGGGGTCATCTGGGTGGGCACCTATGGCGGGCTTGCCCGACGGTACCCTCTCTCGCGCGTCGTCGCTCGCGAGGCCGTCCGCCCCGGCGACGCTACGAGCCTGAGCTCCAACGACGTGACGGCGTTTGCGGAAGGCCCGGATGGCGTCCTCTGGGTCGGGACGAGCGGAGGCGCTCTCAACCGGCGCGACCCCACGACGGGCTCCTTCTCGCACGTCGTCGTCGACCCGTCCGCGCCAGTTACCCTCGGGAGCGACCGCGTGTTTGACGTGGCCGTCGATGCTGGCGGTGCCGTCTGGGCCAGTACCTACGCCGGGCTTTACCGCGGCGAGCCGGGAGGCGGGCCGTTCAAGCGATTTCTTGCCCCGGAGGACGAGGCTGGAATCGGGGTCGTCTTTCCGCTCGCCGAGGCGAACGGGGACGTGTGGGGGGGAGGCACGGGCGTACTCGCAATCGACGCGGCGACGATGCGGACGGATCGCTACCCGCTGTCCTCCCGGTTCGAGCGGGTGTCGATCGACGCGCGCGAACTCCTCCTCGGCGCTGAGGGTGACGTGTGGGTAGGGACCTACGAAGGGCTGTTCCGGCTCGACCTGGGGGCGCGAGCGTGGGCGCGGGTCCCACTCGATCCGGAGGAGGCCCGGTTCGATTCGAGGCCCGAGATCACCGGGCTGGCAAGGACGGCTTCGGGAGCCATCTGGGTCGGGACGGGGGACGGGCTGTACCGGCTGGAGGGAGAGGGCCCCGAGATCTCGCGGTTTCACCGGTCCGACGGTCTTCCCAACACCGACGTGACCGACCTCGAGATCGACCGTCTCGGTCGGCTGTGGGTGCTGACCGTCGCCGGCCTCTCCATCCGCGACCCGGCCACGGGCCGGTTCGCCTCGTACGGCTCAGCAGATGGGCTCGGCGGCGGGCAGGCGTTGTACCAAAGCCCGCGCTCGGGGCGGATGTACATCGGTACGCCGCGCGGATACAGAGTCGTCGACCCGGCCACGCTGGGGGCGGAGCGACCGCTGCCGACGCCTGTCCTGACGGGCATCCGGGTGGACGGCGAACCTCTGCGCACGGGGGTCGAGCGGGCTCTGCCGGACCCACCGCTCGCGGCGGCAGAACCGATCCGTCTGCGCCCGGGAAGCCGCGTCGTCACGTTTGGCTTCGCGGCGCTCGACTTCCGGGCGCCAGGCACCCATCGCTACACTGTCCGCCTCGACGGCTTCGACCCGGCGTGGCGGGACCTCGGGACACAGCGCGAGGCCACGTTCACGAACCTGGACATCGGCCGCTACACATTCCGCGTCCGGGCTGCTGGCCGGGACGGCGCGTGGAGCGAGGAGACCGCGGTCGGCGTGACCGTCCTGCCCCCGTGGTGGCGGACGGGGTGGGCCTACGCGCTCTACGCCCTCGCCCTCGGTGCGCTGGCAGTCGTTGCCGTCCGGGACCGCCAGCGGCGGACGGAGCTCCGGCACCGGCTCGATCTGGAGCGCCTGGAGGCCGAGACGCTCCGCGACCTCGACCGGGCCAAGAGCCAGTTCTTCGCGAATGTCAGCCACGAGTTCAGGACGCCGCTCACGCTCACGCTCGGCCCGCTCGACGACGTGCTCGCCGGCGAGTACGGGCCGGTGCCCGAGGAGGCCACCGAGCCCATCGGGCTGGCGCGGCGCTCGGCCGGGCGCGTCCTCGCGCTCATCAACCAGATCCTCGACGTGTCGCGGCTGGAGGCGGGGCACACGCCGCTTCGCGCTCTGCGCCTCGACCTCGGCGCCTTCGCCCGCGCCCAGGCCGAGGCGTTCGTCCCGCTCGCCACGCACCGCCGCGTCGCCGTCGAGGTGGACGCGCCGGAGGCGCCGCTCTGGGTCTGGGCCGACCCCGAGCACCTCGGCGTGGTCCTCGCCAACCTGCTCTCGAACGCGTTCAAGTTCACACCTGGCGGCGGCACGGTCTCCGTCGAAGTCGGCGCCCGCGACGGCGGCGCGCAGGTCGTCGTCCGCGACACCGGGCCAGGCATCGCCGCGGCCGACCTGCCCCACATCTTCGACCGGTTTTATCAGGCCGAGGGTAGTGCCGGCCGGCCGCTCGGGTCGGGCATCGGGCTGGCGCTCGCCCACGAGCTGGCGCGGCTCCACGGCGGCGCGCTCTCGGTCGAGAGCGCGGTCGGCGGGCCGGACGGCGGCCCGTCCGGGAGTGCCTTCACGCTGGCGCTCCCGCTCGGCCGCGCCCACCTGACGCCCGAGCAGATCGATGACCAGCCGTGGGAAGGCGCCGTCGCCGCCCCCTTCCGCGAGGTCGACGACGAGCCCACCTCGCCGGCCCCGGCCGAGGGCGACGACGACGACGTCACGACCGTCCTCGTGGCCGACGACCAGGCCGACATTCGGGCCTTCGTGCGCCGCCACCTCGAATCGGCCGGGTACCGCGTGGTCGAGGCCGCCGACGGCGCGGAGGCGCTCGACCGCGTCCGCCAGCGGCTCCCCGACCTCGTCGTGAGCGACGTGATGATGCCGCGGCTCGACGGGCTCGGCCTGTGCCGCGCGCTCCGGTCGGACCCCGAGACCGACTTCCTGCCGGTCCTGCTCCTCACGGCCAAGGCCGCGCCCGAGGACCGCCTCGATGGGCTTGCGGAGCTCTGCGACGACTACCTCACCAAGCCGTTCGACGTCCGCGAGCTCGTCGCGCGCGTCGACAACCTGATCGCGCTGCGGCGGCGGATCCGCGACCGGTTCGCGGGAATGGGGGGCGACGGGGCCGTCGGCGAGCCGCCCATCGGGTCGGCCGACGACGCGTTCGTGGCGTCCGTGCGCGCGGCGATCGAGGCCGGCCTGCCAGACGACGCGTTCACCGTGAGCGCGCTGGCCGAGGCTGTGGGGATGAGCCGGAGTCACCTCCTACGCAAGACGACGGACCTCCTCGGCACCCCCCCGAGTGACCTGATCCGGACCGCCCGTCTCGACCGCGCAGCTCGTCTGCTCGCGGCCCGCGCCGGGACCGTCAGCGAGGTGGCCTACGGCGTCGGGTTCAAGAGCGTGGCCCACTTCTCGAACGCATTCTTGGCTCACACTGGATCGCGGCCATCGGCCTACCTGGAGGTCGCCGAGTAGCGCGCCGCTCGTAGGGCATCGTCCACTGACAGGCGCCGCCGCCCGCGTGGCGGGGTTGGTCAGCGCAGCGAGAGCGAAGGCGTTCTTCCGTCTGTCCAGGAGGGAACAGTGTCCGAGGCGCGCCGCCAGCGGGACGGGCGGGGTTGCGGGCAGGACGCAAACCGTTGCGCCTGTGACGCATGGGCCCGAGACGCAACACGCCGCGTCGTAGGCGCAACGGTCGCGGAGGCGCCACGATGCACGTTGGGCCCGATCGCCTCTGCACCGATGCCCACTGCCCCCACGCCCACCATCCTCGTCGCCGACGACGACCCCGAGATGCGGGCCTACATCCGCCGTGGCCTTCGCAGCGCCCACGTGGTAGAGGCCGCCGACGGCGACGAGGCGCTGACGCTGGCCCGCGACGCCACGCATGGCCGCCCCCTCGATCTCGTCATCGCCGACGTCCGGATGCCGGGCCTCGACGGCTACGCCCTCTGCACGGCCCTCCACGCCGACGCCGGGACGAGTCACGTGCCCGTCCTCATCGTCAGCGGCGAGCCGCCTCGGGAGTCCGCATGCGCGCACGGCTTCCTCGCCAAGCCCTTCAACGCGGCCCGGCTCCGCGACGCCGTCACGCGCCTGCTGCCGCCGAGCCGCTAGCCCACTACTGAAGCCCGCTCCACCTGCCAACCCACGAGCAACACCATGAGCACACCCGACTACTTCCACCTCCGGCCCGACATCGAGAAGGCCTACGGCTACACGCACGCCGTCCGCATCGGCGATGACATCAAGGTGTCCGGCGCCGTCAGCATGGACGACGAGGGGAACCCGACGGCCGTCGGCGACCTCGCGCAGCAGATGCGGAACGTCTACGACGACCTGCGCCGCTGCCTGGAGCACTATGGCTGCACGTTCGACGACGTCGTCCGCGAGAACGTGTTCACAACCGACATGGCCGGGTTCCTGGAGGCGGCCGGCTACCGGGCCGAGGTCTACACCCGGCAGTTCCCGACGGGGAGTTGGCTGGAGGTGAAGGGGCTCGCCCTGACCGAGCTCCTGATCGAGATCGAGTTGGAGGCGCACGTCTCTCGCCCCTGAGCCGCCCGCTCCGCTGGCGGACGCCGCCAACGGGGCGCCCCGACCCTCCCACCCCTCAGGCCCGTGCTCCCTGCCCTCTCCGCCAGCCGCCCGCTCCGTCTCACGTTCGTCACCGCGATGTACGTCGCGCAGGGCGTCCAGTACGGTCTGCTGATCATCGCCATCCCGGCCTACCTGGCCGCGCAGGGCGCCTCGCCGGTCGCCATCGGCGGCTTCATCAGCGCGGCCGTGCTGCCGTGGACGCTGAAGCTCCTCTACGCGCCCCTCATGGAGCGCTACACGGTTCTCGCGATGGGACGACGCCGGCCGTGGATTCTCGCCGGGACGCTCGGGGCCGCCCTCGGCTACGCGGCGATGACGCTCGTGCCCGACCCGCTCGCCAACCTCGGCCTGCTCACGGGTGCGATGGTCGGCGGGAGCCTGTTCCTCGCCCTGCAAGACATCGCGACGGACGCGCTCACGATCGACGTGATTCCCCTCGCGGAGCAGCCGTTCGCGAACGGGCTGATGTGGGGCGGCAAGGTGCTGGGCGTCGCGGGCACGTCGGCAGGCGGGGCGTGGCTGCTCGGAGCCGTCGGACTCTCGGGTACGCTCACGGTGGCGGCGGGCGTGACGCTCGCGTTCCTGCTGCTCCCGCTCCTCGTCCGCGAACGCCCTGGCGAGCGGCTTCTGCCGTGGACGCGGGGTGCCGCCTCGCCCGAGGCGCGGGCGCTCCAACTCGACGGCTGGCGCAACATCGGCCAGAGCCTCCGCCGCGTGTTCGTCCTCCCGGCCAGCCTGCTCGCGGCCACGGCGGGCTTCGCGATTCTGCTGCACCAGGGCCTGTTCGATGCCTACGGACCCGTGTTCGCCGTGCAGCACCTCGGGTGGACCGCCACCGCGTTCTCGAATGCCAAGGCCGCCGGTACGCTCGTGGGTGGCCTCATCGGCATGGTCGGGGGCGGGTGGCTGGTGCAGTGGCTGGGGCGCGCGCGGGCCGTCCGTGCGGCGATGTTCGTGCTGGTGATCGTGGCCGTCGCGATGGCGCTGGCGGCCCCGGTATGGCGGACGGCGCTCGTCGTCGAGGCGTACCTGCTGCTCTGGCTCACGGCGCAGGTCCTCGCCCAGATTGCCTTCTTCGCGGTGTGCATGGCGCTCTGCTGGAAGCCCGTCGCAGGCGTTCAGTTCTCGCTCTACATGGCGATAGGCAACCTCGGTCTGGTGGCCGGCTCGGCGATGATGGGGCCGCTCGTGGCCGTGCTGTCGCCGCCCCAGATGTTCGCCGCGATGGCCGTCGTGCCGACCGTCGCCGCGCTCGTGCTCCTCCGCGTGGACGTGGCCGCGCACGTGGACCGCCTCGCTGCGCTCGATGCCACGCTGGACACCTGCACGCTCGGAGCGACCGAGGCCCAAGGCGTCGTGGCTGAACGCTACGCGCCCGCCTCCTGATCGAACCCGCTCTGATGCTCTTTCGCCGCATCGCTCAGCACGTCAAGGACCTGAACTGGACCGCCATCGCGATTGACTTCGTGATCGTGGTCGTCGGTGTGTTCCTAGGTATCCAGCTCGGTAACTGGAACGAGTCGCGGGCCGAGGCGGCGCGCGAAGGACGGCTCCTCGCCGAGCTTCGCATCGAGCTGGCGGAGTCGGTGGAGCAGGTGGCCATCAAGCGACGCGCGTTCGATCAGGTCGCCCAGTCTGGGGCGCGGTCGGTCGCGTTCCTGGATACGGGTGCTGAGTGCGGCGAGGACTGCTGGCCGCGGCTCGTCGACTTTTTCCACGCCTCGCAGTGGCAGCAGCACATCGTGGCGCGCTCGACGTACGACGAGATGCGGAGGAACGGCTGGCCGCGCAGCCGCGAGGTCCTCAGCGCGATGGAGGACTACCTGCGCCAGTACGATCAGATCGCGTCGCCACTGGAGCGTCCCCCGCGCTATCGCTCTCTTGTGCGCGGTCTGATCCCACTCGCTGCGCACGAGCCATACTGGACAGACTGCTTCGAACTCAGCGATGGCGAGGAGACCTACCTCGCCGACTGCCCCGCCGGGGTGTCGCCCGAGGTCGCCTCTGCGGCGGTGTCGGCGATTCGGGCCCACCCGGATGTCCACCCCGCGCTGACCGAGTGGGCCGGGTTTTCCGCTGGGATGCACATCGGTTTCGACGGGCTGATTGCCACGACCGAGCGCGCCATCGCTGTCATCGACGCCGAGATCCGAGGCACGCCATGATCTTCCGCCGCGTCCTCAAACACGTGCAGGAGCAGAACTGGACGGCCATCGGGATCGACCTGGTGATCGTCGTGCTCGGCGTGTTCATTGGCCTCCAGGTCTCGAACTGGAACACCGCCCGCCAAGACCGAAGCTCGGCGAGGGCGTTGCTCGTGCGCCTTGAGAATGACCTCGCGTCCGAGATCAAGACCTGGAGGCACGGGGTCGACTACTACGGCGTTGCGCGGGCTCACGGAGTGGCCGCGCTGGAAGGCTACACCGAACCTTCCAGTCCATCCCCTCCCGCGTTCCTCGTCAACCTCTACCAGGCGAGCCAGCGCTGGGAAATCACCTCGCAGCGCGGCACCTACGACGAGTTGATCTCGTCGGGCCGCATCGCGCTGATCCGCGACGAGGCCACGCGCGTGCGTCTTGCCAACCACTACCTGCTGGTGGCCGCGCTTCAAGCCACCCTCGATCCGAGCGGGGGCGAGTTCCAGTATCGGCGCGAGGTTCGCCTGTACATGCCTCACGACCTTCAGGATGCCATCCGTGGTGCCTGCGGCGACGAATACGTGGTGGAAGGGACGAACACCTTCTATCTCAGGCTTCCTGAATCGTGCCCCCTCACGCTGCCAGAGGACGCCGCGCGCAAGGCGGCTGATGAGCTCCTCGCCAACGAAGCGGTCCGGCGTGAGCTGCGCTTCCACGTGAGCGTCCTGGACGGCCAACTGGCCACGATGGAGAACGCCGCCCAGATCGCGGAGGCGACCCTGGCGCAGGTCCGGTCGGCTCTGGAGACCCAACGGACGCCCTGACTCTCCGATGCGCTACTAAACGCATACGCCCGAAGCATGAACACCCCGCAGCCCCACCCCACCGAGCCGCCCTCGCCTCCCGAGAACGCGCCTCCCGAGAACGCGCCGCCTGAGAATGCGACGCGCCCGTGGATTCTCCTCGGGCGGCTCTCGCAGGCGGTCCGCGAGCAGAACTGGTTCGCCGTCATGCTCGAACTTGGCATCGTCGTGCTCGGCGTGGTCATCGGCTTCCAGGTCACGGCGTGGGGCAACGAGCGCGCGGCGCGGGCCGAGGAGCAGGTGCCGCTGCGCGGGCTGCACGCCGACTTCGTGGCGAACCGCGCGAAGTACGACCAGACCGCTGCCGACCACGCCCTCCGAATCCGGCAGCTCCGCGACCTCCACGCCATGACCGGTCCAGACGCCTCCGAGCCGGACGCGGCCCTGTTCGACTCGCTGCTCTACAGCGCCATCGACTGGGAAAACTTCGATCCGACGGTGGGCCGAATCGACGCCGCTCTGGGATCGGGGCAGATCGCGCTCATCCAGAGCGACAGCCTACAGGCTGCCCTGGCGAGTTGGCCGAGTACGCTCGCCGACATGGAGGAAAACGAGCACTTCGTCGCCGACCTCGTCCTCGAACGGTTCATTCCCTACCTCCACGCGCGGTACCCGATCGACGTAGCCGATGCGCGCGCGGGGTTTATTGAACCCGCCCGCCCGAACCCCTTCCCGGTGGACCGGCAGGCGCTCCTGACCGATTTGGTGTTTGCCAACCTCGTGGAGGAGCACTGGGTCCAGACCTTGATTCTCCTCCGCCGCGACGGTGCGCCCGTACGCCAGTTGATCGAGGACCTCCTCCGACTGATCGAAGCCGAGCTGGACCGATGAGCGAGTTCCCGCCCGACCCCGCCTCGGGGCCGCTGCCGCCCGCCTCGGGGCCCGCCCCGAGGCGGTGGGCCTGGCGGCCGAAGCTGCGCTGGTTTGCTGCCGAATACCTCATCGTCGTCCTCGGCGTGCTCACCGCCGTCGGCCTCAACGCAGGATGGCAGGGGCGCACCGACCGCGCCCAGGAGCAGGTCTACCTCCGCCAGCTCGACGCCGACCTCGATGAGAGCCTCCGTGTGTTCGCCCGCGAGAATTCGATCCAGGAGGCCGTTTCGACGCCAGCGCTGCTCACGGTGCTCGGGTCCTGGGGCTCCGGGACGCCGCTCCCCGCCGATTCTATCGTCTATTACTCTCGGCGAATACTCACGGGGCGATCGGTCCAGCCCACGACAGGCACGGCGGAGGCTCTCGTGGCCACGGGAGACCTGACGCTCATTCGCAACGACTCGCTGCGAAATGCGATCACGGCCTATCTCGGCGCTACCGAGACGCTCGTTGGGTTCCAGGCCCGCGTCGCGGAGCAGTACAACGACGTCATTGCTAGGTACGCCTCTGTAGTAGGCGCCAACAGGGTCGCCGCGGTGGACCTCGGAACGGACCTGTTTCAACGGTCCATCAGCGAGTCGAAACGGCT